>JAEZCL010000221.1 GCA_023433585.1 Pseudomonadota bacterium
ACGCCCGGCGTCACGATCAGGAAGTCCGGACGGCCCGCCGCCAGGGCCAGTTCGCGCACGGCCGCCGCCTCATGCGGGCTGGACACCACCCCGTCGATCCCCGCGTCCAGCGCCTGGCGCACCCTGAGCGCCACCAGATCGGCGGCCAACAGGCTGTGATCGTCGGCGGCCAGGTCCGCGTCGGTCAGGCTGGTCAGGACGGTGACGCCCAGCACCTTCAGACCCGATCCCGCCGCGCCCTTGCGGGCCGCCGCCATCACCTGGGGCCGGGCGTGGACGGTGACCAGGTCGCAGCCGGAATGCGCCAGGGCGGCGGCGGCCTTCTCCACCGTCGCGCCGATGTCGTGCAGCTTCCAGTCCAGGAACACCTGTTTGCCCACCGCCTTCAGCTCGCGGGCCAGGGCCATGCCGTCCGTGGCGAACAGCTGAAGGCCGACCTTGTAGAATGACACCGCGTCCCCCAGCCGCTCGGTCAGGGCGCGGGCCTCGTCGGCCGTGGGCAGGTCCAGGGCGCAGATGAGGCGGGGATCGGACATGGGCGGGCGTCTCCGAGGAACACGGGTTGCGAAAACCCGCGCCGGGGTGGATAGAGGCGCGACGCGGGGGCGAATTCCATTTTCCGGCTAAGGTGCGGTCATGAACGCCGTCGATCTCGGGGTCAATCTTTTCGTGGCGCTGTTCGCCCTGGCCGATCCCATCGGCAATGTGCCGATCTTCGCGGCCGCCACCATGGGCGCCACGGCGGCGCAGAGGCGCGGCGTCAGCGGCCTGATCGCCCTGACCATGATCGGGTTCCTGACCTTCTTCTTCCTCACCGGCCTGGCGCTGCTGGAATTCTTCGGCATCTCGCTGGCGGCGTTCCGCATCGCGGGGGGCATCCTGCTGCTGTTCCTGGGCCTGGACATGACCCGGGACGATTTCCTCAAGACCTTTTCCGACGTGGACCCGTCCAACGATCCGGGCGACGTGCGCGGCTATGCGCGGCGGCGGTTCCAGCGGCTGGTGGTGCCCATCGCCATTCCGCTGCTGATCGGGCCCGGCGCCATCTCGGCCGTCATCATCCAGGCGGGTGAGGCGAGCCGCATCGGCCCGGCGGGCTGGGGCGCGGGCATGGCGGCCATCCTGGCGGTGTCGGCGGTGACCTTCGCCTGTTTCTCGGTCTCGGGGCTGATCAGCCGCATTCTGGGAGAAGTGGGCATGGCCATCGTGGTGCGGGTGCTGGGCCTGATCCTGTGCGCCCTGGCGATCCAGTTCATCATCGTCGGCCTGGGCGAGGCGACGAACGGCTTCATCAATGTGGGCGCCTCGGCGCCTTACGCCGGCGACGGGCATTGATCCTTCAGGCGGCGCGGATCGCCTCAAGCGCCGCCTGCATGGCCACAGGTTCATAGGAGACGGCCGGGCCGCGCCCCCAGACCGGATCGGGCCACAGGCCGTCGGCGCGGCGCCGGCCGACCACATGCAGGTGAAGCTGAGCCGTGACATTGCCGATGGCGGCGATATTCAGCTTGCCCACAGGTCGTCCGGCCCGGGCGCCGAGATCGCGCGCCAGGCGCCCGGCGCGCACCGTCTCTTCTATCAGCACGGCCCGCTGATCCGCCGTCAGGTCGTCCAGCTCCACCGCCCCCGCCACACGGGGGATCAGGATCAGCCAGGGAAAGCGCGCGTCGTCCTGAAGCCGGACATGGCACAGGGGCCAGTCGGCGGCGAACACCGAACCCGCCTGAAACGCCGCATCCGGGGCGAAGGCGCCGGTCATCGCTCCAGCGCGGCCCTTTGCAAGGCGAACAGTTCGGCGCATCCCGCCTCGGCCAGGCCGAACAGGCGGTCGAACTCGGCGCGGGTGAAGCCGCGCTTTTCGCCGGTGGCCTGGATCTCCACGATATCGCCCGCGCCGGTCAGGACGAAGTTGGAATCCGCCTCGGCCGAGGAATCCTCCTCGTAATCCAGGTCCAGCACTGGGACGTCCTTGAACACGCCGCAGGACACCGCCGCCACCTGGTCCAAGATCGGATCGGCCTTCAGCACACCCTCGTCCTTCAGGTAGTTCAGGGCCGAGGCCATGGCGACCCAGGCGCCGGTGATGGCGGCGGTGCGGGTGCCGCCGTCCGCCTGAATCACGTCGCAGTCGATCAGCACCTGGCGCTCGCCCAGGGCCTTCAGGTCCACCACCGCGCGCAGGGACCGGCCGATCAGGCGCTGGATCTCCTGGGTGCGGCCCGACTGCTTGCCCGCCGCCGCCTCGCGCCGTCCGCGCGTGTGGGTGGCTCGAGGCAGCATGCCGTATTCGGCGGTGACCCAGCCCTGGCCCTTGCCGCGCAGCCACGGCGGCAGGCTGTCCTCGACCGAGGCCGTCACGAGCACCCGGGTATGGCCGAAGGCGACCAGGCACGACCCTTCGGCATAGCGGTTGACGCCCATTTCCAGGGTCACGGGTCGGAGTTGTTCGGGCGTGCGTTCGGAAGGGCGCATGGTTTTCTCGGGCGTATTGGAACTGGTCGCCGGGGTGCTTATCCTGAAAGCGTGAGCCTGTCCCGTCCTGACGCCATGAAATCGGTCCGCCTGCGTCCCGCCGCCTCGGCCGACGCGGCGCTTTCGGCCGTCTGGAACGAACGGGGCGCGCGATCATGAGCCTGTTCGGGCCGTCCGCCCCCCTGGGCGCCCTCGATGAACGGGCGCGCGACATCTTCCGCCGCATCGTGGAGAGCTATCTGGAGACCGGCGAACCGGTGGGGTCGCGCACCCTGTCCCTGACCGGCGTGTCCCTGTCGCCCGCCTCCATCCGCAACACCATGCACGACCTGACCCTGGCGGGACTGCTGCATTCGCCGCACGCCTCGGCCGGACGGGTTCCGACCCACGCGGGCCTGCGCCTGTTCGTGGACGGCCTGCTGGAGGTCGGGGACGTCAGTCGCGAGGAGCGGCGCGAGATCGACGCGCGGCTGGCGGGACGCGGCAGGAATTTCGACGAGGCCCTGGATGCGGCGTCATCCCTCCTGTCCGGCCTCGCGGGCGGCGCGGGCGTGGTGGCCAGCCCGGTGCGCGAGACCGGCGTCAAACATGTGGAGTTCGTGGCGCTGGGCCAGGATCAGGCCCTGGCCGTGCTGGTGGCCGAGGACGGCACGGTGGAGAACCGGCTGATGCCGCTGACGGCCGGCGTCACCCCGTCCACCCTTCAGGAAGCCTCCAACTTCCTCAATGCGCGGCTGAAGGGCCGGCCCCTGCATGAGACTCGCCACGAGATGAGCGGCGAACTTCAGGCGGCCCGCCGCGAACTGGACGCCGCCGCCGCCCGTCTGGTCGAGGACGGCCTGGCGGCCTGGTCCGGCGGTTCAGGCCGGGAGCGCGCCCTGATCGTGCGCGGCCGGGCCAACCTGCTTCAGGACCGGGACGCGCTGGAGGACCTGGAGCGGGTGCGGGTGCTGTTCGACGACCTGGAGCAGAAAGAGCAGCTGATCGGCCTGCTGGACGGGGTGTCCAGCGCCCAGGGCGTGCGCATATTCATCGGCGCGGAAACACGTCTGTTCTCACTTTCGGGTTCCGCCGTGATCGCGGCGCCCTATATGTCGGGCCGACAGCGGGTTCTGGGCGCCATCGGCGTCATCGGACCCGCCAGGTTGAACTATGCCCGGGTCATTCCGTTGGTGGACTACACCGCGCGGGTGCTCGGCCGGATGCTGGACGGACAGGAAACGTGAGCGACACGCCTTACAACAACGACGCCGCCGAAGAGCGGGAAGACGCCGAACTCAACGCCGAGGCGGGGCTGGACGCCGATCCCGAGGGCGGGTTCGCCCATGAGGACGACCTCGGCCCCGTGGACGCCCTCATCAACGAGCGCGATGAATGGAAGGACCGCGCCCTGCGCGCGGCGGCCGAGGCGGACAACACCCGCCGTCGGGCCGAGCGCGAGATGAACGACGCCCGCGCCTACGCCATCCAGCGCTTCAGCCGCGACCTTCTGGGCGTGGCCGACAATCTGGCCCGCGCGCTTCAGGCGGCCCCCAAGGACGTCGCCGACCCGGCCGTCGGCGGTCTGGTCACGGGGCTGGAGATGATCGAAAAGTCGCTGCTGACGGCCTTCGAGAACAACGGGCTGGTGCGCGTGGCGCCTGAATCGGGCGAGAAGTTCGACCCTAACCTGCACGACGCCATGATGGAGCAGCCGTCCGACACGGTGGCCGCAGGCCTGGTGATCCAGACCATGCAGCCGGGCTACGCCCTGTTCGGCCGCGTCGTGCGTCCGGCCATGGTGGTGGTCGCCGCGCGCGGCTCGGGCGGCGGCGCGGGCGGCGGCTCGCAGGAGCCCGGCTCCCGGCTGGACGCCAAGGTGTAGGCGGAGGGGCTCCGCCCTCAGAACCCTCGCCGCCAGCCGGCCATCAGCGCATAGCCCAGACCCGCCTCGCGCCGATGCGTCTCGTGACGGATCACCGTGGCCTCCAGTTGCAGGGCCGAGCCGCCCGGCAGGGTGTGCAGGCTGCGCAGCGACAGGTCCATCTGGCGGCCGCTGGGACTGGCCGAGAAGGTGCGGCGCGAGAAGGTGACGGGGTCGAAATATTCCTCGGGCACGTCGGCCAAAAGGACGCCGAAGGTTCCGCTTTCGATGCGCAACGGCTGGGACAACTCCAGTGACAGGCTGCGGCAGCCCAGGCCGAGACGCAGGCAGGTCGTCGTGGCGCCCAGCCGCCAGGTCGAGGACAGCGCCTCGCCGTCCAGCTGCAGCATCAGGCCGTCCATCTGGGTGCGGCCGACGCCGCCCTCGCCCCACAGGTCAAGGCCGTCCCGCACGCGCCACCCCCAGCCCGCCGAGACGAAGCGCGTCCGCGACGGCAGGGCGTAGGGCGATTCCGCAGGCAGGAAGCCGCCCAGCGGCGCCAGCCGCTCGTCCAGCGCCCCGCCGGCCAGGTTCAGCCTCAGCCGTTCACCGGTCCAGCTCGCCCCCGCCCGGGCATAGGATGCGGCGTCCTCCTCCACCGGACGGAACATCATGCGCCGGTCGCCCACGCCGGTTTCGGCCGAGACGGCGAAGCGGCCGAAGGTCATGGCCCCGCGCATGGCCCGGTCCGCCTGGGTCAGGGCGGCGAAGCCGTCCCCGGCGCCGGTGCGGAACGGCGCGCGGGCGCCGCCCTGACCGCTCCAGGCGTTCAGCGACAGCCGCCCGGCCTGGACGCCCAGCATGATCTCCTGCCGGTCCTCATGGCCCATCCATGGCCCTTCGGAGGGGGTGAAGCGGCGCCCGACCGGATCGGGCTCCCTGACGTCGGCCGAGGCGGCCAGATTGATCCGCATGCCCGCCGGGCCGTCGATGTTCAGGCGCGTGGCGCGGCTGGCGACGGAGCTGGCGGGCTGGAAGCTGCGGCGCGGCGCCGTGGGCCAGGCCGAGCCCATGTCCACACGGAACAGCCGCTCGTACTTGTCATAGGCGATGGTGGCCAGGCCCGGCTGGTTCATCAGGGCGTCGCCGAAGGCCGCGCCGATGTGGGCGCCGGGCTCCAGCGCGATCTCGACACGGTCGCCGTCGGCCGTGGGCGTGCTGGCGGATCCCAGGGGCTGGAACGCGGCGGCGATATCCAGCAGCCCCCGGCCGTAGGTCTGGTCCACGCCCGGATCGCCCAGGTCCGCCGCGCTCTCCAGCAGGATCTGGATGGCCTCCAGCCCCGTCAGATTAGGGAAGGCGTGAAGCAGCAGGGCCAGGGCGCCCGCCGCGTGCGGCGAGGCGAAGGAGGTGCCGTTGACGCGCCAGCAGCTGGTTCCGCTGCACCCCGTCACCACCCCTTCGCCGGGCGCGACGATATAGTGGTTGGCCGAAACGCCCGCCCGGTTCGAAAAGCTCGATATGACATTCACGTCGTTGGTCGATCCGACCACGATCACGCCGCCGAGGAAGCGGGGGTCCGACGCATAGCGGCCGGGCCATTCCGGCGAGGCTTCACCTTCGTTGCCGGCGGCTGCGGCGATCACCACGCCCGCGTTTATGGCGCGCAGCAGGGCCGCCTCGAACGCCGCGCCCATGGAGCCTTCGCCGCCCAGTGACAGATTGATGATCTTCGCGCCGTTGGCCACCGCGTAATCCAGGGCCCTGGCCAGGTCGGACGACTTGAAGCAGACGTCGTCATCCGGATCGGAACAGTCGCTGACGTCGGCGCGGATCGACAGGATGGTGGATTCATAGGCCACCCCGATCGAGCCGAAATCGTTGAAGGCCGCGCCGATGACGCCCGAGACCAGGGTGCCGTGGTCATCGTCCCCGGTCGGCGTGTCGCGGCCGAGGACGATGTCGGTGGACTGCGGAGAGATGTTGTCCCGTAGATCCTCGTTGGCGAAGTCGATGCCGGTGTCCACCACCGCCACCGTGATGCCGTCGCCCGTGGCGCCGGCCGTGAAAGCATGGATCGCGCCGATGTTCGTCAGGCCGTAGTTGCGCAGATACTCCGCGCTGTTCGGATCAGGAGGGGGCGGCGGCGGCGGGGGGGGAGGCGGCGGAGGTGGAGGCGGAGGGGGCGGAGGCGTGACGATTCCCCCGCCGCCTCCGCCGCCGCCTCCGCACGCGGCCAGGGGCGAGGCCAGGGCCGTCATGGCCAGGAAAAGCAGCATGGGCTTCAGGCGCCGCCCGATGGTCATGGACATGATCTCCCCCCAGTGATGCGTCTGTTGAAGCCTTGTCGGCCTTAAGCCGAGGTTACGCCCAGGCGGCTTTGAAAATGATCGAGCAGGCGCATCCAGCCGTCCCGCGCCGCCTCGGCCTGATAGCTGGGCCGATAATCCGCATGGAAGGCGTGGCCCGCGCCCGGATAGACGATGATCTCGCTGTCGGTCCGGCCCGCCCGGGCCAGGGCCTCGCGCATGGCCTGGACCGACGACAGCGGTATGCCCCGATCCTCTTCGCCGTAAAGTCCCAGCACCGGCGCCCTGAGGTCGGCGGCCAGGTCCACCGGCCAGGGAGCGCCGGCCGACGCCCCCTCGCCCGGCGCCAGGCGGCCGTACCAGGCCACGCCCGCATCGAAGGCGGCGAAGCGGGCGACCGCCTGCCACACCACCTTGCCGCCCCAGCAGAAGCCGGTGATCCCCACCCGATCGCTGTCGGCCCAGATCTGGCCGCTCAGCCAGTCCAGTGTCGCCGCCACGTCGCCCATGACCTGCTCGTATCCGGCCTCGGCCACGATCGCCTGAACCCGCGCCATGTCCGACAGCGGGGCGGGATCCTCGACGCGGTTGAAGAAGGCCGGGGCGACGGCCGCATAGCCTTCGTGCGCCAGGCGCCGGCAGACGTCCTGAATATAGGCGTGGACCCCGAAGATCTCGGAGACGACGATCACCAGCGGAAACGGGCCCTCGCCTTCGGGCCGGGCCACATAGGCGGGCAGGTCGAACCCGTCCGGGGCCGCATAGGTCACGGTTTCGGTCGCCAGGCCCTGGTCGTCGGTGACCACCGGCTCGGCCGACCGCGACACGGCGGCCGTGGCGTAGCCGGCGAACAGAAGCCCGCCCAGCAATCGGCGGCTGACGTTGAAATCCCCGGACAGGGGGCCTTCGGGCCGGATCAGATGCGTCATGTCGAGGCTCCGCCTGTCGATCATGGATTCCGGAACCGACTGTGACGCCCCCGTGCCGCGAGGTCGAGTCACGACTGGGGTGATCGCGTCGCCCGGCGCAGGGTCAGGTTCATGCGCCCCCCGCTGGGCAGCAGGGCCGAGGAGCCGCCCAGCACCCGGTCGATCCCGTGCCGCGCCAGACGCGCCGGGCCCGACAGCATGCAGACGTCGCCCGAGGCCAGCCGGACCGCGCGGCTGGGGCCGCCCTGGGCCGGAGCGACACGGAACACCGCGGTGTCCCCCAGCGACACCGACAGCACGGGCGCCGTGAGGTCCGCCTCGTCCCGGTCCTGGTGCAGGCCCATGCGCGCGCCCGGGTCATAGAGGTTCACCAGGCAGGCGTCGGGCGGCGCGGGCCAGCCGGTCAGTTCGCCCCACAGGTCCAGCAGCGGTTGCGGGATCGCCGGCCATGGCCGGCCCGTGCCCGGATGCAGCGCCTGATAGCGATAGCCGCTCCGGTCCGAAACCCAGCCCAGCGGCCCCAGGTTGCTCATCCGCACCGAGAACGGCCGCCCGCCCGGCGTCATGGGCCGATAGGGCGGAGCGGCCTCCAGAAGGCCGAGCACCGCGTCCGCCAGCGCCCGTTGCTCGCTAGGCGTCAGCCGCCCCGGCCACAGGTGGAAGCCCTCCAGCCCGTCAGCGGGTGTAGCGGTAGTCGGTGATGCGGCAGACGTTGACGCCAAAACGCTGAAGAACCTGACCGTTGGAGAACTCGGCGCGGAAATCATAGATGCAGGACCGCGTCCCGTCGTCGATGTTGACCAGCCAGGACTGGCCGTTGCGCATGACGCGGCGGCCCAGGATGTCCTCTTCCCAGCTCGAGGTCGAGGCGCGCGAGGCGTAGAAGCGCGTCATGGTCCAGCCGGTCTGGTTGTGGATGCGGACCCGCCGGTCGACGCCGTCGCGCGACTGAGCGGCGGCCGCGCCCAGGTCGAGGCCGGTCGCGGCGAGAAGAACGGCCGCTGCGGCGACGAGGGCGCGCCGGGCGATGGTGTTGCGGTTGTGCATGGGAGACCTCCCCTGTGACCCGGCGCGGATCGGCCGGTCCGGACATGCTGGCCCGGCGCGCGGCGCGGCGCCTCTGACGGACGATGACGGAGCCTGACGGCGCCGTCAGGCCGGGGATTCGGGGCCGTTGACGCCCTTGCGTCCCCCGGCGCGGCGCCCATATCCGTCCCGGATGCGCACAAGACCCTATTCCTTTGGGGGGATTGTTCGCTTATGGACGCCAACCGCCCGAAGCCCTCGGGCATGAGGCAGGCAAACCCTGGGGGCGGTCACGCGCGGCGCCGAAACATCGGGCCGCCGCATCGCCCGCCGAAACGGAGAGAAGATAAAGGCCCATGAGCAAGATCATCGGCATCGACCTCGGCACCACCAACTCGTGCGTCGCGGTCATGGACGGCAAGAACCCCAAGGTCATCGAGAACGCCGAGGGCAATCGCACCACCCCGTCGGTGGTGGCCATCCAGGACGACGGAACTTCCCTGGTGGGCCAGCCGGCCAAGCGCCAGGCGGTCACCAATCCTGAGAACACCCTGTTCGCCATCAAGCGCCTGATCGGCCGCAACTATGACGACCCGGTGGTGGCCAAGGACAAGGGCATGGTGCCCTATGAGATCGTCAAGGGGCCGACCGGCGACGCCTGGGTGCGCGCCCATGACAAGGACTATTCGCCCCAGCAGGTCTCGGCCTTCACGCTTCAGAAGATGAAGGAATCCGCCGAGGCTTTCCTGGGCGAGAAGGTCGAGAAGGCGGTCATCACCGTCCCGGCCTATTTCAACGACGCCCAGCGCCAGGCCACCAAGGACGCGGGCAAGATCGCCGGGCTGGAAGTCCTGCGCATCATCAACGAACCGACTGCGGCCGCCCTGGCTTACGGCCTGGACAAGCACGACGGGCAGAAGATCGCCGTCTATGACCTGGGCGGCGGCACCTTCGACGTCTCGATCCTGGAGATCGGCGACGGGGTGTTCGAGGTGAAGGCCACCAACGGCGACACCTTCCTGGGCGGCGAGGACTTCGACCTGCGCCTGGTCGACTATCTGGCCGATGAGTTCAACAAGGAGAACTCCATCGACCTGCGCCAGGACAAACTGGCCCTGCAGCGCCTGAAGGAAGAGGCCGAAAAGGCCAAGAAGGAATTGTCGTCCACCTCGCAATACGAGGTGAACCTGCCCTTCATCACCATGAACCAGTCCGGGCCGCTGCACCTGAACATCAAGCTGTCGCGCGCCAAGCTGGAAGCCCTGGTCGACGACCTGATCCAGCGCAGCATCGAGCCGTGCCAGAAGGCCCTGAAGGACGCGGGCCTCAAGCCCGCCGACATCGACGAAGTGATCCTGGTCGGCGGCATGACCCGCATGCCCAAGGTGCAGGAGGCGGTGAAGGCCTTCTTCGGCAAGGAGCCGCACAAGGGCGTGAACCCGGACGAGGTCGTGGCTCTGGGCGCCGCCGTTCAGGCCGGCGTGCTGCAAGGCGACGTCAAGGATGTGCTGCTGCTGGACGTGACGCCCCTGACCCTGGGCATCGAGACCCTGGGCGGCGTGTTCACCCCGCTGATCGAGCGCAACACCACCATCCCCACCAAGAAGTCTCAGGTGTTCTCGACCGCCGACGACAACCAGTCGGCCGTGACCATCCGCGTGTTCCAGGGCGAGCGCCCCATGGCGGCGGACAACAAGATCCTGGGCCAGTTCGACCTGATGGGCATTCCCCCCGCCCCGCGCGGCATGCCCCAGATCGAGGTGACCTTCGACATCGACGCCAACGGCATCGTCAACGTCGGCGCCAAGGACAAGGCCACCAACAAGGAACAGTCCATCCGCATCCAGGCCAACGGCGGCCTGTCGGACGAGGACATCGACAAGATGGTCAAGGAGGCCGAAGCCAACGCCGCCGCCGACAAGTCGCGCAAGGAACTGGTCGAGGCCCAGAACGGCGCCGACAGCCTGATCCATTCCACCGAAAAGGCCATGTCCGAACACGGCGACAAGGTCTCGGCCGAGGACAAGGCCGCCATCGAGACGGCCCTGGCCGATCTCAAGTCCGCCCGCGAGGGTGAGGACGCCGAGGACATCAAGGCCAAGACCCAGACCCTGGTCCAGGCGTCCATGAAACTGGGCGAGGCCATGTACGCGGCCCAGCAGGGCTCGGGTGAAGGCGCCGACGACGCCGGGACCGAACAACCCGCCGACGACGGCGTGGTGGACGCCGAGTTCGAGGAAGTCTCGGACTCCGACGACAAGAAGAGCGCCTGATCGGCGGTCTGACCGACCAAAGCCCCGCTGGCTTCCCCATAGAGACGAGCGGGGCTTTTTTCCGAACCCGGATGGCGATACCCCTGAACCGCATGCGGACATTGCATCCGCCGGGGCGCACACCATCTGACACATGACGACGGCGCCGGGCTCCCGGCCCGGTGGGGCGAAACAAGGAATCGGGTACGCCGAAATGGCGCGTGACTACTACGAAATCCTGGGCGTCGAACGGACCGTCGACGCGGCGGGCCTCAAGGCGGCCTATCGCAAGCTGGCCATGCAGCATCATCCCGACCGCAACGGCGGTTGCGAGGATTCGGCGGCCAAGTTCAAGGAAATCTCCGAAGCCTACGGCGTCCTGTCGGACGACCAGAAGCGCGCGGCCTACGACCGCTTCGGCCCCGCCGGGGGGGGCGGCGGCGCGGGCGGCGCCGGGCCGTTCGGACGCGGCGGCGCGGGCTTCCACGACATCAACGACATCTTCTCGGAAGTCTTCGGCGAGGCGTTCGGCGACGTGTTCGGCGGGCGCGGGCGCGGACCCCAGGGCGGTCCCCGGCGCGGTTCGGACCTGCGCCACGACCTGGAGATCACCCTGGAGCAGGCTTACCGGGGGGTGGACGTGGAGGTCACCGTGCCCACCACCGCCGCCTGCGAAACCTGCAACGGCTCGGGCGCCAAGGCGGGCACTTCGCCCGTCGCCTGCGCCACCTGCGGCGGGGCCGGCCGCATCCGCCAGGCCAACGGCTTTTTCGCGGTGGAGCGCACCTGCCCCCACTGCGGCGGCCAGGGCAAGGTGGTCAAGGAACGCTGCGGCGCCTGCCACGGCCACGGCCAGGTGCGCAAGAACCGCACCCTTTCGCTCAAGATTCCGGCGGGCGTGGACGACGGCTCGCGCATCCGCCTGGCGGGCGAGGGCGACGCGGGCCTGAACGGCGGGCCGCGCGGCGACCTCTATGTCTTCCTGTCGGTCAAGCCTCACGAACTGTTCGAGCGGGACAATCTGGACCTGCTGGTCAGCGTGCCCGTGCCCATGACCGTGGCGGCGCTCGGCGGCGAGATCGAGGCGCCGTGCCTGGTGTCCGAGGCCTGCGACGGCCAGTGCCGCGCCTCGGTCAAGGTTCCCGAAGGCGCCGAGACCGGCAAGACCGTGCGCATCAAGGGCAAGGGGATGCCCCGCCTGGACGGGCGCGGACGCGGCGACCTGGTGGTGGAGCTGTTCGTGGAGACGCCCCAGAACCTGACTCCGCGTCAGAAGGAACTCCTGCATGAGCTGGCCGAATGCAGCGGCGACGCCCAGAACCCGCGCAACTCTGGATTCGCCTCCAAGGCCAAACGGTTCTGGAGCGAGATCACCGGCGGCGAAGACGATTCCTCCAAGAAGGAAAGCGCGGCTTGAGCAGCGTGATCCACGTGGGCGTCTCCGGCGCCCGGGGGCGGATGGGCCGGTCTGTCGGACAGGTGCTGGACGCGCGTGAGGATCTGGTGGTAGCCGCCCGATTCGACCGGGGCGAGACGCCGGACCTCAGCCTGTGCGACGTGGTCATCGACTTCTCCACCCCCGACGCCTCTGTGAAGCTGGCCCGGCGCGCAGCCGAGCGGGGCGGCCCGGCCCTGGTCATCGGCTCCACCGGGCTGACAGACGACCAAGAAGCCGAGATCACAGCGGCCGCCGAAAAGGTCGCCATCGTGCGCAGCGGCAATTTCTCGCTGGGCGTCAATATCCTGGTGGGACTGGTGGAGCGCGCCGCCGCGCGGCTGGACGCCGCAGACTGGGACATCGAGGTGCTGGAAAGCCATCACCGGAACAAGGTCGACGCCCCCTCCGGCACCGCCCTGATGCTGGGCGAGGCCGCCGCCGACGGCCGTCACGCCGCGCTTTCGGACCTGCGCGTCCCGGCCCGCGATGGTCTGACCGGCGAACGCAGACCCGGCTCCATCGGCTTTTCCGCCCTGCGCGCGGGCGGCATCATCGGCGAGCATACGGTCATGTTCGCCTCGGATGACGAGGTTCTGACCCTCAGCCACTCGGCCATCGACCGGTCCCTGTTCGCCAAGGGCGCCGTCGCCGCCGCCGTCTGGATCAAGTCCCGCCCCCCCGGCCTCTACGGCATGCAGGACGTCCTGGGCTTCCGCCAGGCGTGAGTTGTCACCCTCTCCCTCCCCTTCATGGGGAGGGGGGCCGGCGCGAAGCGACGGCCGGGTGGGGAGGGCTCGGCGACGAGGGCTTTCTTAGAGCGCTACCGCTCGCGTCGCGGACGCTCGCTGCTTGAGCGCGCTGTCTCGCCTTGCCCTCCCCACCCGCTTCGCCTGCGGCTCAGCCCCCTCCCCATGAAGGGGAGGGAGAAGGTTCGTTATCACCGATAATCTTTTTGCAGTGCAGCGCGTTTCATGCTCCGCTCGACCGTCAGGCCGTGACGGCCGCCATGAACAGGGTCCATGCTCTACACCCTTCACGAACTCGCCTATCAGTCCGCCGCCCCCATGCGCCTGGGGGCGCAGATGATGCGGGAATTCTGGTCCTCGCCCTTCAATCCGGCCGCCCAGACGGCCATCGGGCGCACGGCCTACGCCTCGGCCGAACTGTTCGAGAGCCTGACGCGACGTTACGGCAAGCCGGACTGGGGCCTGGAGGTGGTCAATGTGGACGGCCATCCGGTGCGCACGGTGCAGGAGGTGGTGTGGTCCTCGCCCTGGTGCCGCCTGATCCGCTTCACCCGCAACGAAAGCGACCTGAAGCGCGCCGGAAAGCCGGTCAAGGCGCCCACAGTGATGATCGTGGCGCCCCTGTCGGGCCACTACGCCACCCTGCTGCGCGGCACGGTGGAGACCTTCCTTCAGGACTACGACGTCCATGTCGCGGACTGGGCCAACGCGCGCCAGGTCCCGATGCTGGAGGGCCGCTTCGACTTCTTCGACTACATCGACCACATCCGCGCCATGCTGGGCGCAATCGGCCCGCGCGCCCATGTGGTGGCCGTGTGCCAGCCCGGCCCGCCGGTGCTGGCCGCCGCCGCCCTGATGGCCGAGGACGAGGATCCGGCCCGTCCGGCCAGCATGATCCACATGGGCTCGCCCATCGACGCGCGCCTGTCGCCCACGGTCACCAACCAACTGGCCGAGGACAAGCCCTTCGCCTGGTTCCGCTCCAACATGATCCACACCGTGCCCCTGCCCTATCCGGGCGCGGGGCGGCGGGTCTATCCGGGCTTCGTGCAGCTCTATTCCTTCATGTCCATGAACGAGGAACGGCACATGGACGCCCATCGCCGCTATTTCGACCATCTGGTCGCGGGCGACGGCGACAGCATCCAGAAGCACCAGGCGTTCTACGACGAATATCTGTCGGTGCTGGACCTGACCGAGGAGTTCTATCTCCAGACCATCGACATCGTGTTCCAGAACCATCTCTTGCCGCGCGGCCTGTTGCGCCACCGGGACCGACCGGTCAGGCTGGAGGCCGTCACCGACATCGGCCTGATGACGGTGGAGGGCGAGAACGACGACATCTCCGGCGTCGGCCAGACCCAGGCGGCCCACACCCTGTGCCCCAACATTCCCGACGATCAGCGCCTGCTTTACGTCCAGCCGGAGGTGGGGCACTACGGGGTCTTCAACGGCAGGCGTTTCCGGGACGAGATCTACACCCGCGCCCGCGACTTCATCGCCGATAACGAGGCCCGCGTTGTTCGCAAAACCGCGCCCAAGGCACGGCGAAAAGCTTGAAGTCGAGGGCCTGCCGCTTCGCCTGTCGGTGAACCGGCGGGCGCGGCGGGTCTCGGTCCGCATCGACGCCCGGGCGGGCGAGGCGGTGGTCACCGCCCCCAGCGAGCGCGCCATCCCCCAGGCCATCGACTTCGCCCTCAGCCGCCGGGCCTGGATCGCCGAGCATCTGGCGAAACGCCCCGACGGCGCCCCCTTCGCGCCCGGCGGAGAGATCCTGTTCCAGGGCCGCTCCGTCCGCCTGATCGCGTCAGGAAACGCCGCCGCCGCGCGCCTGGCGCCCGACCACCCGGACGGCCCGGCCATCGTTTCGGGCGGGGAGGGAGACGCCTTCCACCGCCGGGTCGAACGCCTGCTGCGCGCCGAGGCGAAGAAGGCCCTGGTCGCCCGCACCGACATCCACCTGCGAAACCTCGGTCTGAAGCCCGTGCGGGTCAGCATCGGCGATCCGGCCTCGCGCTGGGGCTCATGCAGCCCGCACAATCGCTCGATCCGCTATTCCTGGCGCGTCATCATGGCCCCGCCCGAGGTGCTGGATTATCTGGCCGCCCACGAGGTGGCGCACCTGGTCCACGCCGACCACAGCCCGGCCTACTGGTCGGTGGTGCATTCCCTGGTGGGCGACCACCGCCCGTTCCGCAAATGGCTGCGCGACCACGGCCCCGCCCTGCACGCGGC
>JAEZCL010000258.1 GCA_023433585.1 Pseudomonadota bacterium
GGTCACGGCCGGCGGCGACGCAGGCGACGGCGCGGGTGCGCGCCGCTGGGGCTTGCACACCCACCATGGCTGGTCCCTGGCCCTGACCGCCGCGCGCATCGCGCCGGGCGGCCCGGAGGGCTGTGTGGGCGCGGTGGGGTAGAGGGAAATTTCCTCCCCATCCCTTGAGATGGGGAGGTGGCGCGGGCGCGACTCAGCGCCCGTGACGGAGGGGGCGGCGCAGTATCTGAGCGACGGCCCGCCAATCCCTTTGCGTCGGCGCCGCCCCCTCCACCACGCGGGCTGAGGCGCCCGCGCGGTCCCCCTCCCCACGAGGTGGGGAGGAGACGGTCAGCCGCAGGCGGAGAAGAAGCCTTCGACGGCGGTTTCGGAGCCGGGATGAGCCGCATAGGGTTCGCGGCGCTCGCCGACCCAGGAGGCGACCCAGCCCAGGCGGCGGAACCGCTGGAACACCGGATGATCCGCATCGGCCTCGGCCGTCAGGATGACGCCGCCGGTCAGCAGCGATTCCTCGCCCTGGGCCGGAAAGCGTTCGGTCTCGCCACCGGATTCCAGATGGATGACCGACGGCGCGCCGTCCTCCACATCCTTGTGCAGCGTCACCGTCCGCACCCCCGCAAGACAGTGCAGGCTGAGGCGCACGTCGTCGCTGTCCGCCACCCCATAGGCGAGGCTGACCTCGTTCTCGTGCCGGTTGAGATGCCAGTCGTAATTCGGGATCGGCGCGGGCGCGGACGCCGTGGGGACGCCGGGCGCCGCCGGGCCGGGATCGTGCGGCGTCGCCATGTCCGTCGAGGCGCAGGCGGCGGCCAGCAGGCCGGTTGCGATGGGCAGGATCACGCGGAATTTCATCGTCGTCTCCCCTCTGGTCATCATCCGTCGCAGGCGACGGCGAAATCGGTCAGCAGGCCGCGATGACGGCGGCCGAGCCGGACCGTCCAGTCCTGGCCGTTTTGGTTCAGGGTCAATTCGCCGTTGGTCAGGAAGGCTGTGAACACCGGGTGTTCCAGCCGCAGCGAGGCGGTCAGGCGGGTCGCGCCGCCGTCCCGGTCCGCCTCGCCCTGGGACGTCGCCGTCGCCGCACCCGATCGGATCGAGACATAGCCGGAGGCCGCGCCCTCGGCGCCGAACACCGAAACCCGCGCCGCGCCCGAGCCGGGTTCGCATTCCAGGGTCGCGCGAAGGTCGGGCGTATCGGGAATCTCGTTGGCCAGGACCACGGTTGCGCCCTCGCCGGCGCCGTAGAGAGACCAGGTCCAGCCGCTTCGCTCGGCGGGTTGCGTCGAGAGGATCGCGGCCATGATGAGCCAGAGGGTCATGGTTCAGCCCCTGAAGCCGGATGACGGAAGCCGACAGTGGTCAGGCCCGGCCCGAAGCGCAATAGCTGATGAATCGGGCGACCGCCGCCTGTTCCCCCGCGGTGGCCGGAAGGGTGAAGGCCCCGGCGGCGCCCTCGACCGGCATGGAGCCCCGTTCGGCCAACCGGACCAGAGCGGCGTCGTTCAGCGCGATGCGGGTCTCGTAGGCGTCGCCCATCGACAGGGGATCGGCCTCGACATAGTCGTGCGAAACCCGCATGAGCCGCGCGGAGGCGGGCTGAACCTCGCCATACACCACCGCGCCGCGATCTCCGGGTTCGCAGGTGAGCATGAGGGCCAGTTGATCGGAATTGGCCACGCCATAGGCCAGCTTGGCCATGGCCTCTTCCTGATACAGATGCCAGCCCATCGGCTGGAGGTCGGTCTGCCGCTCATAGCCCAACGCTGCGGGCTGGGCCGCCAGGGCGACCAGTCCGAGCAAGGCGGCGGCGGGGATCAGAACCTTCAGCATCACGTCAACTCGCTTCCGTCGAGTCAACGCGGCCGTCCGTTAACGGTTCACGGCTCAGCTTTTCGCGTTCATCGACCGTCGAAGCGTGACGGCTGCAACATGAACGGAAGCTGAGCGGTGGGGGGTGCTAGTGAGGAGTGCTAGTGAAAAGTGCTGTGAGCGTCGGCTGGCCGGAATCCCTGCTCACTAGCACCCCTCACTAGCACTCCTTACTGGCGCCCAGCATCAGAACGGATTGAACCGCTCCACCAGCGACTGGGCCGCCGGGGCGCCCTGAACCCGGCTGATGTCGCCGCGGCCGCCGTAGGAGATGCGGGCCTCGGCGATCTGGTCGTGGCGGATGATGTTGGCCGACGAGATGTCTTCCGGCCGCACGATGCCGGCGACGGTCAGTTCGCGCACCTCGCGGTTGGTGCGCACTTCCTGCCGACCCTGGATGACCAGGTTGCCGTTGGGCATGACGGCGGTGACCACAGCGGCCACGGTGACGTTGATGTTCTCCGACCGGCTGACGCTGCCCGAGCCGGACGAGGTGGAGCCGCCGCCGAAGCCGATCAGCGCCGACGGATCAAACGCGCCGCCGATCCGGTCCGCCGCCTCGGCTTCCAGGCCGAAGAAGTTGGTGACGCCCGAGTTGATCTCGTTGGAGCGCGCGCGCTGGGTCGAGTTCTGGGTCTGGGCCCGGTCGCGGATGTCGATGGCCACGGTCAGGATGTCGCCGACGTTCCTGGCGCGCTGGTCGCCGAAGAAGGTGCGCGAGCCGGCCCGCCAGATGGAGTTCGCCGAGGCGGGGCGCGCTTCGGGCGTGGGCAGGATCTGCTGGTTCACCGGGACCAGCGCAGCCGGATAACCGATGGGCGCCAGCTCGGGGCCGCGCACGGCTTCGATGGCGGTGGAGCAGGCGGCCAGAAGCGCCAGGGGGGCGACGGCGGCGATGAGGGCTTTACGCATGACAGGATCCTCTAGCGCAGGGCGGCGAACTGTTGCGGATTGGCGCGGGCGGCGTGCGCGGCGGGGCCGGTCACGGCCTGGCCGGGACCGACCGCCACCGCGTCGATGGCGCGGCCGGAGTCGATGTTGGTGACCACCACGGCCTCACCCAGGGCGGCGTTGCGCGTGGCCCGGCCGGTGAGGGTCAGGCTGACTCCGCCCGAGATGAAGGCCACCTGCACCATGTCGCCGCGCGCGATCACCTGGGGGGCGGTCAGGTCGCGGGACTGAACCGGGGCGCCGGCGCGCAAGGCGCGGCGGGCGGACAGGCCGATGACGGCCTCGGCGTCGTGCGGGCCGCCGGCGGGGGCCTGATGCGCCTGGACCTGCGACCAGACCACGTCCTCTGGATGAACCACGTCGCCCGAGGCCAGGCTGCGGGCGTAGGTCAGGACCTCGACCGTCGCGCCGGGGCGGGCGGCGGTCGCGGAAGCCTGGGTGACGGCGGCGGATGTGGCCGATCCCTGACGCACCACGATGCGGCGCAGGCCGTTGGGATTGCTCCATTGCAGGCCCGCGCGGGCGGCGGCGGCCTGGACCTGGGCGGCGTCCAGAACGGCGGTGGGGCCGCCGCGCGTGGCCACCACCACCGAGGCGGCCGATCCGGCGCCGTCGAACAGCTCGCCGAGCGTGATGCGGCCGTCGTCGTCCAGGGGCTCGGCCGTCAGGCTGACCGGGCTGGACAGAGCCGGGGTCGCGGCGACCACGGCGAAGACCAGGGCCGCCACGGCAACGGTCAGGGCGCCGATGCGGGCGCGACGACGCGGCATCACCTCGAAGGCGGGGCGGTGATAAACGGCCCTCATCACGATTTCACCTGGGCCGAGACGCTGAGCATTTCATCGGCGGTGGAGATGACCTTGGAGTTCATCTCATAGGCGCGCTGGGCCACGATCAGGGCGGTGATCTCGCTGACCGCATCCACGTTGGACGCCTCGGTGTAGCCCTGCAGAAGCTGCCCGAAGCCCACGTCGCCGGGCGCGCCGACATTGGCCGGGCCCGAAGCGGCGGTCTCCAGCAACAGGTTGTCGCCGATGGCCTCCAGGCCCGCCTCGTTGAAGAAGGTGGCGATCTCCAGCTGGCCGACGATCTGGGGCTCGGCCTCGCCGTCCAGGATGACCTGGACCTGGCCGGCGCGGGAGACGGACACGTCGACCGCTTCCTGCGGAATGGCGATGGCCGGCTCGATCTGATAGCCGTCGTCGGTGACCAGCAACCCTTCCTGATTGACCGAGAAATTGCCCGCGCGGGTGTAGGCGATCTCGCCCGAGGGCAGGGTCACCTGGAAGTATCCGCGCCCGTCGATGGCCAGGTCATAGGTGTTGCCCGTCTGGGTCGGGGTGCCCTGGGTCATGATGCGGTAAACGCTGCCGGCCTTCACGCCCGCGCCGATCTGGATGCCGGTGGGCACCACGGTCCCCTGCGCCGAGGACTGGGCCCCCATGCGCTCGACGTTCTGATACAGCAGGTCCTGGAATTCGGCGCGCTGGCGCTTGAATCCCACCGTGTTCATGTTGGCGATGTTGTTGGAGATGACCTCCACGTTCAGCTGCTGGGCCAGCATGCCGGAGGCGGCGGTTCTGAGAGCTCTCATAGTCGGCTTCTCCTTTTATTCCCTACCGCTCGGCCTGCGGGGCCTCGCTGTTTGAGGGAAGGATTAATTCACACGTCCGAGGCGCTCGACGGCGCGCTTGGACAGGTCGTGTTGGTTCTCGATCATCTTGGAGGCCCGCTCGTAGGCGCGGCTGATCTCGATCAGATTGGTGATCTCCAGGATCGTGTTGACGTTGGAGCCCTCCAGCATGCCCTGGCGGATCTGGACGTCGTTGGCGGCCATCGGCGCGGCGTTGGAGGTGTTGCGGTAAAGGCCGTCGCCGCCCTTCTGCAGCACCGACAGCACATCAAAGCGCACGACGTTCAGGGCGCCGACCACCTGGCCGTCCTGGGTGATGGTTCCGTCCTCGGCCACCGAGACCGCGCCCAGGGCCGGGTCCAGAACGATCTCGCCCCCGTCGCCCAGCACCGGATGGCCGGCCTCGGTGGTCAGACGGCCTTCCGGATCGAGCGTGAAGGCGCCGTCGCGGGTGTAGGCCTCGCCCTGCGCCGTCTGGACGGTGAAGAAGGCGCCCTCGCCCTCGATGGCGAAGTCCAGCGTCCGACCCGTCTGGCTGAGGGCGCCCTGGCCGAAGTCGCGGCCGATTCCCTGGTCCAGCACGAAGCTGGCCGAGGGGCGGACGCCATGGTTGCGGGCGCGCTGGCCGACCTCGGCGCCGACCAGCAGCTGTTCGACCTTGAAGCCGGTGGTGTCGGCGTTGGCGATGTTGTTGGCCACGATGTCCAGCTCACGACGAAGCGTCATCTGGCGGGACAGGGCGACGTAGGCGGCGTTTTCCACGGGCGAACTCCTTGCCCGGGGTGGAGCAAGGGTCGGGCCAACAGGGTTAACGCTTGCCCTGCAAGGGATCGGCGCGGCCAGGGCGGCGGGAAGCCCGGCAGTTTCTGCCGGTTCTGAACGTCTCGTTAACCAAACCGGGGTCATCTGGACACTGAATCGACAGGTCCGGCGGATGGCCGGATGCGGGGCGTCTGGGGTCATGCTGAAATTCGGCAAGAAGAAGAAGGACGCGGGCCTGCCCGCCACGAGTGATGCGCCCGCCGATGGCGTCGACGCGCCCGAGGCCGAAGGCGCGGCGAGCAAGAAGAAACCGCCCCTGATGCTGATCGTCGGCGCCGCAGCGGCGCTGGTCCTGGCGGGCGGCGGCGCCGGCGCCTTCTTTCTGTTGAAGCCCGGCTCGGCCGAGGCGTCGGGCGACGCCGCCC
>JAEZCL010000283.1 GCA_023433585.1 Pseudomonadota bacterium
CCACCCAAACCGCCCCGCCCGTGGGCCGGGCCCTCGCCTCCGATCAAGGCGTATCGATCAGTTGCTGTACAGCTCCGAGATCGACAGGGTGCCGGAGATATAGTCGCCGCTGTAGCTGCCGATCCAGACGTCGTACTGGCCGGCCATGGGGCTGCCGAAACGCAGCGACGGATTGAGGCCCTCGCCGCTGTCGTCGTCGCAGTACCAGCGACCGTTCGGGCCGTTGACCACCAGGGTGGTGTCGCGGTTCGAGGACACCGAGAAGATGAGCGGCAGGTTGCCGCCGCCCGACCAGTGCAGCCGCACGTCCGGAGCGTGCGAGATGTAGCCGCTACAGCCCGAGAAGCGGTCCGACGCGCGGATCGTGCCGCCGGCGGTGATGCTGATGTTGTACGGATCCGGCGTGAAGCCGGCCGCCAGGCGCACCGTGCCCGCGTGCGGATTCAGGGAGTAATCCTGAGCCGCGACAGGCCCGGCCAGAAGCAGCGCCGCCGCAGCGACGCTCAAGAGATATTTCATTGTAGAAACCCCAGCTTAGCCCCCACGCGCACAGCGCGCGCTCTTCAAACAACGACGATACTACATAGGATTACGTTTTGGGGAAGATGATGGAACATGACGCGCGACATTTAGCGTCAGCGCGTCTCGTCCAGGGGCTCGGGCGTGGGGCTGGGCGTGGGGCTGGGCGGGGCCTGATCCAGCGACAGCGGCGCGTGCACGGCGCCGGAGGCCAGGGCGTCCAGGGTGTTGAGCGAGCCGCCCATCATGCGCTGATAGATCCAGTAGGCGGCCACCACCTGCTCTACATAGGCCCGAGCCTGGGGCACATCGATGGTCTCGATCAGCAGCAGCGGATCCGGGTCCGGTCCCAGCCGGCGCAGGGCGCCCAGCATCGGCCCGGGTCCGGCGTTATAGGACGCCACCGCGCGCAGCAGGTCGCCCTGGAACGCCCTCATGCCCAGCATCCGTGACACATAGGCCTGGCCAAGCCGCAGATTGACCGCCGGATCCCACAGGCGCTGCGGTTCACGCACGAATCCCGGATCTCCCGCCAGCTCGGCGGCGGTGGCGGGCATGACCTGCATGACGCCGTAGGCGCCGACGGGACTGCGCGCGCGTGGCTCGAATCCGCTTTCCTTGTGCGCGATGGCATAGACGAGCGCGCGCTCGATGATGAAGCCGCCTTCGGGCTCAAGCACCGGCATGGGATAGGCGTTGGCGTCGATGCGCATGGCCGATGACGCCGCATTCCCGCGTGGGATCAGGCCGTGCGCCAGGGCCGTCCACAGGGGGCGATCCGCGTCCGAAGCGCGGCGCAGGCCGTTGCGCAGTTCGGTCTGGGCGTCGTCGGCCCGACCCAGCTCGGCGAAGGCGACGGCGCGGCGCGCCTGATCGTTGTCGCGGATGAAGACGGTCAGGGCTTCGGGCTCGACGTCGGACAGCTCGGCCTCGATGGGGCGTCCGGCGGCGGCGACCACGGCCATGTAGGGCTGGGGCCCCAGGTTCTCGATGACCGGCTCTTCACCCAGTTGCCGCAGGGCGATCTGGCCATAGAAGGTGGCGGGCCAGCGCCCGGCCAGGCGCAGAAATTCCTGCACCTGGTCCTGGCGGCCCGAGGCCGCCGCTGCCCGCGCGGCCCAGAAGGCGCCGCCGGAGCGCACCCAGGGATCCTCCAGAGGATCGACGGCCACTCGCTCGAACGCGGCGAAGGCTTCAGCGAAACGACTCATGCGCCAGGCCGCCAGCCCCGCCGTCCAGAAATCCCCCAGCGCCAGGCCCAGTTCATAGGCGCGCGGCAGGTCGTCGGCGTTCAGGGCGATGCGCGCCTCGCGCGGGCCGGGCGGCGTGACCAGGGCCTGATCGACCGCTTCGCCGCCCGAGGCCTGGACGCTGGCCCAGTTGCGCAGGGCGGCGACGGCGCCGGGGCGCCGGGGTTCGGCCGCGCCGGCCGGCCGCCCCCGCATGGCCAGGGCGTAGACCCGGGGGGCGGGCGTCAGGTCGGCGTAGGATTCAAGCCAGGCCGACAATTCCGCGAAGGTCGCGGTGTGGTCGGCGTGGAACAGGCGTTCGAACTCGAGCTGGCCCAGCAGCACCCGGTCCTGGACGCGCTGCGCACTCTCGCGCGCGGCCTCGAGCTGTCCGCGTCTCAGCGCGTCGAAGGCGGTGGTGTAGGACAGGCGGTCCGCCTCGCTGAGCGCGCGCGGAACCTGCGCCAGCCCGACGCTGGCGCTCGGCAGAACGGCGATGAATGTCAGCGCGCCCACGACGCACCGGCTTGCCCTGTTCACGGCGGCCCCTCCGGATGGCTCGACCTGTCTCGATTCAGGCCGCGCCCTCGCTCTCAGTCGGTCGTCAGGCCGCTTTCGTGCCAGCGGCATGGGGCGGCTTCAAGGCGAAAGGGTCAATCCGTCTCGTCCAGCTTCGCCGCCAGCGCCAGCATGTCGGCCCAGGCCAGGCGCTTGGCCATGGGCTGGCGCAGCAGGAAGGCCGGGTGCAGGGTCGGCAGGGCCGGGGCCGAGACGTCGCCCTCGTTCAACCGCCATTCGCGCCACCGGCCGCGCATCTTCATGACGCCCTCATCGGTCTTCAGCACCGACTTGGCCGCCGCCGCGCCCAGCAGCAGCACCGCCTTCGGCCGGATCAGGGCGAAGGCGCGCTCCACGAAGGGCGAGCAGACCAGCTGCTCCTGAGGCGTCGGGGTGCGGTTTCCGGGCGGTCTCCAGAATACCGTATTGGTGATGAAAACCTTCTCCTTCAGGCCCGCCGCGTCCAGCATCCGGTCCAGGAGCTTGCCCGCCCGGCCCACGAAGGGCGCCCCTTGCGCATCCTCGTCCGCGCCCGGCCCTTCGCCGATGACCAGGATCGGCGCCTCGGGATCGCCGCGCGAGAACACCGCCTGTTTCGCGCCCATGTCGCGCAGGGGGCAGCCGGTGAAGGCGGCGATGGCGTCCTTCAGGGCGTCCAGGTCACCGGCCCCGGCGGCCAGCCGCCGCGCCTCGCTGACCGCGTCGCCCAGATCGGGCGCGGCGGTCACCGAGGCCACCGCCTTCAGCGTCGCCTTCTGCTCGGGCGGGGCGGAGACGAAGGTGCGGTCGACGGGCGCGTCCTCGAAGCACGCATCGACGCCCGCGTCGCGCCAGAAGGCGAGCAGGCTTTCGGTCGCAGCGATTTCGGAAGACGGCGTGGCCATGCCCGGTTCAGTCTCGGTCGATCAGCCAGGATGACGGAACCTCCAGGGCGGCGGCGATCCGCTCCAGGCTTTCGGGCGCGCCGATCTTGTCGCCCCGCTCGATCTCGGAGAGGTAGCCTTGCGTCAGGCCCGCTTTCCGAGCCAGATCCGCCTGGGTCGCTCCCCGCCATTTGCGCAGCGCCTTCAGGAATCGGTCGCCCTTCAGCATGGCGGCGGACACTTCGGGGGGCAGGACCACGTCACGACCGGCGGCCAGGGCGGCCTTGCGTTCAAGGGCGGCGGCCAGATCGGCGGCGTCCTCGTCGACGTCCTCCGCACGGGCGACGAGCGCCTCGTATTCAGCCCGGGGAATGACCACCAATTCGTCGCCGCCGGGGCTGAGGATGATCTGTGGCATGGCGTTCATATTCTAGCGCTTTCCGTAGGTCGTGGTCTGGCGCGCGCCGATCCGGATGGCGAGGATCGTCGTCTGATCCTCATCGAAGATGACCCGATATCGACCGACGCGCATCCGATAAAGGCTTTCGTCCGCAAGTTTCCTGACATCGCCCTTGCCTGTCATGGCGTAGCTGTGGAGGGCTTCCGTAACGGCTTCGCGGGCCGTGGTGGGAAGAGCATCCAGATCCTTGGCGGCGCTTCGCGTCAGGACGATGGTTTTCATTCATAGCCCAGGGCGATATTATCGCTTCGTACTGGCGATAATATTGCCGGTCGTGGTGGTGTCAATCGCGGGATAGTCCTTGACCACCGCCGCGTCACCTTCGGATAAGTGGTCCAAACCCATAAGAAACGAGGATTCAGGAGACTATGACCGAGGACATCGTCGAAGGCGGCGCGAAAAACCACGCTGAGGAAGCGGCCATCGGCGGCGAACTGGACGCGAGCGTCGAGCGCGAGGTCATGGAGTATGACGTGGTCATCGTCGGCGCCGGCCCTGCGGGCCTGGCCTCGGCCATCCGCCTGAAACAGCGCGCCGAAAAGGAAGGCCGCGAGCTGAACGTGGCGGTTCTGGAGAAGGGGTCCGAAGTCGGCGCCCATATCCTGTCCGGCGCCGTGATCGATCCCTGCGGCCTGAATGAGCTGTTCCCCGACTGGAAGGACCGCGGCGCGCCGCTGGAGACGCCGGTCACGAAGGACAAGTTCCTGGTGCTGGGGCCTCAGGGCGACATCGACATCACCTGGCTGCCCCAGCCGAAATACATGAAGAACCACGGCTGCTACATCGGCTCCCTGGCCAACCTGACCCGCTGGCTGGCGGAACAGGCCGAGGCGCTGGGGGTCGAGGTCTATCCCGGCATGGCCGCCAGCCATGTGGTGTGGGACGAACCTTCGGGCCGGGTGAAGGGCGTGGTCGCGGGCGTCTTCGGCATCGACCGCGAGGGGAAGAAGACGGACGACTATCAGCCGGGCATCGAGCTGCACGGCAAATATGTCTTTATTGGCGAGGGGGTGCGCGGCTCGCTGGCCAAGACCATCATGGCGCGGCACAACCTGTGTGACGGCGCCGAGCCTCAGAAATTCGGCATCGGCCTGAAGGAGTTGTGGCAGGTTCCGGCGGAGAAGCACCGGCCGGGGCTGGCCCAGCACACCCTGGGCTGGCCGCTGGACGACAAGACCGGGGGCGGATCGTTCCTGTACCATTTCGGCGACCGCTATGTGGCCGTCGGTTTCGTGGTTCACCTGAACTACAAGAACCCGTTCCTGTCGCCGTTCGACGAGTTCCAGCGTTTCAAGCATCACCCGGCCATCGCCGCGCACCTGGAGGGCGGCGAACGCATTTCCTATGGTGCGCGGGCCATCACCGAGGGCGGGTATCAGTCGGTGCCGAAGCTGGCGTTCCCCGGCGGGGCGCTGATCGGCTGTTCGGCCGGGTTCGTGAACGTGCCGCGCATCAAGGGCAGCCACAACGCCATCCGTTCGGGCATCCTGGCCGCCGACGCCGCCTTTGACGCCATTGCGGCGGGGCGGTCGGGCGATGAACTGACCGAATACCAGGCGGCCTACGAGGCGTCGGACATTGCGAAGGAACTGAAGCTGGTCCGCAATGTGAAGCCGCTGCTGTCCAAGTACGGGGCCTTCGTCGGCACCCTGCTGGGCGGCATCGACATGCAGATCACCTCGATGTTCAAGGGCTGGTCACCGTTCGGCACGGTCAAGCATGGCAAGACCGACGCGGAGGCCACCGGCAAGGCGAAGGATTACAAGCCGATCGCCTACCCCAAGCCGGACGGGAAGCTGTCGTTCGACAAGCTGTCGTCGGTGTTCATCTCCAGCACCAACCACGCCGAGGACCAGCCCGCGCACCTGAAACTGAAGGACCCGACCATCCCGATCCGGGTCAACCTGCCCGAATACGGCGAGCCCGCGCGGCTCTATTGCCCGGCCGGGGTCTATGAGGTGGTCTATGCGGACGAGGCGAACCGGACCGATCCGCGCTTCGTCATCAACGCCCAGAACTGCGTCCACTGCAAAACCTGCGACATCAAGGATCCGTCGCAGAACATCGTCTGGACCACGCCCGAAGGCGGCGGCGGCCCCAATTATCCCAATATG
>JAEZCL010000314.1 GCA_023433585.1 Pseudomonadota bacterium
GATCCCGGCCCTCGACTCCGACCGGTCGGGGGCGGTATCGCCGGGGCATGGCTGACGACACCAAGCTCGCCCCCGCCGTCCTTCTGCCCGAGGCCCAGGTCGCGGCCGTGGTGGCCGACCTCGCCGCCCGCATCGCGCCCGTCATCGACGACGACACGGTCGCCGTGTGCTTGTTGACCGGCGGGCTGTGGTTCGCCGCCGCCCTGACCCGCGCCCTGGCGCGGCGGGGGCGGCATGTGCGCTTCGACGCCCTGTGGCTGGCCTCCTACGGCGACGAGCGGGCCAGCAAGGGCCGGGTGGAGGTGCGCGCGCCGTGCCAGCGACCGATGACGGGCGCACGGGTGCTGATCCTGGACGACGTGTTCGACACCGGCCTGTCCCTGGCCGAGGCCGTGCGCATCGTCAGGGAGGCGGGCGCCGCCGAGGTCCTGACCTGCGTCTTCGCCCGCAAGCCCTGGCCAAAGCCCCGCGCGCCCGAGCCCGACTTCGTGGGCTGGGAGGCGCCGAACCGGTTCCTGGTGGGCTATGGCCTGGACGCGGGCGGGCGCCTGCGTGGCCTGCCCGACATCTGCGCCCTGGACTGAGCCGGAGCCGGGACGCGCCCGCCGCGTTCACACCCTGTCGCCGACGGAGCCCGCCCATGCGCCGCCTGATCGCCCCCTTCGCCGCCCTGGCCATGCTCGCGGCCTGCCAGCAAGCCGAACAACCCGTCTCTCCCCCCGCCGGGGGGAGCACGGCCCCGCAGGGGCCGGAGGGGGGCCTGTCAGAGCCGACCCAGTCCACGCCAGAGACCCAGCCGGTCAGTTGCCGGGACGAACGGGGCCAGGACGCCGCCCAGGCGCTGGCGGACCGGTGCCGCCAGGTCAGCCCGGCGACGCGGCCGCCCTGCAACACAGCCAACCCCTGCGCCCTGATCCAGGCCGAGATCGACCGGTCCTGCGCCCTGTGGGCCGAAGATGGAGATGCGCCCGAGGACTGCGGCTGAGCCGTGTCCCCGGGGGGAAGTGGAAAGACAGCCGGTGCGCTTCACGCCCTGCGCGGGCTGACGCTCTCGGTGTCCCATGGGCGGCTGTAGTAGAGCTTCACCATCACCTCTGACGTGCGCATCATATGACGATGCAGACGTTGCAGGGGGCGCAGCCAGGCGAAAGCGGGCTGGGGGGATCCAAGTACGGTGTCGGTCATGACGTCATCCTCTCGTTGCTCGGTTCACAAGAAGAGGGCCGGCTGCAAAACGACCGGCCGATGCGCCCGGTCGTGCGGCCCAGCGCCGCGGCGTCCCCGCGGCGGGGGCAAGGCGGACAAGGCCGCCATACCCTCAATCACAAAGATGTGTATGGACGCCGCCCGTTTCCAGCGTGGTGAGGCCTTCGGCCGCAGCCGTCCTTGCGCTCGCTTAATGGGCCCCGGCGTCGGATGGCAGATGGACCTTCTCAAACCGTCCCACCCGATCCACCAGGGTGCGCCCCGCCTTGCTCATGCCGGTGACCACCACCTCGGCGCCTCGACGGCGGTAACGGAAGACCACCTTGTCCACGGCGGCGACGCCGGTCAGGTCCCACAGGTGGGCGCCCGACATGTCGATTTCCACATGGGCGGGGCGGCCATGATGTTCAAAGCTGGCCGCAAAGACATCGGCCGATCCAAAGAAGAGGTTGCCCTCGATCCGGTATTTCAGCCGCCCTTCCTCCTGGGTCTCGACCTCCCGGACGACGATGGTCTTGCCGACCTTGCGCATGAAGAAGATCGCCGAGAGGACCACGCCCAGCATCACCCCCTTGGACAGGTCGTGCGTCAGCACCACGGTGGCGGTGGTGGCGATCATGACGATGGACGACTGCACCGGCGTCGAGCGCAGCTTCAGGATGGAGCCCCAGTTGAAGGTGCCGATGGACACCATGATCATCACCGCGACCAGCGCGGCCATGGGGATGCGCGCCACCCAGTCCTGAAGCACCAAAATCAGGAACAGCAGGAACATCCCGGCCCACAGGGTCGACAGCCGCCCGCGCGCGCCTGAGGTCACATTGATGATCGACTGGCCGATCATGGCGCAGCCGGCCATGCCGCCGAAGAAGCCCGCGGCGATATTGGCGATGCCCTGCCCTCGGGTTTCCCGGTCCTTGTCCGAGGGCGTGTCGGTGATGTCGTCCAAAAGGTTGGCGGTCAGCAGCGATTCCAGCAGGCCCACGAACGCCAGGGTGGCCGCCACCGGAGCGATGATCATGAAGGTTTCCCAGTTCAGGGGCACGGCCGGAATGTGGAACATGGGCAGGGTCGAGGGCATCTGGCCCATGTCGCCCACCGTGCGCACATCCATCCCGCTCCAGATGACGAACCCGCTCAGCACCACGATGGCCACCAGTGCGGAGGGAACCAGATTGGTCAGGCGCGGCAAGCCGTAGATGATCGCCAGCCCGGCCGCCACCAGGGCGAAGGTCTGCCAATTGGCGCCGATCAGCTCGGGCATCTGGGCCAGGAAGATCAGGATCGCCAGGGAATTGACGAACCCGGTCATCACCGAGCGAGAAACGAATTTGATGTAGCGGCCCAGCCTCAACAGGCCGACGCCGATCTGGAAAACGCCGGTCAGGATCGAGGCGGCGAAGAGATATTCGATGCCGTGATCGCGCACCAAGGTGACCATCAGCAAAGCCATGGCCCCGGTGGCCGCCGAGATCATCGCCGGGCGTCCGCCCACGAAGGCGATGGTCACGGCGATGATGAAGCTGGCGTACAGGCCCACCGCCGGATCGACCCCGGCGATGATGGAAAAGGCGATGGCCTCGGGGATCAGGGCCAGGGCCACGACGGTCCCAGCCAGCAGGTCGCGGCGAGGGCTGGCGAACCATTGCTGGCGCGCGGTTGAAAGGACGGACATTCTGGATTTCGTACAGTGAGCCGCCATAGCGGCTCGATTTCCCGGCGGATAGGCGGCCAGGATAGCCACCCGGCCTCATAGCCGGGTCCGTGTTGAGGCGCTCTCATGGCGCAAGGCCGGCCTCAGATCAAGGCTCGCTCGCCGAACCCGGCAAACCCGCGCATCCATGAAAAAAAAGGCCCCGGTGATCGCTCACCGGGGCCTTTCTCATTCAGCACGCAACCGATCAGTCGCGGCGGCGGCGGCCGCGATCGCCGCCCCGGTCGCCGTCACGCTTGGGACGGCCGCCGGTGTCCTCGGCCAGGGGCGGTTCGCCCCGCTCGGCCCGTTCGGCGTTGATCTTGTCGGTGATGTCCTCGCCGGTTTCCTGATCCACGACCTTCATCGACAGCTTGGTCTTGCCGCGATCGTCCATGCCCAGGAACTTGACCTTCACTTCCTGGCCTTCGGTCAGGACGTCGGCCGGGTTGGCGACGCGCTCCAGGGCGATCTGGCTGACGTGGACCAGGCCGTCCTTGGCGCCGAAGAAGTTCACGAAGGCGCCGAAGTCCACCAGCTTGACCACCTTGCCGGTGTAGATCTTGCCCGGCTCCGCCTCGGCGGCGATGGAGTTGATCCAGTCCTTGGCGGCGTCGATCTTCTCCTGGTCGTTGGCGGCGACCTTGATGGTGCCGTCGTCGCCGATGTCGATCTTGGCGCCGGTCTTCTCGACGATCTCGCGGATCACCTTGCCGCCGGTGCCGATCACTTCGCGGATCTTGTCCACGGGGATCTTCACCACCTCGATCTTGGGCGCGTATTCGCCCAGCTCCTCGCGCGGGGCGTCCATGGCCTTGGCCATTTCACCCAGGATGTGCAGGCGCCCGGCCGAAGCCTGGGAGATGGCCTGCTTCATGATCTCTTCGGTGATGCCGGCGACCTTGATGTCCATCTGCAGGCTGGTGATGCCCACTTCGGTGCCCGCGACCTTGAAGTCCATGTCGCCCAGGTGATCCTCGTCGCCCAGGATGTCGGACAGGATGGCGAACTCGCCCGACGGCTCCAGGATCAGGCCCATGGCGATGCCCGACACGGGGCGCGTCAGCGGCACACCCGCGTCCATCAGCGCCAGCGAGGCGCCGCAGACCGTGGCCATGGAGGACGAGCCGTTGGACTCGGTGATCTCCGACACCAGGCGGATGGTGTAGGGGAAGTCCTCCTTGGTCGGCAGCATCGGGCGGATGGCGCGCCAGGCCAGCTTGCCGTGGCCGATCTCGCGGCGGCCGGGGCTGCCCATGCGGCCCGCTTCACCCACCGAATAGGGGGGGAAGTTGTAGTGCAGCAGGAACGACTCCTTGTAGGTGCCGGTCAGGCTGTCGATGTACTGCTCGTCCTCGCCGGTGCCCAGGGTGGCGACCACGATGGCCTGCGTTTCGCCCCGGGTGAACAGGGCCGAGCCGTGGGTGCGCGGCAGCACGCCGACCTCCGAAACGATGGCGCGGACCTTGTCCAGGGCGCGGCCGTCGACGCGGTGGGCGTTCTCGATGATGTCGCGGCGCAGAACCTCGGCTTCACATTCCTTGAAGGCGGTCCCGAACTTGCCGGGGTCGACGCCCTCGGGGTTGGCGTCCGAGGCGACCAGCTTCTCGGCGGCCTTCTTCTTGGCTGCATCGACGCCCGAGCGGCGGTCGTATTTGCCCGGATGGGCGTAGGCGGCCTTGATGTCCTTGCCGACCAGCTTCTTGATCGAGGCGACCACGTCCGACACGTCGTCGGCCTGGAAGTCGAACGGCTCCTTGGCGGCGTGCTCGGCCAGCTCGATGATCGCGTCGATCACCGGCTGCATGCCCTTGTGGGCGAACATCAGGGCGCCCAGCATGACGTCTTCGCTGAGTTCCTTGGCTTCGGACTCCACCATCATCAGGGCGTCCTGGGTGCCGGCGACGACCAGGTCCAGGGCGCTGTCGGGCAGGGTGTCGATGGCCGGGTTCAGGACGTACTCGCCGTCGATGTAGCCCACGCGCGCGGCGCCGATGGGGCCCATGAAGGGCACGCCCGAGATGGTCAGGGCGGCGGAGGCGGCGACCATGCCGACGATGTCGGGGTCGTTCTCCATGTCGTGCTGAAGCACGGTGACGACGACCTGAGTCTCGTTCTTGAAGCCCTTGACGAACAGGGGGCGGATCGGGCGGTCGATCAGGCGCGAGACCAGGGTCTCCTTCTCGGTCGGCCGGCCTTCACGCTTGAAGTAGCCGCCCGGGATCTTGCCGGCGGCGAAGGTCTTTTCCTGGTAGTTGACCGTCAGGGGGAAGAAATCCAGGCCCGGCTTGGG
>JAEZCL010000315.1 GCA_023433585.1 Pseudomonadota bacterium
CCGGATCGTCCGGCCCTGTCGGACAAGGAGCGCGAGGCGCTGCTGTTGTGGTTCCAGTCGATGTCGAAGGCGTCGGTGGCGCGCCGGATGCAGATCAGCGAGCACACAGTGAAGCAGTACGTCGACCGAGCGCGGATCAAGTACACCCGAGCGGGGCGTCCGGCTGCCACGAAGGCGGCCCTGCTCGCCCGCGCGATCGAGGACGGACTCGTCCGACCGGAAGATATCGGCATCTACCGGTCGCAGGCGTCGGCCGCCCGGCCGCCCCCCGAACAGGTGTCATGACAATCACCCTACGAATCCGGCAGGCTCCCTGATACCGCCAACCGTCACCGGGAGGTCGTACCGTGCCGGAGGACGCCGCACCCTTCTTCGTCGGACCGCATCGGTTCGACGCCGACGCCGACCCCACCCGTCCCGTGCTGGACCGGCGTTACGCGCTGGTGCCCGAGCCGGGTGAGCGCATACTCGGGCATCAGTTGCTGCGGGTCGCCGGTCACCTGCTGGGCCCCACCGAGGACGTCCGCTGCTGGGCGCTGCCCGCGCCGGCGACGATCACCGTGACCGACCGCCGGCTGGCGTACGTCTGCAGCGGTTCCGAGTTGTCAGTGGTCCCCGGGCAGGACAGCCGGACGGGTGCCCGGCACCGGCGCCCGGTCCGGCTGTCCCGCCTGGTCAGCGGTCAGATCCGCTGGCAGTGGCCGTCCCGGCTGGAACTGGCCGACCTCGGCGACGGCACGGCCGAGTTGCGCGTGGTCTGCGACGCGCTGCGCACCATCCGGCAGCCGGCGCTGGCGCTGACCGGCCCGCTCGGTCAGGTCGCCGGACTGGCCCGGCAGGTCCGCCGCGCGGTGGCCGGATACCGCCTGGCCAACCCCGATCTGGTCGACCTCTCACCGCCGGAGCGGGACGTGCTCGCCACCCGGGTCGCCGCCTCCCCAGGCCCGATGCTCGGCACGGTGACGCTGCCGGGCTCGCTGCCGGTGGAGTTCCTGTCCCGCGACGACTACTACCGTCCGCCGGTGGCCGAGGCGTCGCCGTGGGCGCTGTCCGACGTCCCGGCCCGCGACCAGCCCGGTTCCGCCTGCTGACCCTCCCCCGAGCGCGCATCCTCTGCGGCATGGAGGTGCATCCTTGCGCGGTGCGGCTGTCCTCAGTCGGCGGAACAGGTGAGCGTTCTCGGCGGCCCTTTCCTCGTATGTGCGTGGTGGGCGGCCGAAGATCTCGGCAACGGAGGGGCGTTGCGTGAGACTCCACTCGCTCAGTTCGGCCGGGCGCGCACCGCACTCCTGGAGGGCACACCACCAGATGAGACGAGCGTACTACGTCATGAGATCTGTGTAGATCTTGGTACGAAAGGGCCCTCATGGGGGCCTTTTCGTACCAAGATCTACCGAGCCGAGCCGAGCCGAGCCGAGCTGCGGACCGCGGGGGTCAGGAGGCGCTGCGGGTGCGGCGCTCGGAGCGGTCCAGCTCGACGGCCTCCTCCGGGGTGGGCGCGCTGCCGCCCAGGTGGGCCGGCTGCCACCAGGTGTCGTCCGGGCCGGACGGCTGGTCCGGGTACTCCCGCTGGGCCCGGTCGACGAGCGCCGACAGCCGGGTACGCAGGTCGGCGGTCATGACTGTGGCGTCCGGGTAGGCGGCCGGGTCCATCGGATCGCCGACGATGATGGTGATCGGCGTGTGCCGGCGGGTGAGCGTGCGCGGGCGGCCCTTGGTCCACAGGCGCTGGGTGCCCCAGAGCGCGACCGGCAGCAGCGGCACGCCGGCTTCCTGCGACATCCGGGCCGCGCCGTTCTTGAGGTCCTTGACGACGAAGGAGCGGCTGATCGTCGCCTCCGGGAAGACGCCGACCACCTCGCCGCGGCGCAGCGCGCTCACCGCGGCGGCGTACGAGCCGGCGCCGGCGGCCCGGTTGACCGGGATGTGCTTCATGCCGCGCATGAGCGGCCCGGAGACGCGGTGCCGGAAGACGCTGTCCTTGGCCATGAAGCGGACCAGCCGCTTGGCCGGGTGCGCGCCGTAGCCGCAGAAGATGAAGTCGAGGTAGCTCACGTGGTTGGATGCGAGCACGGCGCCGCCGGTGGGCGGCACGTGCTCGCTGCCGGACACGTCGAGGCGCAGGTCGAGGAGCCGGAACATCGTCTTCGCGGCGGTGATCACGGGCGGGTACACGAGTTCCGACATCCCGCTACTTTACCCCGAGTAGGTTACGCGACCGTAGGGGCGATCTGCCCTCGGCAGACCGGGCTCGCGTACCGGGGGGCGGTGTCCGCCGCGTTCCTGGACAACGTCCTGCCCGCCGTCGCGGGCGACTAGGTTCGAGGCATGCCCGACCTCGCCGCGATCGTCATCCACTGCCGCGACCCGTACCTGCTCGCGCCGTTCTGGAGCGCGGTCACCGGGCTGCCGGTGGTCGAGGAGGACCGGGTGAAGCTCGCCGAGGGCACGCTCGCCCCGGCCGAGGCGGTGCTGCTGCGCGACCCGCACGGGCGGCGGCCGGACCTGTGGATCAGCCCCGCCGCCG
>JAEZCL010000317.1 GCA_023433585.1 Pseudomonadota bacterium
CCCCCGTCCGCGCGGGCGGGGGGGGGGGGGGGGGGGGGGGCCGCGGGCGGGCCCCCGCCTCGGCCTCGCCCTCGCGCGCCAGGACGTAGAGGCGGGCCAGGGCGGCCATGGTCAGGGTGACGAACCCCGCCAGCAGGGTGTTGGGCTGGGCCGTTCCGGCCAGGGTGGACAGCAGGAACGTGCCGCCCAGAAGGGCGCCGGCCAGGAATCCCGCGCGCGCGCCGAACAGATGGGCCGCCCCCCAGGCGCAGGCCCAGGCGGCCAGCATGGCGCCCAGCAGGGAAGGCAGGCGATAGGGGCGGATGTCGCGATCCTGGACATCGGAGGTGATCGCCACGGACGCGGCCTGAAGCCAGTGCAGGCCCGCCGCCGTCCGCAGCCGGTCGCCGTCGGCGGTGCGCGTGTCGACCCAGTCGCCCCGGTCCAGCATGCGGGCGCTGATCTCGGCGACCCGCGCCTCGGTGCGATCCAGCACCGGCGTCACGAAAAAGCCGGGCAGGGCTGCGATCAGGGCGAACAGCGCGGCCAGAACGGGGCCGCGCCAGCCGAGGATCAGGCGGTCAAGGTTCGGTCGCTGCATCACTCCCGTCTGTATCACGCCGGGCCGCGCCGTCTCCAGCGATCCTTTGTCTCGCCCGCTGACCAAAGCCGACGAAATGGCGGGTGAGGGCTGATGTCAAACAGGAACAAATGTCCGGGTTTGGGTGAACTGCGTCTCACGAAACCGATTTCGCCCAGGGAGAAGCCTTGGCGCGCCAGGTCGAACGGCGGTATTAACCATGCCAGACACGCAAGGGGCGCAGCTCGGCGCCGGTGATTCTCAAGGGGACGACCATGCTGATCGCTTTGCCGTTGCTGGCCATTCCGGTGCTGCTCTACACCCTGGTGGTGATCTTCGGCATGGACGGCGGCTTCACCGCCGCCGGGGCGGACGCCGCATTGCGGGACACCCTGTTCTCGATCCCCATGACCTCGGGGGCCAGCTGGAATGTGGGGCCGGGGGATCTGCTGATCCTGTTCTCGCTGGTTCTATTGTTCTTCGAACTGCTGAAATCCACGTCGAGTCAGAAGATCGCCATCATCAATCACGCCCTGTCGATGATCCTGTTCGTGATCTGCCTGGTGGCGTTCCTGCTGCTGCGCGGCTTCGCCACCTCCACCTTCTTCCTCATCATGGTGATGGTGATGCTGGACGTGCTGGCCGGCTTCATCGTGACCATCATCAGCGCGCGCAAGGATTTCGAGATCGGCGCGCCGGGCTGACGCGAACCCTTCTTCCGAGCCCTGTCGATCCGACCGAACGGAAAAGGTCAGCCGAAGGCCAGGAACACCAAGGCGACGACCAGAATGTCGAAGGCGCGGGCGGCGAGTGTGAGCATGGTCGGCGATCCTCAAGGGCGGTTTCGCCTTTGGGATGCAAGCGTCGGGCCAGAACGGGCGCCGGACCGGACGCCAGACCGGACGCCCGGCTCAGACGTCGGTGCGGGTGGTCTTGCCGGGCCGGGGGCGCCGGTCCTTCGCGCCGGAGTATTCCGCCCCCAGATAGGTTCCACGCGCGGCGTCCAGCACGGGCGGGCCGCCCTTCAGGCCTTTCCTGGCGCCGGACTGACCCATGACCTGGGCGGCGAAGGCGGCGGGCTGTGTCGTGACGGGCGCCGGCGCCGGGGCGGGCTCCGGATCGGCAGCGGCGGGCTCGTTCGACGGGACCAGGGCGGTGGATGGACGGGGTTCGTCTTCGCGCCGCTCTTCGCCCTGGCGGCGATCACCGGTGCGGCGCTGGGGACCGCGCGGCTCGACCGGACCGACAGGGCGCAGGGGGCCGGTCATTTCTTCCCGGTGGAGCCGGCGCCGGCCAGGCGATCCAGCTGAGCGCGCATCTCGTCCATCTGGCGGCGCATCTCGTCCAGCGCGGCGTCGGCCGGGGCGGAAGGCTCGGCGGGTTTCTCCGGGTCGGCCTTGGGCGCATAGGCCATGGGCGTAAACATCTTCATGGCGCGCTGGAACATGGCGATGTTCTGCTTGACCTGCTCGTCGAACACGCCCGCCCCGGGCGTGGCCCCGAAGGCGCGCGAGAATTGCGAATGGAACTGCTCCTGCTGGCGCACGAAATTGTCCAGCGACAGCTCCAGATAGCTGGGCAGCACCGATTGCATCTGGCCGCCGTAGAAGCCGATCAGCTGGCGCAGGAACTGGACCGGCAGCAGCGCCTCGCCCCGGCTCTCCTCCTCGAAGATGATCTGGGTCAGCACCTGGCGGGTCAGGTCGTCGTTGGTCTTGGCGTCATAGACCACGAACTCGACGCCCTCGCGGACCATGGTCGCCAGATCCTCGAGCGTCACATAGGCGCTGGTCGAGGTGTTGTAGAGCCGCCGGTTGGCGTACTTCTTGATGACGACCGTGTCGCCCTGGCCCTTGGCCTTCTTTCCGGCCTCGTTGCTGTCCGCCACGCTGTCACCGTCCATTGTTGATCTGACGGCGCATTATTCCGCAGCGCGGCGCCGGACGCCAGTGCATTGCGAAATGTGACGCTGCGGCCCGATCAGGCCGGGGCCAGGACCACGCCCACCAGGATCGCCGCCCAGTGGACGCCCGCCCCCGTGACGACGAAACCGTGCCAGATGGCGCGGCGGAACCTCACCTTCTGATTGATGAAGACGAACACCCCCGCCGTATAGATCAGCCCGCCCGCCGCCAGCAGGATCAGGGCGGCGGGATGCACCGTGTCGATCAGCGGCTTGATGGCGAGGACCACCAGCCAGCCGAACAGCACATAGACCGCGCTCCAGAAGGCGTCCGAGATGCGCGGCGCCAGCACCTTGGCGAAGGCGCCCCCGATGGCGATGCCCCAGACCAGGGCCGTGAATCCGATCGCCCACGCGCCCTCGAACCGCTGCGTCGTGAAGGGGGTGTAGCTGCCGGCGATCATCAGGAAGATGGCCGCCTCGTCCAGCCGTCTCAGGGCCGGCCGCGCCGCGCACGGGTGCGTCAGGTTGTAGATCGTGGAGGCCGTCAGCATGGCGATCAGGCACACGGCGTAGATGGCCGTGGCGATCACCACGCCCGGCCCGCCGTTGAACGCCGCCAGCACCGCCAGGACGATCCCGCCCACCGCCGCCAGGGCCAGGCCCACGATATGGACCCACATGTCCGCCAGCCGCTCGCCGCGCGTGCGGTAATGCTCGATCATGTCCAGCGCGTCGGGGGTGCAGACGTGGGCGGCGAAACGACGGAACAGCACGAGCATGACCTTGTTCAAGCGGGAAGGCCCGCTGATCGTTCCCGATAATCATGGCCGCAAGGCGTGTCGGTTTGCTGAATCGGCGGCTTTGAGGTGACGAATGCGCGGGATTGGTGCAGAAACGCCACGCGAAATTCCTCCCGGAGTGAAATCATGTCTCAAGATGTCGTCATCGTATCCGCCGCCCGCACCCCCGTGGGCTCGTTCCTCGGCGCCCTGTCCAGCCTGCCCGCCCACGAATTGGGCGCGGTCGCGGTCGGGGCGGCGCTGGAGCGTGCGGGCGTGAAGCCGGGCGAGGTGGACGAGGTCATTCTCGGCCAGGTGCTCCAGGCGGGCGCCGGCCAGGGCCCGGCCCGTCAGGCGTCCATCAAGGCCGGCCTCGGCGTCGAGACCCCGGCCTGGAGCCTGAACCAGCTCTGTGGCTCCGGCCTGCGCGCCGTGGCGCTGGGCTATCAGCAGATCCTGTCGGGCGACGCCAGGATCGTCGTGGCCGGCGGCCAGGAGAGCATGAGCCAGGCGCCGCACGCCGCGAACCTGCGCGGCGGCCAGAAGATGGGCGACCTCGGCTTCGTCGACACCATGATCCGCGACGGCCTGTGGGACGCCTTCAACGGCTATCACATGGGCCAGACGGCCGAGAACATCGCCGAAAAATGGTCCATCGCCCGCGCCGAACAGGACGCCTTCGCCGTGGCCAGCCAGAACAAGGCCGAGGCGGCTCAGAAGGCCGGGAAGTTCGATGACGAGATCGCCCCGGTGACCCTTTCCACGCGCAAGGGCGAGGTCGTGGTCGACAAGGACGAATACATCCGCCACGGCGCGACCCTGGAGGCCATGGAGAAGCTGAAGCCCGCCTTCGTGAAGGACGGCACGGTCACCGCCGCCAACGCCTCGGGCCTGAACGACGGCGCCGCGGCCGTGGTGCTGATGACGGCGGACGAGGCGGCGAAACGCGGCCTGAAGCCGCTGGCCCGCATCGCGTCCTGGGCCACCGCGGGGGTCGATCCGGCGGTCATGGGCACGGGGCCGATCCCGGCGTCGAAAAAGGCGCTGGAGAAGGCCGGATGGTCCGTGGGCGACCTGGACCTGGTGGAATCCAACGAAGCCTTCGCCGCTCAGTCCCTGTGCGTGGTGAAGGAACTGGGCCTGGACACGGCCAGGGTGAACGTCAACGGCGGCGCCATCGCCATCGGCCACCCCATCGGCGCCTCGGGCGCGCGCATCCTGACCACCCTGCTGCACGAGATGAAGCGCTCGGGCGCCGGGAAGGGCCTGGCCACGCTGTGCATCGGCGGCGGCATGGGGGTGGCGATGTGCGTGGAGGCGGCATAGTCGGGGTTTCCGCTCCAATGCAGATGAGCGGAAACCGGATCGTCCCATATTCTCAAATCCGTCATTCCCGGCCTTGTGCCGGGAATCCATAGTCACGGAACGTTCCAGGTTCGCCCTGCTTCATCGGTGCGTAAGGAGCGCCGGGACAAGCCCGGCGATGACGGATGGATATGAATTTATTCTAATAAGATCAGCAGTCTGTATAGGTGGCTCAACCTAGCGCGCGTTCGAGACGCGGATCACGGCGGGGCCGTCCGGCTGGTCCAGCAGGCCCGGCAGGACGGCGCCGCCGACGCCGATCACCAGGGCGGCCGTGACGAAGGCGGAGGCGACGGCCACGCCGGTCAGGCGCAGGCCCTCCCACACGTCGTCTTCCTCGGTCTGGCGATCCATGCTGTTTCTCCCGGTCGGCGTCACGCCGAACGCGGAATTCACAACAGCATGAGGCGAAGCCGCTTCGCAAGCGGCGCAAAGGGAAAAGGCGGCGGAGAACCGCCGCCTTCGCCCGATTTCACGCAACCGTGTTCAGGATCAGGCCGTGAGCGGCCGGATCAGGATCTCCACGCGCCGGTTCTGGGCGCGGCCCTCGACGGTGTCGTTGGAGGCGACCGGATTGCGCGAGCTGACGCCGGCCACATACAGCCGCTCGGCCATCACGCCCTGGCTGAGCAGGAATTGGGCGACCGAAGCGGCCCGGCGTTCGGACAGGGGCTGGTTGATGTGGTCGCCGCCGGTGGAGTCGGTGTGGCCGACGATGTCCACCACCGAGCGGTCATATTCGTTCAGCACCCGCGCCACGTCGATCAGGACGGGGTGGAAGCGGGCGTTGATGTCGGACTGGTTGGTGGGGAAGGTCACGTCGCCCGGCATGCGCAGGATCAGGTTGTCCCCCTGGCGCGCCACGCCGACGCCGGTGCCGGACAGTTCGGCCTCCATCGCCCGTTGCTGGCGGTCCATGTACTGGCCGACGGCGGCGCCGGCCAGGGCGCCCACGCCCGCGCCGATCAGGGCGTTCTTGCGGCCTTCCTCGGAGTTGTTGGTGTTGGTCAGATAGCCCAGCAGGGCCCCGCCGACGGCGCCGGCGATGGCCCCGGTTCCGGTGCGGTTGGGCTGGGAACCCGAACGATAGGGGTCGGTGGTGGTGCAGGCGGCGGCCAGCAGGGCCGCGGCGCTGACGCCGACGATGATCTTGGTGCGCATGGGCGTTGTCCTTTCAGGGCTTCAAAGTGACCCAGCCGCCGGAACGCGGGCTAACGGTCAAGGTTCCGGTCGAGCCTTTGCAAGCGTGGCCGTAACGAGCTTTTGCCATACCGGGGATGAACGGCGTAAGACAGCCGCCGTTCACATCCGCGAGTTTTTCCGTGATCCAGAGCGCCATCCAGCCCGTCTCCCAACCTGTCTCCCAACCTGTATCCATGACCCGTCATGACGCGGATTTTCAGGGCTTTTCAGATGATCTGGGGGCGTCTTTCGCCCGTTACGGCTTCGCGGTGGTGGCCGATCACGGGCTGGACGAGGCGGTGATCGGCGCCGCCCTGGATGACGCCAAGGCGTTCTTCGCCCTGCCGGACGCGGCCAAGCGCGCCTATCACCTGCCCGGCACGGGCGGTGCGCGCGGCTACACGCCGTTCGGCGTCGAGGCGGCCAAGGACGCCAAGGCCGTGGACCTGAAGGAGTTCTGGCACACCGGACGCGAGCTGCCGGAAGGCCACCCCTATCGCAAATACATGCGCGACAATGTCTGGCCCGCCGAGGTCCCGACGTTCGAGGCCAACGTCTATGGCATGTTCCAGGCGCTGGATGCGCTGGGGGCCAAACTGCTGCGGGCCATCGCGCGCTATCTGAAGCTCGACGACGACTTCTTCGCCGACAAGGTGGCGCTGGGCAATTCGGTGCTGCGCCTGCTGCACTATCCGCCGGTGCCGGCGGACGCGCCGGGGGTGCGGGCCGGAGCGCACGAGGACATCAACGTCATCACCCTTCTGCTGGGCGCCGAGGAGGCGGGTCTGGAACTGCTGGACCGGGACGGGAAATGGCTGCCCATCGCGCCGCCGCCGGGCGCCCTGGTGGTCAACATCGGCGACATGCTGCAGCGCCTGACCAACCACGTCCTGCCGTCCACCACCCACCGGGTGGTCAATCCGGCGCCGGAGCGGCGCGGCTTCGCGCGCTACTCCACCCCGTTCTTCCTGCATTTCGAGCCGGAATATGAAATCCGGACGCTGGAGAGCTGCGTATCGGCCGACAATCCGGACCGCTATCCGGAAGGCATCACGGCCGAGGACTACCTGCTGCAGCGCCTGCGCGAAATCCGGCTGCTGTAGGCCCTGCGGAATGACCGGTGGGGGACATGAGCCCCTGCCTGACCCCGCATTTCCGGCGGCCGGCGCCTTGACCCGAAAGGGTTTCACCGTGTCCGTCGGTGTTTTCCGCACGCCCTCTCGGGCGCCTTCAGAATGGACCTCGGCCGGGGGCTCAGACGCCTGCCTTCGTCATGCGCGGCGACGTGACGGAATCCCCGATGAGCGAGACCGGCGAAATTTCAACCGGGTCCGAGGTTGGACTCCTGACGGACAGCAATGACGAGGAACGAAAATCTGCAATGAAATCAGTAAGCGTATGACTCCAATTGCACTGTTTTTTCGCCCTGGAGTCTAAGTCGGGGCCTCATGCTCCCCACCCGTCATTCCCGGCCCTGTGCCGAGAATCCATAGCCACGAAGCGTTCCGGGTTCACCTTGCCCTGACCGAGCGTATGGATCGCCGGGACAGGCCCGGCGATGACGGAAGAATGTGAGTTTGTGCTAATAAAATCAGCAGCTTGTCCGGAATGGCGGCGAGGATTTGATCCGGTCAGTCCGGCCCCAGCAGGCCCCACCGCACCGGATGCGCCTTCCGGCCCAGCGCCACGGCCAGCGGCGGACGGGCGAACAGGCCCGCGAACGCCGCGTCGCGCACGTTCAGCCCGCCCGCATAGGCGCCGAAGGCGGGCAGGATCAGGCGCTCGCCATCGGTGACGAAACAGCGGCGGCGCACGGAGCCCATGCGGCTTTTCACCCGCGCGCAGGGATGCAGGTGCCCCGCCGCCTCGCCCGGCGTCGGGCCGGGGCTGGGCTCATGGCGCAGGACCAGTTTCGACAGGCCGATCTCCACCGCCGTCTCGCCCGCCAGATCACCGGCGCCGTCGGGGTCGTGGTTGCCGGTGATCCACAACAGGGTGGTGCGCCGGGCCAGGCCCGCGATGCGCTCCCGGTCGTCCGGGGCGATGCGCGCGGTGGCCGAGCCGTCGTGCAGGGTGTCGCCCAGCAGCACCGTCACGCGCGGGGTGAGCGCCTCGATCTCGGCCTGAAGCCGGTCCAGCGTCTCGCGCGTGTCGTAGGGCGGCAACATCTGGCCCCGCGCCGCATAGGCCGAGCCTTTCTCCAGGTGCAGGTCCGCGACCACCAGGGCGTGCTCGTCCTGAAGCCACAGGGCGCCGGAGGAGCGCATGACCACCTCGGCGCCGTTCACCGCCATGGCCGCCGAGCCGCACGGACGTTGCTGGACACGCCAGGCCGTCACGCCATGGCCTCCTCGATCAGGGCGGCGCTCTCCAGCATCATCTCGGCGGCCGAGGTTCCCGGCGCCCGCTCGCGCCCGATCTCCATCAGGGCCGGGACGGCGAAGGGCGAAACCCGGTCCAGCTTCTGAACCCGGATGCGGCCCCGGATGCGGGCCAGAAGGTCGCCCAGCCGCGCCACGTCCAGCAGGCCCCGCGCCGCGTCCGCCCGCGCGCATTGCAACAACAGATGGTCCGGGTCGTGGCGGCGCAGGGTGTCGTAGATCAGGTCCGCCGAGAACGTCACCTGGCGCGTGTTCTTCTCATGGCCCGGCATGCGCCGCTCGATCAGCCCGGCGATCAGGGCCGCGTCCTTGAAGGTGCGCTTCATCATGAAGCTCTCGTCCAGCCAGCTTTCCAGATCGTCGCCCAGCATGTCCTCTTCGAACAAGGCGTCGAAATCCAGGCCGTCCATCGGCTTCACTGACCAGATGGCCAGCAGATAGTCGTTGGCCACGAATCCGATGGGGCCGGCGCCCAATCGGTCCAGCCGCCGGGTCAGAAGCATGGCCAGGGTGGTGTGGGCGATGCGCCCCTCGAACGGATAGGCGACCATGAACCAGCGGTTTCCCCGCCCGAAGGTCTCGATCAGCAGGTCGTCCAGCCCCGGCAGGCTGGAATGGTCCCGCTGGGCCTCAAGCCATTCCTGCACGTCGCCGGGCAGGGCGGACCAGGCGGACGGATCGCTCATCATCCGCCGTACGCGCCGGGCGAGAAAGGTGGACAGGGGGAACTTGGACATGCCCCAGCTCGGAACCTTCGGTTCCCTGTCCGCCGCGCGCGTGACGATGGCGTCGGTCCCCTCGATGCCCTGAAAGCGCCAGACCTCGCCGCCGAACACGAAGGTGTCCCCCGGCGTCATCTGCTCGAAGAACCATTCCTCGGCCTCGCCGATCTTCTTGCCTGAGCCCCGACGGCCGGGCAGGCGCAGGCTGAGGGTCTGGGCCGTGACGATGGCGCCCACGTTCATGCGGTGGCGGCGGGCGGCCTCCTCGTTGCGAACCCGCCACAGCCCGTCCCGGCCCCGCACGATGCGGCGGTAACGGTCATAGGATTTCAGGGCGTAGCCGCCGGTGGAGACGAAATCCACCACCCGCTCCCAGTCCTCCCAGCTCAGGTCCGCATAGGGCGCGACCCGGCGAACCTCGTCATAGAGCGCCTGCATGTCGAAGGGCTCGGAACAGGCGCAGCCCATGACGTGCTGGGCCAGCACGTCCAGTGCGCCGGTGCGTAGGGGCTCGCCGTCCAGGGCGTTCTCGGCCACCGCCTCCACCGCCGCCTGGCACTCCAGCATCTCGAAGCGGCTGGCGGGCACCAGGATGGCCCGCGACGGCTCGTCCAGCCGATGGTTGGCCCGGCCGATGCGCTGGACCAGGCGGGACGATCCTTTGGGCGCCGCCAGCTGGATCACCAGGTCCACCGCGCCCCAGTCGATGCCCAGGTCGAGCGTCGAGGTGCAGACCACGGCCCGCAGTTCGCCGCGCGCCATCTTGGCCTCGACCCGGCGGCGCTGTTCGGCCGACAGGCTGCCGTGGTGAAGCGCGATGGCCAGGCCGTCCTCGTTCAACCGCCACAGCTCCTGAAAAGCGAACTCGGCCTGCCAGCGGGTGTTGACGAAGATCAGGGTCGTTCTGGCCGTCTTGATGGTCTCATAGACCTCGTCCATGGCGTGCTGGGCCGTGTGCCCCGCCCACGGCACCCGGTTGTCCGACAGCAGCACCTCCAGCACCGGCGGGGCGCCGGGCCGCCCGAACACCATGTCCTCGCCCCGATCCGACAGCCAGCGGCGCACACGCGCCGGCTCGTCCACCGTGGCCGACAGCCCGACGAACCGGGCATGGGGTGCGAATTCTCTGAGCCTCGCCATGCCAAGGGACAACAGATCGCCGCGCTTGGAGCCGTGGATGGCGTGGATCTCGTCGACGACCACGCAGCGCAGGTCCTCGAAATAGCCCCGCGCCCCTTCCCAGGCGCAGAACAGGGCCAACTGTTCCGGCGTGGTCAGCAGGATGTCGGGCGGCGTGACCCGCTGGCGCTGTTTCCTCGCCTGGCCGGTGTCGCCGGTGCGGGATTCCACCGTGATCGTCAGGTCCATCTCGCGCACGGGCGCCATCAGGTTGCGCTCCACGTCCACCGCCAGGGCCTTCAGCGGCGAGATGTAGAGGGTGTGGATTCCCTTGGGTCCGTTCCTCGGCCCCTGTTCGGACAGCTCGATCAGGCTGGGCAGGAACCCGGCCAGGGTCTTGCCCCCGCCCGTGGGCGCGATCAGCAGCACGTCGGCGTTTTCGTGGCCCTTTTCGACCATCGCCAGCTGATGATCGCGCGCGCTCCAGCCCCGCCCGGCGAACCAGGCGGCGAAGCGGAGGGGCAATATCCCGCTCATGCCGTCCCTCTCCCGTTGGGAGAGGGCTGCGCGCAGCGGCTTGCGCAGCAAGGCGCTCCTTCGCGCGCAGGGTGAGGGGTTACGGTGCGAACCGGGGTGGAGCCTGACCCCTCATCCCCCGCGCAAGAACCGTCGCGCTGACGCGCTCCGGTGCGCGGGTCCCCCTTCTCCCGACGGGAGAAGGAAGCGGTGAGAGCGGGAGTTCGCATGAGCCGTTAGATACATCCGTTCCCGTTCCGTTTCACCTGCCTTATGCACCGCCGTGCGCCCGCACGGCCGCCGCCAGCTCCTCGGCCATCACCGCCTTCAACCGCTCCGGCGCCACGATGCGCACCTGGTCGCGCCAGGTGAACAGGTGCCAGGCCAGTTCGCGCATGCCGCTGGCGGTGAAGCGGACGATGACCGAGCCGTCGGGCTGGTCCTCGAAGGTCTGGGTGGGGTGCCAGCGCCAGCCGCGCGCCTCGTCCGCGCCGTCGGGCGTCACGTGCAGCACCACGTCCTGAACGTCGTCCTGATAGATGCCGAAGGACCGGTTGGCGAAGGCGGCCAGATCAAAGCCCTCGGGCGGCCGCGCGGTCTGGTCCAGCGCCTCCACCGCGCTCATGCGGTCCAGGCGGAAGGTCTGGATCTTCTGCGTGGTCAGGTCCGCCGCCACCAGATAGTTGGCCCGCCCGAACATCAGGCCGCAGGGGGCGACCGCGCGGCGGCGCGCCTCGGCGCCGGGGCGGCTGTAGATGAAGCCCAGGGCCTGTTCCGCCAGGATCGCGCGGCGGATGGCCGCCAGCATGGCCTCATCGGCGGTGGGGCGCGGCCCGGCCTGCACGGCGATGGTCTCGGCCCGCACCAGGGCCTCAAGGTCGGGGGCCAGGCGGGTCAGGGTGGACGAACGCACGGCCGACTTGATCTTGCGCTCCAGGCTTTCCAGGGCGGCGGCGCGCACCGGCTCGCCCGCGCGGCGCAGGGCCAGGGCGGCCTTCGACAGCTCCACCAGTTCGGTGGTGTCCGGCGCCTGCTCGAAACCGGACAGGCCGCCCCGGATGCGCCAGCGCTTGGTGGGCGGATCGGAAATCTCCTCGGTCCCGGGAAACAGCATCAGCACCGCGTCGCGCAGGCGCTCGGCGGTGCGGCGGCCCACCTCCAGGTCGCGGGCCATCTCGTCCAGCGTCAGCCCCTCTGCGCTGCCGGCCATGCGGCGGGCCAGGTCGATGACGACGGCGGCCTTGTCGTGTCTCATGTCATATGCGTCCGATTTTGGCGTAATCCTGTCATACGGTGTTCTCATCGGCAAGACGCCGCACAGATTTCCGAAGGACCATCGCCATGGCCAGCCAGATCGCCGCCCGCTACGCCCCCGCCCGCGCCGTCAACGACTCCCGCTACCTGATCGTGCCCTGCGAGGCCGAGGGCCATGAGGATCTGGCGATCATCTGGGACCGGCTGGAGGAGCAGGTGGTGGACGTGATCGACGCCGCCGCCGGCCGCTATACGGACGAGGACGCCCTGTGGGACGAGTTCAAGGCCGAGGCCTTCCGCCCGGCGCAGCCTTCGCGTCGGTGGCGCGCGGCGGCCTGATTTCCGCCTGCGGCCCGCGACGGTCTTGAACCGCAAACGCGGGGCCTATATAGGCCCGTCTCTCTCGACCACGCGCCGTTTCGCGGCGTCTCCGGCGGCTGGGTAGCTCAGGTGGTTAGAGCGATGGATTCATAACCCATAGGTCGGCGGTTCGATCCCGCCCCCAGCCACCATCGCGCACCCCCATTATCGGGCGCGCCGGTCTCCGGACATTAAATCCTCTTCATGCGCATCCGGGGCGCGGCCTGCACGCCTCCTTTCTCGATACACCGAAGGAAGGAAACGCCATGCGCCTCGCCGCCGCCCTCGCCATGAGTCTCGTCACCCTGGGTCTCGCCGTCGCGCCCGCCCTGGCCCAGGCGCCGGGATCCTTTGATCCGCGCGATTATCGGGAGCGCCTGCATGGCGAGCCGACCCAGGTGCTGGTGATCGGCACGCCGCACCTGTCCGGCGCGCCGGACGATTTCGACCCGGCGGTGCTCGAACCCCTGCTCGAGCGGCTGGCGGCGTTCAGGCCCGACGTCATCGCCATCGAGAATCTGTCGGGCGAGAGCGTCCATGCGCTGAAGACCTATGAGGCGGTCTATCCGGAAAGCGCGGACTGGTTCGGCGGCCGGTTCCTGCGCATGGCCGCCGTGGCGGAGGCCGAGACCGGCCTGGACATGCCCGCTGCCGAGGCCGAGGCGCGGCGCCTGCTGGCCGAATGGCCGGAATATCCGACGCCCGCCCAGCGCCGCCGCCTGGCGGCCGTGTTCACCGCCTCGGGCGACCCGACCTCGGGCCTGGTGCAGTGGTGGCGGCTGGACCCGGCCGAGCGGCGGGCCGGGGATGGGGTGTCCGACGAGCTGGCGGCCCTGTTCACCGAATACGACACGCGCCGCAACGAAAGCCACATGATCGCCGCGCGACTGGCGGCGCGGCTGGGGCTGGAGCGCATCCATCCCACCGACGACCACCACGGCGACGACATCATGGGCCCGGTGATCGACGACATGCGGGCCTTCATGGAGCGGGAGGACTTCGCCGCCCGGATCGCCGCGCCGGAATTCCAGCGCCTGGCCCAGGCCTCGCAGCGCCTGGCCACGCCGGAGCAGGCGCTGGAGACCTATCGCTTCCTGAACAGTCCCGAAGCCGGCGTCACCGATGCGCTGGGCCAGTGGATCGGCATGATCGACCGCGCCAGCCCCAACCAGGTAGGCCGGGTGCGCGTGGCGGAGTGGGAGACGCGCAACCTGCGCCAGGTCGCCCATATCCGCGAGGCGGCCGCCCATGTTCCGGGCGGGCGAGTGCTGGTGATCGTCGGCGCCGCGCACAAGCCCTGGTTTGACGCCTATCTGGGCATGATGATCGACATGACGGTGGCGGACGCGGCCGAGGTGCTGCGCTGAAGCGGGCAACCGTCGTTCGGTCCGGGCGTTTTCCTCCTCGACTCAATCCAAGGAGGGCTCGTTCATGACCATTCGCTCAATCCCGCTGATCGCCGTCGCCGCCCTGGCGCTGAGCGCCGCCGCCTGCACCCAGGCGGAGCAGCAGCAGGCCGAACAGGATGCAGCCGAGGCCGGAGACCGGATCGAGGAAGGCGCGGCGGAACTGGGCGAACGGATCGAAGCCGGCGCCGCCGAGGCTGCGCGCGGGGTGGAGTCCGCCGCCTCCGACGCCGCCGCGCATCTTGAAGACAATCAGCGCGAGGCCGCCGCCGAAGGCCGCCCCGGCGCCGTCGACCCAGACACCGGCGCACGGGTGGAATGATCGAATCTTCTCCTCCCCATTCGCGAAGGCGGATGGGGAG
>JAEZCL010000318.1 GCA_023433585.1 Pseudomonadota bacterium
CGTACCGAGATGGCCGCGTACGCCGCCTCCAAGGCCGCGTCCGCGCAGTTCACCCGCTGCCTGGGGCTGGAGCTGTCCGGCTACGGCATCCGGTGCAACGTGGTCTCGCCCGGCTCCACCGACACCCCCATGTTGCGGGCCATGCTCGGCGAGGGCGCCGACCCGAGCGCGGTGATCGAGGGCACGCCGGGCGCGTACCGCGTCGGCATCCCGCTGCGCAAGCTGGCCCAGCCGCGCGACGTGGCCGAGGCGGTCGCCTATCTGGTGTCCGACCAGGCGGGTCACGTGACCATGCACGACCTGTACGTCGACGGCGGCGCGGCCCTGCACGTGTGACGCCCTCGCACGGAAACCGGAGGCGAGAACCGATGGCCATGACCCCGATCGCGCCGTACCGCATGCCCGGCGACGGCGACCTGCCCGGCACCGCGCTGCCCTGGCGTCCGCACCCGGACCGGGCCGCCGTGCTGGTGCACGACCTGCAACGCTACTTCCTGCGCCCGTTCGCGGCCGGGGAGTCCCCGCTGGCCGAACTGCTCCCCAACGTCGCGAAGCTGCTCGCCACGGCGCGGGCGGCCGGCGTGCCGGTGCTGTACACCGCGCAGCCCGGCGGCATGAGCCGGGAGGACCGCGGGTTGCTGCACGACCTGTGGGGCCCCGGCATGAGCAGCGCCGAGGACGACCGGGGCATCGTCGACGACGTCGCCCCGCAGCCGGGCGACACGGTGCTGACCAAGTGGCGGTACAGCGCGTTCTTCCGCAGCGACCTGGAGGAGCGACTGTGCGGTGCGGGACGGGACCAGCTCGTGGTCTGCGGCGTGTACGCGCACATGGGGTGCCTGATCACTGCCTGCGACGCGTTCAGCCGCGACATCGAGGCGTTCCTGGTGGCGGACGCGCTGGCCGACCTGTCGCGCGAGGACCACCTGATGGCGCTGCGCTACGCCGCGGACCGCTGCGCGGTGCCGTTGTGGACGGCGGATGTGCTGGACGGGCTGGCGGGCGCCGCCGGGCGTCCGGATCAGAGCAGCAGCACCCAACGATGAGGAGAACAGCGATGTCGGATCGGACCCGGGTCGTGGTCGTCGGCGGAACCTCGGGGATCGGGCGGCACTTCGCCCGGTTCTGCGCCGAACGCGGAGACGACGTGGTGATCACCGGCCGTTCGGCGGCCCGGACCAAGACCGTCGCGGACGAGATCGGCGGGCGGACCCGGGGACTCGCCCTCGACCTGGCCGAGCCGGAGCGGATCGCGGACGCGCTCGCCGACGTGCCGCACGTCGACCGGCTCGTGATCGCGGCGCTCGACCGCGACCACAACACCGTCCGCGCGTACCGGCCGGGCGACGCGGCGCGGCTGCTGACCGTCAAGCTGGTCGGCTACACGGCGGTCCTGCACGCCCTCGCCCCGCGGATGACCGACGAGAGCGCTGTCGTGCTGCTCGGCGGCCTGGCCAGCCACCGGCCGTACCCCGGCTCCACCACAGTCACCACCGCCAACGGCGGGATCAGCGCGCTGGTCCGGACCCTGGCGGTGGAACTCTCGCCGATCCGGGTCAACGCCCTGCACCCGAGCATCGTCTCCGACACGCCGTTCTGGAGCGACAAGCCCGCCGCGCGGGAGGCCGCCGCGACCCGCGCGCTCACCCGGCGGCCGGTCACCATGCGGGACTGCACCGAGGCGATCGACTTCCTGCTGACGAACCGCGCGATAAACGGGATCAACCTGAACATCGACGGCGGAGACGTGCTCATCTGACGCCTGCGGCGATCCGCCACGGCCCCCACCACCCGGTCGCGCCCTGCCCGTGCTCCCGCTGCTCGCGGGAGTACCGGGCCAGGTCGCGGGCGGAGAACAGCGCCATGCCGGCGTGGAATCCGGTCACCGGCACCGGGACCCGCGCCCAGTAGGCGAGCCGGCCGTCGACGTGGAACTCCACCTCCGACGTCGGCGCCCGGTAGGTGATGGCGTAGCCGTGCGCCCGGCCCGGCTCCGTCGGCACATCCAGGACCACCCGGTGGACGTAGTGCTCGTGCGGCTGGGTCACGCCGGGCAGCGCGAGGCGCTCGACAGTCGCGTACACGGTGTCGTTCGTCGCGGCGGCGTTGAACACGACGCCGGTCTCCAGGTCGAACAGGGCCACCGTGCCGAACGCGTCCAGCAGGTCGTGCGGGATCTGCCGGTACGTCCGCACGCCCATCTCCACCTCGACGGCCAGCGTGCCCTCCGCCGGCACGGCGAAGCGTCGCACCGACCGGTACATCTGCTTGGCGTTGTTCTGCCGGGGATCGGTGTCGTGGAAGCGGGTGAACGGGTCGACGGTCAGCTCCAGCCGCCCGTCGCCGGTGCGGACGCGGGCGTTGCGGTCCTGGTACCTGTGGGTCTGCCCGTCCGCGCCGCTGATCGACATGACCGTCCAGCGGGCGGGGTCCAGCTCGCGGCCGGTGAAGTCGTCGTACGTCCACGCGCTGGTTCTCAGTGCCGACGTCATGCAGTCACCATCGGACGCCGGCCGGGCGCGGGCATCACCCGTTCACGCGGTTCGGCCGGGCCGAGCCACGCCAATGCGCCGGCAGCGTCGCGGAAATCCCGTGATTAAGCCATGCCGCAGCGTGAGCGGTCGCCGAGACTGACGCCGCACGCCATCTCCGCATCGTCTGCGACGTTCTCACCAGGGGGAGAGAGCAATGGACACGGCAGCTCCGGCACCGGACGGCGGTCGTTACCTCGCCGTCCATCACAGCGCAGAGTTCAGGGAACTACGGCGACGATCGAGCACGGTCACGCTCTGGGCCAGCGTCGCCTTCTTCGGGTGGTGGTTCCTCGGCAGCCTGCTCGCCACCTACGCTCCGGACTTCTTCCGGGAGAAGGTGGCCGGCCCGGTCAACGTGGGCCTGCTCTTCGTCTTCCTGTCGTTCACCTTCGTGGTGACGCTCGCCGCCTTCTACCTGCGCTACGCCCGCACGCGGCTCGACCCGCTCAGCGAGAAGATCCGCGCCGACCTGGAAGGAGCGTCCCGATGAGCGTCGTCCTCGCCGACCCGCCACCCCCGGTCGACAACACGTGGGCGACGCCCGCGATCGCCGTCCCGGTCACCGTCGTCCTCGCGCTCGCGGTGCTCTACCTGGTCCGCTCGGCGCGCGCCAGCACCACCACCGCGGACGGCTTCCTGCTGGCCGACCGGCGGATCGGGCCGGTGCAGAACGCGCTGGCGGTGGCGTCCGCGCCGCTGATGTACTCGACGATGTACATCATCACCGGCCACATCGCGCTCAGCGGCTACGACGCCATCCTGCTGATGACCGCCTTCACCATGGGCACCATGCTCGCGCTGTTCCTCTTCGCCGGGCCGGTGCGCAACGTCGGCGGCTACACGCTCGGCGACCTGCTCGCGGTGCGCGTCCGGGAACGGCCGGCGCGGATGGCCTCGGCGGTGCTCACACTGCTGACGTACGTCATGCTGACCGTGATCATGATGGCCGCCATCGCGTTCATCTTCAACCGCTGGTTCGGCGTCGACGCCCTCGTCGGCCTTGTCCTCCCGGTCTTCGTGGTCGGCCTGGTCACCGTCGGGTACGTGTACCTCGGCGGGATGCTCGGGGTCACCCGCATCCTGGTGTTCAAGCTGGTGCTGTCGGTGGTCGTGGTGGGCGTGCTGACCGCCTGGGTGCTGGCCCGCTTCGACCTGAACCTGTTCAGCCTGCTGGAGCGGGCCGAGGCCAACGCGGCGCCGGTGCCCAGCGGCAGCGACCTGCTCGGCCCGGGCCGGCTGTTCGGCGAGGGCGCGACCACGCTCGTGCACCTGTCGAAGCTGTTCGCCATCGCGGTCGGGGTGGCGGCGATCCCGTTCCTGTTCATGCGCAACTTCGCGGTGACCAGCGGGCGGGACGCGCGCCGGTCGACCGGGTGGGCGTCGATGATCATCGTCGGGTTCTACCTGTGCCTGTCCGTGGTCGGGCTGGGCGCGGTCGCGATCCTCGGCCGGGACAACATCGGCGTCATCAAGGCCCACCGCGACATCAGCTTCCCCAAGCTCGCCGACGAGCTGGGCGGGCCGGTGATGGTCGGCTCCCTCGCCGGCGTCGCGGTCCTGACGATCGTCGGGGTCTTCGCGCCGCTGCTGCACAGCGCGGTGACGACGGTGACCAAGGACCTGAACGTGCTGCGGGGCCGCCGGCTGCACCCGGCCGCCGAGCTGAAGGACATCAAGCGCAACACCCTGATCATCGGCGTCGGCTCCGTCCTGCTGGCGGTCGCGATGCTGCCGGTACGGACCCACATCTTCATCCCGACCTCGATCGACGTGGCCGGCGCGGTGGTCCTGCCGATCGTCGTCTACGCGCTGTTCTGGCGCCGATTCAACACCCGCGGCCTGCAGTGGACGGTCTACGGCGGCCTCGCGCTCACCGCGTTCCTGGTGCTGTTCTCCAACGGCGTCTCGGGCGAGCCGGACGCCATCTTCCCGGACCGCAACTTCAAGTTCGTGGACGTCGAGCCCGCGCTGATCACGGTGCCGGTCGGCTTCCTGCTCGGCTACCTCGGCTCGCTCACCAGCCGCGAGCGCGACGACGCCGCCTTCGCCGAGATGCAGGTCCGGTCCCTCACCGGCGCGGTGGCCACGGGACCGGCGCGGCCGGCCGCCGTCGACGACGAGGACCGCGACGGCCGCCAGGACCGGGCGCCCAGCCCGGTGAGCTGACCATCCGCCACGGTGTGGGGCGGCCCCCTCCGCCGTCCCACACCCCCTCGGGAGGCAACTGTGGATCCGGTACCGGTTCTGGTCGTGGGCGCGGGCCCGGTCGGCATGGTCACCGCGCTGGCGCTCGCCCGTCACGGCGTCGCCTGCGTCCTCGTCGACCAGGGCTTCGAGACGTCCGTCCATCCCAAGCTGGACTACGTCAACGCCCGCAGCATGGAGTTCTTCCGGCAGTTCGGCCTCGCCGACGACGTGCGTGCCGCCGGGGTCGCGCCCGAGCACCGGTCCGACGTGATCTGGTCGACCGGCCTCGCCGGTGAGCCGATCACCAGGTGGGGCCTGCCCTCGGTGACGCAGGAGTGGCGCCGCATCGCCGAGCACAACGACGGCACCCAGCCGGCCGAGCCGGGCCAGCGGATCTCCCAGATCGACCTGGAGCCGGTCCTGCGGGCGCGCTGCCGGCGGGAACCGCTCGTCGACCTGCGCCTCGGCGTACGGTTCGACTCGCTGACCCAGGACGACGCGGGGGTCACCAGCGTGCTGGCCGACGACACCGGCGGCGAGGTCCGGCTGCGGTCGCGGTACGTCGTCGGGTGCGGCGGTGCGTCGCGCCGGGTCCGCCGGGCCGTGGGCATCGGCGAGGAGGGCTTCGACGTGCCCGGCCTGCCGGGCGCGTTCATGGTGCACTTCACCAGCCGGGACCTGGACAGCCTGCACCGGCACGGCCGGTTCTGGCACTACTTCGCGTTCCGGTACGTGATCATCGCGCAGGACGAGGTGGACACCTGGACCGCGCACGTCAACGGGATCGACCCGAACGAGTTCGACGAGCCACCGGCCGACCCGGAGGCGTTCCTGCTCGACACGATCCGCACCGAGCTGCGGATCGACAAGGTGCTGCTCACCTCGCGCTGGCGTCCCGGCTTCATGCTCGCCGACCGGTACCGCGCCGGCCGGGTGCTCCTCGCCGGGGACTCGGCGCACCGGATGTTCCCCACCGGCGCGTACGGCATGAACACCGGCATCGGCGACGCCGTCGACGTGGCCTGGAAGCTGGCCGCTGTCGTCCGGGGCTTCGGCGGCCCCGCGCTGCTCGACAGCTACGACGCCGAACGCCGCCCGGTGGGGCGGCGCAACATGCACACCTCGCACCGGCACCTGGGCGTGCACCTGCGGGCGGGGGAACTGCTGCGCGACGGCGCCCCGCTGCCGTCCGTCGCGGCCTTCCTCGACGCCGAGCGGGGCGAGAACGAGTACCGGGGCATCGAGCTGGGCTACCGCTATGCCGGCTCGCCGGTGCTCCGGCCGGAGGGCCCGGCCGAACCCCCGGACGACCCGCGGGCGTACACCCCGACGACCTGGCCCGGCGCCCGCCCGCCCAGCCTCCTGCTCAGTGGCGGGCAGCAGATCTTCGACCGGTTCGACCCGGCCTCGTTCACCCTCGTGGACTTCACCGGCGACGGCGCCGCCGATCCGCTGCTGGCGGCGGCGGCCGCGCGGGGCCTGCCGGTCACCCACACCGTGGTGACCGACGCCCGGGCCCGCGAGCTGTGGGAACGCGACCTCGTCCTGCTGCGGCCGGACCACCACGTCGCCTGGCGGGGCAACACCGCGCCGCCGGACCCCGACGCCGTGGTCCAGCGCGTACGGGGTGGCGGATAGGCGCGACGTGCCGTCACCGGCGGCCGGGTCACGCGCACACGCGACCGGCGGTCCGGCTGACTCTCGACTGGAGGACAGATGCAGCAATCCGGTTCAACGGCGGAACGCAGCCCACTCGGGCCGTGGGAGGGCAAGCCGGCGGTCCAGCAACCGGACTGGCAGGACCACCCGGCGTACGCCCAGACCTGTGCGGCGTTGGCGGCGGCCCCGCCGCTGGTCCCGCCCGGGGAGGTACGGCGGCTCCGGCAGGCGTTGTCGGAGCTGGCGTCGGCCGGCGGGCTCCTGCTGCAGTTGGGCGACTGCGCCGAGAGCCTCTACGAGTGCACCCCCCGGCACACCTCCGACAAGATCGAGGTCATCGACCGGCTGGGGGACCGGCTCAGTGAGCTCACCGGGCGCAACGTGCTGCGGGTGGGCCGGATGGCCGGGCAGTTCGCCAAGCCCCGGTCGCAGGCGACGGAGTGGCACGACGCGCTGAGTATCCCCTCCTTCCGCGGCCACATGATCAATTCCGAGCTGGCCGCGCCCGGTACGCGCAAGGCCGACCCGCGCCGCATGTGGTGGGCGTACGAGGCGAGCGACCGGGTGCAGCGGGTGCTGCGCGCCCACCGGGAGGGGGCCGGGCGGGCCGCGCGGACCGAGGGGCCCTGGTCGAGCCACGAGGCCCTCGTTGTCGACTACGAGTCCCGGCTGATCCGCCGGGACCCGGACACGGGTGAGCGCTACCTGGCGTCGACCCACCTGCCGTGGGTGGGGGAGCGGACCCGCCGCTCCGCCGAGGCGCACGTGGCCATGCTGTCCACTGTGGCAAACCCGGTCGGCTGCAAGATCGGGCCGGACGCCGACCCGGACGAGGTTCTGCGGGTGTGCGAGGCGCTCGACCCGCGGCGCGAGCCCGGCCGTCTCGTCCTGATCCCGCGGATGGGCCGGGACCGGATCCGGGAG
>JAEZCL010000073.1 GCA_023433585.1 Pseudomonadota bacterium
GATTTCAGCGGGCGTGCTCGGCGAGCACCCGGACCACGTTCTCGGCCGCGCGGCCGTCACCGTACGGGTTGCCGCGCGCGGCCGCCGGCCGGGGCCGGGTGGCGGTCTGCACCCAGCCGGCGACGCCCAGCGCCGACGGGTCCGGCACCAGCCGGTTCCACTCGACGGCGAGCGTCTCCACCCACTCCGTCTCCGGGCGCAGCGTGGTGCAGGGCCGGTCCAGCAGGTAGGCCTCCTTCTGCAGGCCGCCCGAGTCGGTCACCACACCGACGGAGCCGAGCACCGCGGCCACCATGCCGCCGTACGGCAGCGGCCGGCCCACGTGCAGCGCGCCGCCACCCAGCTTGATGCCGTGCTCCTCGGCGCGGGCCAGCAGGCGCGGGTGCGCCAGCAGGGCGACCGGCACCGGCAGCTCGGCGAGCGCGCCCACCAGCGCAGCCAGCCGCGCCGGGTCGTCGGTGTTCTCCGCCCGGTGCAGCGTGGCCAGCAGGTACGGGGCGTCCGGGTCGATGCCGGCCGGCAGCTCGGGACGCGGCTGGTCACCGGCCAGCACCGCGTCACGGACCCGCAGGCACACGTCGACCATCACGTCGCCGACCAGCACGGAACGGGCGGCCAGGCCCTCGGCGGACAGGTGGCGCACCGCCTCCTCGGTGGGCGCCAGCAGCAGGTCGGCGCAGTGGTCGGTGAGGACGCGGTTGTGCTCCTCCGGCATCCGGCGGTTGAACGAACGCAGCCCCGCCTCCAGGTGGGCCACCGGCAGGTGCATCTTCACCGCGGACAGCGCGCCGGCCAGCGTGGAGTTGGTGTCGCCGTACACCAGCACCCAGTCGGGTCGTTCGGCCGCGAGCACCGGGTCGAGGGCGGCCAGCGTCTTGCCGGTCTGCACGCCGTGGCTGCCGGAACCGATGCCCAGGTGCACGTCCGGGTCGGGGATGCCGAGCCCGGAGAAGAAGACGTCGGAGAGGTCGGCGTCGTAGTGCTGCCCGGTGTGCACGATGACGTGCTCGTGCTCCGTGGCGGCGAACGCCGCGGCGATCGGTGCGAGTTTGACCAGCTGGGGCCGGGCGCCAACGATGCTGACGACCTTCATGTGGGTGATCCCTCCGATTGACTGTCCGTCCGACCGGGGCGGCGTCCGTGGGCGCCCCGCGGAACCGGCTGCGCCGGCCGGTGAGGGGAACCCCCACGCGGGCGATCCAGGCTAACATCGGGGCATTCCGCTTCTGGACGCCGACAAGGCCGGCACGAGCGCGAGGAAATCCCGTCATGGTCGAGTCGTCGGTCGTTCAAGAGCGCCCGCAGGAGCCGGCTGAGCCGCCCGCCGCCCGGCGGCCGCGTCCCCGGCCGCGCCCCGCGCAGCTCGTGCTCGCGGGTCTGGTCGTCGCGTTCGTCGCCGCGCGGCTGAGTATCGCCGCGCGGGCCGAGGCGTTCCGCACCTTCGACACCCGGTCGTACGCCGGGCTGCTCGACGGGCCGAACCCGACCGCGACGCTCTCCTTCACCGGGCACGCGCCGCGACTGTGGGGCACGCCGCTGCTCTACACGCTGGCCGGCAGCGATCCGGCCCGCGCGTGGACGCAGGCCCTGATCAGCACCGCGGCGTGGGTGGTGCTCGTGCTGGCGCTCTGGACGATGCTGCGCGGCACGACCGCCCGGGTCTGCGCCGGGGTCGCGCTGTTCGTGCTGGCGCTGACCCGCGCGGTCTACGTGTGGGACCACACGCTGACCGCCGAGTCGCTCTCCATCAGCCTCGGCCTGCTCGCGTTCGGCCTGCTGGTGCTCTGGGTGCGCCGGCGCTCGTGGCCGCTGCTCGCCGCCACGGTCGTGGTGACCGTGTGGTGGATGTTCGTCCGGCAGGACATGCTGCTGTTCATCGCGCTGGTGCCGGCGGTGCTGGCGGTGCTGGCGTGGCGCAGCCGCCCGCACCGCTGGGCGGCGGTGGTGGCGCTGGTCGCGATCGGCGCCGGGCTGGGCTGGAACGCGGCGCTGCTCGGCCCCACCGACGAGACGTTCGCCAAGTGGAGCGCCTCGGGCCGCTCGCAGACCGACGAGACGTTCCTCTACCGGCTGATGGTCGAGGTGCAGCGCGACCCGGAGATTCGGCAGGTCTACCACCGCGAGCTCGGCATGCCGCGGTGCGTGGCGATCGAGGACCCGAGCCTGGTCCGGCGGTGGAACGTCCGCAAGTTCTCCGAGGCGTACGCGAACTGCCCCGAACTGCAGCGGTGGGCCGAGGAGCACGAGATGGCAATCGGCTTCCGGTACGCGATGGCCGAGCCGGATCACTACCGCGAGATCATGGTCGGCCGGATCCTGCCGATGGCGCTGGGCAGCACCGAGTTGCACACGTACGGCCGCCCGGTGTCGATGCTGCCGGACGCGGTCGAGAGGGTCTGGTACCCGCGCCGCGACCTGGTGCTTCCTCTGCTCGCCGGCGCCGTCGTGGCGACAGTGCTGGCATGCGTGCTCACCGGCGCGGTCCGCCGGCGGCCGTGGCTCGTCCTGGCCGGCGTGCTCGGTGTGGTGGTGAGCCTGGTCAGTGTGCTCGCCAGCCTCATGCTGTCCGCCGGGGAGTACAGCCGGTTCGGCATCCAGGAGGCGATCTACCTGCGGATCAGCCTGGTGGTGCTGGCCGTGGCGGCGCTCGACGCGGCGCTGACCAGGCCGTGGAGACGCGCCGGGCGGGCGGCCCGGGGGGTGCCGGGCGACGACGCCGCGCAGCCGTAAACTCCTGCCTCATGACCGTTCCGGACACCCGTCCCACCGACCCCGCTGCGGCCACTCCCGGCGACACCTCGCCCGGCGACACGGAGG
>JAEZCL010000123.1 GCA_023433585.1 Pseudomonadota bacterium
AGTCCGACCTGCTCCACCGGCGGCCCGATGCGGGCCAGCCGGGCGGCGGCGGCGATGTCCCCGGGCTGGGCGGGCGGCAGCATCTCCCGGACGGCGGCGACGGCCTGCCGGTACACCGACTTCTCCCGCCCCAGCGCCTCGACCAGCAGGTCGAGGCCGACGCGGTTCTCCCGCAGCAGCCGCCACCCGTCGTCGTCGGCGGCGGCCAGGTCGAGGACAGCGGGCAGGAAGTCGGGCAGCTCGCCGTCGACGACGGTCAGTCCGGCCGCCTTATACGCGGCGGCGAAGTCGACCAGCGCCTCACCCCGGCGACGGGTGTCGCCGCAGGTGTAGTAGGTCAGGTGCAGGCAGCAGCGGCGCCGGAAGTCGAACACCTCCACGTAGGCGGTCCGCAGGTCGACCGGCGCGTCGGCTTCCCGGTGGGCGACCACCTCGCGCAGCGGCCGGGCGACCTCGGCCGGCAGGCCGTCGAGCGCGGCCCGCACGGTGGGCAGCGCGGCGAGGACCTCCTCTTCGGGATAGCGCAGCAGCAGGGACGCCGCGCGGGCGGCCACCGCCCGCCAGGTCGGCTGGCTCACCGGTTACCTCCGTCGACGGGTGCGGATTCGTGGCTGCGGGGCGGGAAGAGGCCCTTCGGGCTGCCCTTGCCGTCCCAGTTGAGCAGGTTGACCCGGCGGGGTTCGTCGCCCGGATCGGTGAAGCCCTCCGCGGTCTGCCGGTCGCGCAGCATGTGGAAGGTCTCCACCTGGACCGGCATCGGCGTGCCGGAGGACTCCCCGAAGGGCCCCTGGCCGTACGGGCCGCCGCCGCCCATCCCGGGGCCGCCCTCGTAATCGAGGCTGCACTCGGTGGCGATCTTCTCCAGCCGGTGCGCGTCCTCGGCGTGCGCGGCGGGGATGACGTACCGCTGCTCGTACTTGGCGATGGCGAGCAGCCGGTACATCTCGTCCATCTCCGCGCCGGTCATGCCGACCGCGGCGGCGATGGACTCGTCGCGCTCCTCGCCCAGGTTGATCCGGCGCTGGTAGGCGCGCATCGCGGCGAGCCGGTTCAGCACCCCGCGCACCGGCTCCGGATCGCCGGCGGTGAAGAGCTCGGCGAGGTACTCCACCGGGATGCGCAGCGCGTCGATGGCCCCGAAGAGGTTGCCGGCCTCCTCCGCGTCGTGGCCGGTCTCGCGCAGCGCGTCGGCCACCGGCGACAGCGGCGGGATGTACCAGACCATCGGCATGGTCCGGTACTCCGGGTGCAGCGGCAGCGCCACCTCGTAGCGCATGATCAGGTCCCAGATCGGCGAGCGCTGCGCGGAGTCGATCCAGTCGTCCGGGATGCCGGCCTCGCGGGCGGCGTCGACCACGGCCGGGTCGTGCGGGTCGAGGAAGACCGACCGCTGCGCGTCGTACAGGTCGTGTTCGTCGGCGATGGCGGCGGCCTCGGCGACGCGGTCGGCGTCGTAGAGCATCAGCCCGAGGTAGCGCAGCCGCCCCACGCAGGTCTCGGAGCAGATGGTGGGCTGGCCGATCTCGATGCGCGGGAAGCAGAAGGTGCACTTCTCGGCCTTGCCGGTGCGGTGGTTGAAGTAGACCTTCTTGTAGGGGCAGCCGGTCACGCACATCCGCCAGCCCCGGCAGCGGTCCTGGTCGACCAGCACGATGCCGTCCTCGGCCCGCTTGTAGATCGCCCCCGACGGGCAGGAGGCCGCGCAGGACGGGTTGAGGCAGTGCTCGCAGATGCGCGGCAGGAAGAACATGAAGGTCTTCTCGAACTCCTGCTTCACCTGGCCGGAGACCTTCGCCAGCACCGGGTCACCGGCGGCGATCTCGTTGCCGCCGGCGAGCGAGTCGTCCCAGTTGGCGCTCCAGGTGATCTTCGTATCCTGGCCGGTGAGCAGCGACTTCGGCCGGGCCACCGGGGTGTCCTCGCCGGCCGGCGCGTTGATCAGGTGCTCGTAGTCGTACGTCCACGGCTCGTAGTAGTCCTGCATGGATGGCAGCTTCGGGTTGGCGAAGATGCTGAACATCTTCTTCACCCGGCCACCGGAGCGTGGCTTGAGCTTGCCGGAGCGGGTCCGCACCCAGCCGCCCTGCCAGCGCTCCTGGTTCTCGTAGGTGCGCGGGTAGCCCTGCCCGGGGCGGGTCTCCACGTTGTTGAACCAGACGTACTCGACGCCGGAGCGGTTGGTCCACGCCTGCTTGCAGGTGACCGAGCAGGTGTGGCAGCCGATGCACTTGTCGAGGTTCATCACCATCGCCATCTGTGCCATGACCCGCATCAGTACTGCACCTCCTGGGAGCGGCGGCGGATCACGGTGACCTCGTCGCGTTGGTTGCCGGTCGGGCCGAGGTAGTTGAACGCGAAGGACAGCTGCGCGTACCCGCCGATGAGGTGGGTGGGCTTGACCAGCAGCCGGGTCAGCGAGTTGTGGATGCCGCCGCGCCGGCCGTTGGTCTCCGACTTGGGCACGTCGATCACCCGTTCCTGGGCGTGGTACATGTAGACCGTGCCCTCGGGCATCTTGTGCGTCACCACGGCCCGGCAGACCACCACGCCGTTGCGGTTGACCGCCTCGATCCACTCGTTGTCCCGGACGCCGATCTTCGCCGCGTCGGCCTCGCTCATCCACATCGTCGGTCCGCCCCGGGACAGCGTGAGCATGATCAGGTTGTCCTGGTACTCGGAGTGGATGGACCATTTCGAGTGCGGGGTGAGGTAGCGGACGGTGATCTCCAGCTCCCCGTTGCGGCCGAGTCGCGGTTCGCCGAAGAGCTTGTGCATGTCCAACGGCGGCCGGAAGATCGGCAGCGCCTCGCCGGCCTCGTGCATCCAGTCGTGGTCGAGGAAGAAGTGCTGCCGGCCGGTGAGCGTATGCCAGGGCTTGAGCCGCTCGGTGTTGATGGTGAACGGGGAGTAGCGGCGGCCGCCGTGCTCGCTGCCCGACCACTCCGGGCTGGTGATCACCGGCACCGGGCGGGACTGGGTGTCGGCGAAGGTGATCTGCTTGCCCTCGTGCTCGGCCGCCAGGTCCGCCAGGCGTACCCCGGTGCGCTTCTCCACGTCCCGGAAGCCCGCGGTGGCGACCCGCCCGTTGGTGGTGCCCGACAGCGCCAGGATCGCCTCGCAGGCGTGCGTGTCCTTCGCCAGCGACGGCCGCCCGTCCGCGGCGCCGCCGCGCACCTCACCGTTCTTGTGGCGCAGATACTCGACCTCCGGCCGCACGTCGACCGAGAAGCCCTTGCCGGTGGTGCCGAGGGTATCCATCAGCGGCCCGAGCGCGGCCATCTTGTCGGCGATCGCGCCGTAGTCCCGCTCGACCACCACCAGTTTCGGCATGGTCCGGCCCGGCACCGGGGTCTCCCCGGTCGCCGCCCAGTCGCGGACCCGGCCGTGCGGGGTCGCCATCGCGTCCGGGGTGTCGTGCAGCAGCGGCGCCGCGACCAGATCCTTGCGTACGCCCAGCCGCGGCCCGGCGAGAGTGGAGAACGCCTTCGCGATGCCGTGTAAGGCGTCGAAGTCGGTCCGGGTCTGCCACGGCGGGTTGATCGCCGGGGTGAAGGCGTGCACGAACGGGTGCATGTCGGTACTGCTCAGGTCGTGCTTCTCGTACCAGGTGGCGGCGGGCAGCACGATGTCGGAGAAGAGCGTCGTGGAGGTCATCCGGAAGTCCAGGCTCAGCAGCAGGTCGAGCTTGCCCTCCGGGGCCTCCTCCCGCCAGGTCACGTCCTTGGGCCGCAACTCCTCCGGCGCCTCCTCGGCGCGCAGGTTCGCGTCGGTGCCGAGCAGGTGCCGCAGGAAGTACTCATTGCCCTTGGCCGACGAGCCGAGCAGGTTGGCCCGCCAGACGGTCAGCACCCGTGGCCAGTTCTCCGGCGCGTCCGGGTCGGTGCAGGCGAACTTCACGTCGCCCTCGCCGAGCCGCTCGGCCACCCAGCCCGTCGGGTCGGCCGGCCGGGCGGCGAGGGCCTCGTCGGCCAGGTCGAGCGGGCTGCGGTCGAAGGTGGGCATCGACGGCATCCACCCCGAGCGGGCCGACTGGGCCAGCAGGTCCATGGTGTGCTTGCCGGCGAACGCGCCGGTGCCGGTGGGGGAGGAGACCACGTCGGCGGAGTAGGTGTCGTAGCGCCACTGGTCGGTGTGCACGTACCAGAAGGCGGTGCCGATCATCTGCCGGGGCGGGCGGACCCAGTCCAGGCCGAACGCGAGCTGCGCCCAGCCGGTCGCCGGGCGGCACTTCTCCTGCCCCACGTAGTGCGCCCAACCGCCGCCGTTGACCCCCTGGCAGCCGGTGAGGGTGACCAGCGCCAGAATCGCCCGGTAGGTGGCGTCGGAATGGAACCAGTGGTTCGTGCCGGCGCCGAGCAGGATCATCGACCGTCCGCCGGAGCGGTCCGCGTTGTCGGCGAACTCCCGCGCCACCCGGGCCACCTGCGCCGCCGGCACCCCGGTGACCGGCTCCTGCCACGCCGGCGTGTACGGCGCCTCGACGTCGTCGTACCCGGTCGGCCACTGGCCCGGCAGGCCGTCGCGGCCCACCCCGTACTGGGCCAGCACCAGGTCGAAGACGCTGGTCACCAACTGGCCCCGCACCGTGCGGGTCGGCACGCCCCGGCGCAGCGCCTGCGGGGTGTCGGTGTCGAACCGAGGCAGCTCCACCTCCACCGCGTCGCCCGCCCCGAGGCAGGTCAGCGCCGGCTCCAGGTCGCCCAGGTCCAGGTTCCACTGGCCCTGCTGCTCGCCCCAACGGTGGCCGAGGCTGCCCCGCGGCACGGCGGGAGCGTCGGTGGCCGAGTCCCAGAGCACCGTCCGGAAGGCCGCCTCCTTGTCCGTCTCGCCCAGGTCGTCGGCGGTGAGGAACTTGCCCGGCCGGTACGCCCCGTCGGCACCCGGCTCCAGGGTGACCAGGAACGGCAGGTCGGTGAACCTGCGGACGTAGTCGACGAAGCGCGGGGTGCGCTGGTCGACGAAGAACTCCTTGAGGATGACGTGCCCCATCGCCATCGCCAGGGCGCCGTCGGTGCCCGGTTGGGCGGGCATCCACTCGTCGGCGAACTTGACGTTGTCGGCGAAGTCGGGGCTGACCACCACGACCTTCTGCCCCCGGTAGCGCGCCTCGGCCATCCAGTGTGCGTCCGGCGTGCGGGTCACCGGGACGTTGGAGCCCCACATGACGAAGTAGGAGGCGTCCCACCAGTCCCCGGACTCGGGCACGTCGGTCTGGTCGCCGAAGACCTGCGGGGAGGCCACCGGCAGGTCGGCGTACCAGTCGTAGAACGACAGCATCGAGCCGCCGAGCAGGGACAGGAACCGGGCGCCGACGGCGTGCGACACCATCGACATGGCCGGGATGGGGGAGAAGCCGGCGACCCGGTCCGGGCCGTACTCGGCGATCGCGTGCACGTGCGCGGCGGCGACCATCTCCTGGGCCTCGTCCCAGGTGATCCGCACCAGGCCGCCCTTGCCGCGGGCCTTCTGGTAGCGGCGGCGTCGTTCCGGGTCGGCCTGGATGTCCGCCCACGCGGCCACCGGATCACCGAGGCGGCTTCTGGCCTCCCGGTACATCTCCACCAGCACGCCCCGCGCGTACGGGTAGCGGACCCGGGTGGGGGAGTAGGTGTACCAGGAGAAGGCGGCACCCCGGGGGCAGCCCCGAGGCTCGTACTCAGGCCGGTCCGGTCCGACGCTCGGGTAGTCGGTCTGCTGCTGCTCCCAGGTGATGATGCCGTCCTTGACGTACACCTTCCAGGAGCACGAGCCGGTGCAGTTCACTCCGTGCGTGGAGCGCACCACCTTGTCGTAGGACCAGCGATCCCGGTAGAAGGCGTCCGCCTCCCGGCCGCCGATCTGGTGCAATGTCCGGCCGTCGGCGGAGACCTCGGCCCGGCGTACCAGGCCGCCCACCGCCAGCAGCGCCCGCCCCGCACTATCGGTGGCTCGCGACATACGCCTCATTCCTTCGATAGATGGCCGTACTGCCCCACGTTCTCGGCAGATGCGCCGGAGTGCAACCCCGAGCGAGGGCGTAATGGCCATGGTGCCGACGTACAACCTCGGGAAACCGGGCCGAAGGTCCCGAGATCATCGGCTTTGTACCTGCGGGTCCGTGGCGGAACTTCGTGCCCGGTCGGGCGGTCACCGGCGGGGCACGGAGCGGGGCCCGGCCGTCTCGGTGTCACCGTCCGGGCCGCCCCCCCACACCCGCGAGGCGCTCGCCGGGCAGGTCCGGGACCGGGGGCCACTGTGGAGTGTGTTCTTCCTGGTGCCGGCCGGGTGGGGCGCCGCGCTGGGCGGCCGCGACGCGGGCAGACCGAGGACGTGCTCGACGCTCTCTACGACCTCGGCGAGACCGTGCCGGTCAAGACCACCGAGTCGCACCACTTCCGTCGGTAGCCGCGGGGCGGCGTCGGCAGCGGCCGACATCCGGGCCGGCTCACCTGGCCGCCGCCTCCGCCGGGGTGATCCGGTCCCAGGCCGGGATCGGCAGCGCGATCACCGCGGCCGGGAAGAGACCGTGCTCCTCGTTGTCGATGTGCCGCTGGAGCCGGTCCAGGGCGGCCAGCACTGCGGGCCAGTCCGGGTCGGCCCGGTCGACGCCGCCGAGCACGCCGTGGATGTCGTCGTGCTCCGCGCAGAGCTTCGCCACCGCCCCGGCCAGGCTGCCCTCGGCCCGCAGCTCCACGAAGAGGCCGTCCTCCTCAGTGGAGGTGTGCGGCATCAGCAGCGCCAGCAGCGCGTCCAGCGCCACCAGGGCGTCCGGGCCGGCGGCCCGCACCGCGCCGCGCAGCCGGCCGGCCGCGTTCGAGATCGCCTCGTGCTCGGCCGAGAGCCGGCCGATCAGCGGGAACTCCCGACAGCCGCAGTAGTTGCACACTTCGTCTCCTGACCACGAGGGTGGGCGACTCCATCGTGCGTACCGGCAACCTCCGTCAGCAGGGCCGGACGGCCCGGAACGCCGGGACGGCGGGCTCTGATCCCCACCGCCCTGGCACCGACAGACTGCTCAGACCGTCACCGGCCGGCGGGAGAGCCGGATCTGCCACACGTCCGGCCCGTCCTGCAGCCACTCGCTGGTCATGCCGTCGCCGTAGCGGGCTGCGACCTCGGCCAGCAGCGGGCGGGGTGCGTGCGGGGCGACCAGCACCAGCGCTCCACCGGCCGGCAGCGCCTCCAGCGCCGCCAGCACCCGCGCGTGGCGCTGGTCGTGCGGGAGCTGCCGGACGTCCAGCCGGGGATCGATGGTGAGGGTCGAAGCCGGCGCGTCGGCCGGTGCCCGGTCACCACCGCAGCCGCAGCCGCCCCCGCCGCAGCCGCCGCCATTCGAGACTTCCGAGGAGCCGAGCAGATCGTGCATCCCCTCCAGCAACTTCGCCAGCGAGACGTCGGCCGCGTCCACCAGCAGCGGGACGACCAGGTCGTTCTCCTTGGCCAGGTGGACGGCGAAGAGCGCGGCGAGGGCGCGCGCGGTGCAGGCGAGGCGTATCGGCCGGTTGCCGGTCTCCAGCTCGGCGCCCAGGCCGGTGATTGCCTGGTGCTCGTCGAGCATGCCCCGGACCAGCAGCGCACCCTCGGCCCGCTCACCGGCGGCGGCGTAGAGGGAGTCCTCCTCGGCGTGCGCGTGCGGCAGCAGTTCGTCGCGGAGCCATCGGAGCAGTTCGTCGCGGTGCCGGAGCGCGCCGGCGGCGTCACCCTGGTCGGCCGCGGTCAGCAGGTTTCCGACGTGCCGGTCGAGGTCGGCGGCGAGCTGGGCGTGGTGCCGGACGACGGCCTGCGCGGCCCCGCGGTCGGCCGGGGAGCGTGAGGCGGACATGGAACCCTCCAGGGTTTTGCGGGTGAACGACGTTGTAACGTTATCTAACGTGGAAACCCCGAGATCAGGGCCGGTCGGCGAGACCATCGACCCGCAGCGCTACCGGGCTCTCGGCACCGCCAGCCGGGCCTCGATCCTGGAGTTCGTGCGCGCCGCCGGCGTCGGCATGACGATCGCCGAGGTGGGGGAGCGGACGGGCCTGCACCTGTCCACCGCCCGCGCCCACCTCGACCGCCTGGTCGACGCCGGACTGTTGGTCAAGGCGCGGGCCAGTGGGGGCCAGCCCGGACGGCCGGCGTGGCGCTACCGGGTGGCCGGCGCGGAGGCCCCGGCCCCCGCGCCGTACCGGGC
>JAEZCL010000191.1 GCA_023433585.1 Pseudomonadota bacterium
GGTCGGCGCCGCCCTGACCGCCGAGGGCGTCGATGTCGCGGCCATCGTAGTGGACGATCCTTCCGGACCTGACACGCTGATCGAGGATCACGGCCTGCGCGCCCGCCGCATCCCCGCGCACATGGACGGCGACGATCCCGCCGCCCTCGGCCGCCGCATGGGCGTGCTGACCGGCGCCTTTGCCGATGCGATCGAGGCGGAACGCCCCGACATCGTCGTCCTGACCGGCGACCGCTACGAGACCCTGGCGGCGGCGGGGGCGGCGGCGCTTTCGGGAACGGTCATCGCCCATCTGCACGGCGGGGAGGTGACGCTGGGCGCCCTGGACGACGCCTTCCGCCACGCCATCAGCAAGCTGGCGCACCTGCATTTCTGCGCCACCGAAGCGGCGCGGGAGCGTCTGGCCCGGCTCGGCGAGGCGGACTGGCGCATCACCGTCTCCGGCGCGCCGGGCCTGGATCGGCTGCATCAGGCGCACCCCCTGCCGCGCGGGGATTTCTTCGCGGCGCTGAACTGGCGCGACGCGGGCGATTTCATCCTCGTCACCTGGCATCCGGAGACCCTGGCCCCGGACGGCGGGGCGGCCGGGCTGGAGGCTCTGCTGGACGCCCTGGACGGTTCGGAGCGGCCGGTCCTGTTCACCGGCGTCAACGCCGATCCGGGCGGGCTGGGCCAGGGCGCGCGAATCCGCCGCTGGGCCGAGGGGCGGGAGGGCGTCCGTCTGGTCCCCAGCCTGGGGCCGCTCTACGCCTCGGCCCTGGCCCACGCCGCGGCCATGGCGGGTAATTCCTCCAGCGGGATCATCGAGGCGGCGACCTTCGACCTGCCGGTGGTGGACGTGGGCGGCCGTCAGGCGGGCCGCGACCGGGGCGCCAACGTCGTACACGCTCCGGCCGACGCTGACGCCGTGGCTCGGGCCCTGAACCGCGCGCTCGATCCCGCCTTCCGCGCCGGGCTGTCGGGCATGGCCAACCTCTACGGCGACGGGCGGGCCGCCCCGCGCATCGCCGCGCGCCTGGCCGGTGAGCCGCTGGACGACCGCCTGCGCCGCAAGCCGTTTCCCGCCGAGGAGCCCGCCCATGACCCGAAGTGAACTGGCGCCCTATCTGCTGAACGACCGGGCCAGCCTGCGCGAGGCCGTGGAGCGGCTCGACGCGGTGCGCGGACAACTGGTGGTGGTCATCGACGAGGGCGGGCGGCTGCGCGGCACCCTGACCGATGGAGATGTCCGCCGCGCCCTGCTGCGCATGACGCCCATGGAGGCGGGCGTCGAGGCGGCCATGAACCCCGATCCGGTGGCCGTGCGGCGAGGCCAGGATCCGGCCGAAATCCAGGCCGAACTCGACATGCGCGGCTCCACCCAGGCGCCCCTGATCGACCGGGCGGGCCGGGTGGTGGGCCTTTATCCCGAGCATTTCGGCGATGCGGGCGAACGCGACAACCTGGTGGTCATCATGGCCGGCGGGCGCGGCGCGCGCCTGGCGCCCCTGACCCGGCACACGCCCAAGCCCATGCTGACCATTTCGGGCCGGCCGCTGCTGGAGACCATCATCGAGCGCCTGCGCGACCAGGGGTTCCGGCGTTTCCGCCTGGCGGTGAACTATCTGGCCGAGGTGATCGAGGGCCATTTCGGCGACGGTTCGGCCCTGGACGTGGAGATCGCCTATCTGCGCGAGACCGAGCCGCGCGGCACCGCCGGCGCCCTGGCGCTGCTGGACGAGCCCCTAGAAGCGCCGCTGCTGGTCATGAACGGCGACGTGCTGACCCGGCTGGACTTCGGACAGTTGCTGGCTTTTCACGACGACCACGGCGCGGCGGCCACCGCCTGCGTGCGCGAACACCGGTTCGAGGCGCCCTACGGCGTGGTGGAGACCGAGGGCCACCGGCTGGTGTCCATCCGCGAGAAACCCACCTTCCGCTGGTTCGCCAACGCCGGCATCTATGTGTTGACCCCCGCCGCCCTGGACCAGGTGCCGGCCCGGGGCCATTACGACATGCCCAGCCTTCTGGCCGCCCTGTCGGACGGCGGCGAGACGGTGGGGGCCTTCCCCATCCACGAATACTGGATCGACATCGGCCGCCCGCCGGATTTCGAACTGGCGCGCAGCGACTATGAGGCGGTGTTCGCCGCGACGGCGACATGAGCCGGGTGCTGGGCCTCATCCCCGCGCGCGGGGGGTCCCGGCGCCTGCCCGGCAAGAACCTGGCGGCCGCAGCGGGGCGCACCCTGCTCCAACGGGCGATCGACGTAGGCCTGGAGGCGCGCGGCGTCGACCGCCTGATCGTCTCCACCGATGATCCGGCCGTCGCCGAGGCGGCTCGCGCCGGAGGGGCCGAGGTTCCCTTCATGCGTCCGTCCGAACTGGCCACGGATGAGGCCACGTCGCTCGATGTGGTGCGCCATGCCTTGCGCTGGGCCGACGCAGCGGAGCCGGACGGATTCGCCTTCATCGTGCTGCTTCAGCCGACCTCCCCGCTGCGCACGGCGGAGGATGTCGAGCAGACCCTGCGCCTGTGCCGGAGCCGGGGATGCACGACGGCGGTCACGGCCGCCGCCGCCCGGTCCGACGTTCTCATGATCGGCGGCGGCGATGGAACCATCTCCCCCCTGTCCGCGTTCGGTCAGCCGTTGAGGCTGAACGGGGCGGTCTATGTCCTGCGGGCCGATCATGTGAGTCGTGGCGGCGGCTTCATCGCCGACGATACGGCTTTTCACCTGATGCCTGGACATCGTTCAGTGGATGTCGATACGCGGGAAGACCTGGAGCTGGCGATTTCGAGGATGAAGCTGGGATCGGTGTTGCGCACGGATGATGAAAACTTGCCGTGATGAGATAAGTGCTTGCACATCCCCGATGGATGACTAAGAGTTTCTGCCGTTCCGGCAGGAACTCGCAGAAGGGGACGCAGCATGGCGATGGAGACCAGCGCATCCGAAACGGGCGCGGACCCGGTTGGCGCGCCGAGCCGCAATCAGAACGGACAGGGCGACCGCTTCTACGGCGTACGTGATCGCGGCGCGGGTCTGTACGCCGAGGTGAAACCGTTGCGGGAATCCCGTTCTCTGACCCCGGATGAACACCGGGACTGAACCTTTCCGCGTCGCGCCGGACCGGTCGGCTTGAACGATTGAACCCGATCCGGGAACATATGACCGGCTCGCGCCTTTAGTTGCGGTTCTCGGGGGCGTGTCCGGATTGGCACATATGATGACCAAAGACAGTCGGCGCGGGCCTGATCCGTGGCCATGGCGCATGTCGTGTGACACAACCGTCGCGTTCATGGCGCAGGGCGAGGCGCAGCGTTGGCCGACAGCATACACCGTTCTGGTTCACTGATGACCCCTCGAGTCGCCGAGCCGGACGGCCCTTTTCAGGTTTCGCAGTCGGATGCGCCAGATGATCGGGCGGTGAAGCTCGCGGCGGAGACCACGCAGCTCCGGCTGAAGGTCCTGACGCTCACCGCCGAGAACGAGCGGCTGCGCGAAACCATCTCGTTCCAGCTGGGCAACCTGCTGCTGGGCGCCCGGACCTGGCGGGGGCTTCTGGACCTGCCGGCGGGCTTCATGCGCCTGCGCAGGCAATCTCTGGAGCGGCGGGGCCGCTCGCCGACCAAGGCCGCCCACCTGAACGCGGAAACGGCGCGCCGCATCCACCAGCTCAGCCTGCGTCTGTTCGAACTGAGCGCGGACCAGATCGTGGACGCGGTCGTGGCCGAATGCCGCGATCCCAAGGTGGCGATGCGGCTGGTGGCCGATTTCGCCATGTCCCTGCAGCACGTGGACTTCGACAAGAGCGTCGCCCTGGCGCGGCGGACGGTTGAACACGATCCCAGCCCCCACAGGATCCAGTGGCTGGCGGGGGTGCTCTACAACGCCGGCATGATCCATGAGCCTCGCGCCCTGTATCAGCGCCTGGACAAGGCCCAGGAGCCCCTGCCCGTCACGGTGCGGCAGCGGCGCGACCTCATCGAGGGTCTGGCTCGCATCCAGAAGGACGGGCTCGCGATTCCGAGCCGTCGCGCCCTGCGGCCCGCCCGGGACCGGTCCCTGCTCTATGTGGCGGCCAGTTCGTTTCCTCATCATGTGACGGGCTACGCGGCGCGGACCCATTCGCTGATAAAGGCCATCGGCCGCCAGGGCTGGCGCGTCGAGGCGGTCACGCGGCCCGGCTATCCGGCCGACCGCAACGACGCCCAGCATGTGACGGGCCGTCTCGGCGCCCATGAGGTGGACGGGGTGGTCTATTCGCGTCTGGCCGGGCCGCCGTCCAACGCCACGCCCTTCGATCATTATTGCGAGCAGGCGTCCGAGGTTCTGCTGGACCGGATCCACAAGACCCGCCCCGCCGTGGTCCAGGCCGCGTCCAACTATGTCAACGCCGCCCCCGCCCTGATGGCGGCGCGCAAGGCGGGGCTGCCGTTCGTCTATGAGGTGCGCGGCCTGTGGGAGCTGACCAACGCCGCGCGCGTGCCCCACTGGGAAGGCTCCGAGCGGTTCGAGTTCCAGCGCCGCCAGGAAACCGTCGTGGCCCAGGAGGCGGACTCCGTGGTGGCCATCTCGAACGGCCTCAGGAACGAACTGATCTCGCGCGGGGTCGACGAGCGCAAGATCATGGTGGTGCCCAACAGCGTCGATCCGCAGGTCTTCAGCCCCCGTCCCCGCGACCGGGCGTTGGCCAGTGAACTGGGGCTGGATGACCGACAGGTCCTGGGCTTCCTCGGCTCAATGACCGGCTATGAAGGCCTGGTCGACCTGGTCACGGCCCTGGCCAACCTGCGCCAGGACGGACTGGACGTATGCGCCCTGCTGGTCGGCGACGGCCCGGCTTTCCGCGAGGTGCGCGAGGCCGCGCGGGTTCTGGGCGTCGCGGACCACCTCATCATGCCCGGCCGCGTGCCGCACACCGACGCACCGCGCTGGTACTCCCTCATGAACGTGGCGGTCTATCCGCGCCGCCCGGCCCAGGTCACGGAGCTGGTGCCGCCGCTCAAGCCGCTGGAGGCCATGGCCATGGAGCTGCCCGTGGTGGCCTCCAACGTCTCGGCCATTTCCGAGACCCTGATCCACCGTGAGAACGGCTTCCTGTTCAACAAGGGCGACGTGGGCGAACTCACCGACCTTCTGGGCGAGGTCATCGGGACGCCGGACCGGTCCATGGCGGTGGCCCGCAACGCCCGGCGCGACGTCGAGAAGCGCTTCACCTGGTCGCGCGCCGCCACCAGCCTGGACGGCCTTTACGGACAGTGGGCGCTCAAGGCGGCGTGACGCGCCTTTGCGGGCGCGGTCCTCATGACCGGATTGACCCTCGCCGCGCGCCCGCCGATATGAAGACGGTCACGGCGCAACCCAATCAGGAGCGGGCAGCTTGAAGACCATCCGCCGGCGCGCCGTCAGCCCCGTGCTCACGTGGGCGTCGGCCGGGCCCAATCAGGAATACCGCGTCATCGTCCGCAACCAGGACACCGGCGAGCGGCGCGCCGTCTATGAGGGCTTCCGCACCGAATGCCGGTTGCCGCCCGACATGCGCCTGACGTCGGACCAGCTGGCTTTTCGCGTCATGGCGCGGCCGGGCGACGACCCCGACGGGCGGTTCGAGCGGGTTCAGGAATATCACCCCATCCCGCGCCTGGGCGACGACTATGAAACCCCCGCCGACGACTTGCTGGTCAGTGAGGCGACGCGGGGCGCCGGGGCCTACCGCCTGTGGGTGCGCAGCCTGGAAAGCGGGCGCGTGGTGGTCGACATGACACGGCCCGAACCCCGCTTCCTTCTGCCTGCGGGGCGCCTGAGGGACGGGACGTTCAGATACGAGATGATGGCTCGGGTCGGCGGGCGCTGGCGCAAGCAGGGCGGCCGGCCGGTCACGCGGGAGATGCTGGTCGCCGCCGACGCCCGCGCGGACCGGCTGGTCCAGCCGCCGCGTTCGGAAACGCCCGAGATCAAGGGCGAGCCGGCCACCCATGCGCCGGGCCGGGCCGACCGCCTGGCGCCCGAGGCCCGGCCGATGGGGCCGCGCCTGCTTGTGGCGGTCGATGCGACGGCGGCGCCGGCGCTGTCCCCCATCGCCGATCCGCGCGACGTGGCGGCCCGTCAGTGGTGGGCCGGCGACGGGTCCGGGGCGGTGGAGAGCGTCGCCCTGACGCTGGAGGCGAACGGCCTGAAGGGCCTCTTCCTGCTGGACGTCCTGGCGGGCGAGGCGCTGGGCGATGAAGCCGTCGCCGCCCTGGCCTCGGCCCTGTCGCGGCGCGGCCATGGCCTGGGCCTGATGGTCAATCCCGAACCGTGGCGGGCGTTGTCGCCGACGCTGGCCGGGATGGACGAGGCCGCCGCCGTCGACGCCGCCGTGAGGCGCTACGAAGCGGTGGTCGGGGGTTCGCCCCTGGTGGCCTCGTTCGGCGAGAAGCAGCTGACCACGACGACGCTGACGGCGGCCCGGCGCGCCGGGGTCCGGGTGGTGCTGGCCGATCGGAACGATCAGATCGGCCTGCCGGCCTGGATGCGGTGGCGCACCACCCCCTTCGCCGCCTTCGACGACCTGCTGGTCGTGCCGTCCACCATGGTCCTGTCGACCCCCGCCCATGGCCGCGACCGCGTGGTCCGCCACCGCCTCAGCGCCGCCGATCCCATGGCGGCGGCGGCCGCCGAGACGATCGTCCAGGCCCTGGTCCGGTCCGGCGGTGAGACGCTGGTCGCCGCGCGAATCGATCCGCTGGCGCTGCTGCTGCGGACCATGGTGCGTTCGGCGGACCGGGCGGATGCGTGGAACGAGGCCCTGGCCGAGCGGCTGACGGCCTGGGGGGGAGCGGGCTGGGAGCGCAGCCCGCATGGCTTCCCGGTGCTGGCGGACCGCGACGAGATCAAGCTGGAGATGATGACAGCCATGGTCGCGGGCCTGGGTCGCTCAGGAGTGACGGGCGCCGATCCGAAGACGGTCTTCTCGCCCGGCGCGCTCGCCGCCTGGGCGGGCGACGCCGAGGCTTTCGAGCCCCTGGTCGAGCAGCGCCGGGGGCCGCGTAGGCTGCGGCGCTCGGCCGTGCGCCGCTATGACGCCGCCTTTCGCCAGGCCCTGTCCCTGGAGCCCGCATGAGCCCGGCCGTGTCCCCCGTGCGGAAGGCGGCGCGCCTGTGGAAGGCGCTGGGCGCGCCCCGCAACGCGGCGTCGGCGCTCGCGTTCGGCCCGAACGGGTTCGATCTGGCGCGTGCGGTCAACGAGGTTCTGAGGCCGGGCGCCCTGACCCTGATGCACCCGGATTCGCCGCCGCCGCGCGCGCGCTTCGCCACCACGACCGAGAGCCTGGAGGCCCTGGCGGCGTCCCGGCCCGCCGGGTTCGACCTGATCGTGGCGGCCGGCAGGATCGAACGGGGCGAGCTGTCCGAGGTCCGCGCCCGGATCATGGCGCTGCGCAGCCTGCTGACGCCGGGCGGCGCCCTGGTCCTGAGTGTCGACACCCTGGCCGCGCCGGATGCGGAAACGGGCTTCGAGCCGCTGCTGTTTCCGCACTTGGTCCGGGCGGGCGACCTGGGCGCGGCGGCCCAGGCCCGGGCGCCGCTGCCCGCCTCGGCCTGGCTGATGCTGGTCCAGGCCGCCGGGCTGCATGTGGACGCTGCGGACGACGAGGGCGCCCAGGTTCTGCCCGAGGCGCTGACGAGCGGGCATGGCGCGCGTCTGGCCGCCTATGACTCTGTCGAACTGGCGGTCGGCCGCCTGATTCTTCTCGCCCGCGCGCCGGGAGACCCGTCATGACCCTGAGGGAACGCATGCGCGACGCCTGGCGGCTGGGCGCCAAGGTGGTGCTGGCGCGGCCCCAGCGGCCTGATCCCGACGACCAGGCGGCCTGGAGCGACGCGGTGGCCTTGTGGGACGCGCTGTTCGCGCCGTTCTCGCCGCTGGTTGAGGGCGCGGACGTGCTGGAGGTCGGCTGCGGGGACGGGCGGATGCTCGGGGCTCTGGCCGGCAGTGGCGGGGCGCGGTCCGCCGTCGGCGTCGAACGCCACGCCTACTGGACCGGCCAGGGCGGCGGCGTGGCCTGGCGCACCGGCATGTTCCCCGGGCTGGAGCTGCATGCGGACCTGCGCCGCATCGAAAGCCTGGACGACGGCGTGGCCGACCTGATCCTGTGCCGTGAACTGGACGGGGTGTTCCCTCTCGAAGGGCTGGAGGACGGCCTGGCGCGGCTCCATGATCTGCTACGGCCGGGCGGCGAAATGATCGTCAGGGTCCGGTGCGGGGATCCGCGCCGGGGTCTGGACGGGCCGGGCTACGGTTTCATGACGCCGACGACCTGGACCGCCCTGATGCTGCGCGCGGGATTTGAGGTGGCGGGCCTGCGCCGCGTCTGGCGGGATCCGGCCGACCAGGACGCGGCGGCGGCGAAGCTGCCGCACGCTTCGGACGACGAGCGGCTGACGGCGGAGCTGCACCTGCACCTGATCCGCCCCTGGGAGTCCTGGGAGCTGGACGCGCTCAAGGAATTCGGCGACCGGCGCCGCGCCTCCAAGAAGGGCTGACGACGGGCTTCCAATTCAGGCCGCGACAGACCCTCAGAACCGGTCCACGGCCACCAGCACCCCGGCCATCTGGAAGATGGTCTGGGTCAGGTCGCGCAGGAACGGCAGCAGGGTGGAGTCCGGCTTGGACATGACCAGGATGCGGTCGCCCGGCATGGCGCGGCCGCCCTCACGCAGCTGTCCGTCCTGGCGGAACACCAGCACATTGCGACGATCCGCCCGGGGCGTGAATCCGCCGGCGGCGCGCACATAGCCCGACACCGGTTCGGCGGACTGGGCCAGGACCGACTGGGGCGCGTTGATCTCGCCGGCGATGGTGACCACCTGCGAGCGGCGCGGGATGACGATCACGTCGCCGGTTTCGAGCCGCACCTGGCTCAGGTCCTGGCCGTCAAGCGCCAGGATGCCCAGCGGCTCCACCTGGCGCGCCCGGGCGATGTATTCGGTGACGAAGGCCAGGGAGGTGGCCCGGGACTGGGCTTCAGCGGGCGACCGGGCCGGAGACAGCAGCACCGTGCGCTCCAGCCGCTCCAGCCCTTCGTTCAGGGTCTGCTGCTGGGCCTCCCGCACGCTCTGGCGGCGCAGATGGATGGATTCCATGTCCGCGTCATGGTCGATGGCCAGCTGGGCCAGAACCTGGGCCACCGTGGTTCCGCGCGCCTGGGTGAACACCGAGGGGCCGCCGTGGGCGCCTTCCACGCGCACCATGACGTTGGCGGCGCGGCTGTCGGATTCGAACTGCACCCGGTCGCCGTCCATCAGGGTGAAGGCTGAGAATTCGTCCAGCGGCATGTAGTGGCTGATGGGCGCGCCGTTGCGCACGCCGACCACGGCCACATGGGTGGCGCCGGGCTGGGGCCGGGCGAACAGCATCAGCTCGCCGCCCTGGCCGGTCTGGCCGGCCAGCTCGAAGGTGAAGGGCGCGCGCACATCGCCCGTGACCGACACGATGGGACCCTGCTCCTCGACCACCACGGCGTCGCCGTTGCGGAAGCTGAGGCGCGGCAGCACGCCCTCGCGCAGGAAATCATAGAGGTCCGCGCGCGCGATCACCTCGCCGTTTCTCAGCACCCGCACCCGGCGATAGCTGCCGCGCGTCGGGTCGATGCCGCCGGCGCGCTGGAGAAACACGATCAGGGCGTCGTCCGAAGCTCCGGCGAAGGAGCCGGGCTGGGCCACCGGTCCGGTCACCAGCACACGGGTGGCGGCGGTCGAGACGGGGGTGGCGTAAACCTGGACGCCCTCGTTGTAGATTCGGCGGCTGGCGCGCTCGACCACCTCGGGCGCCTGGGCGGCGGTGACCCCGGCCACGCGGATCGGCCCTACGCCGGGGACCACGATATTACCCTGGCTGTCGATGGTCAGCTCATGCCCGCCCTCGACCATGCCCCACAGGGTGACCCGCACCGTATCGCCCGGCTGCAGCACATAATCCGGGTCCACGATGTCGGTGGAGGCTTCCGGCGCCTGACCCACGAACATGTCCGCGCCCAGAGGCGGCGGGCGCTCGCCCCTGCGTTCCTGGATCACCAGGGCCTCGGGGCCCTGGGGCGCGGTCTGTTCGGGCGCGACGCGGACCGGCGCGGCGGCGCCGGTCTGGGCCAGGGCGAACCCGGACGGCGCGGTCAGGGCGGCGACCGCGGCCACGATCTTCAGAAAGCGAAAACCGGTCATTCCATGTGATCCCGAATGATCGAATAGATGAGGGCGCCGACGCCCCAGAGCAGGGCCGCGCCGATCAGCACCGCCAGCACATTGCCCAGGCGGCTCCACCAATTGGACTGTTCCGGTTCGCGCGGCGGCACATAGGCGACCACGTATTTGCGGTCGTTGATGGCCTGGCGGCGCACGCTTTCGGCCGCCTGCAGCGCCGCCACATAGGCCTGTTGCGCCACCTGATAGTCCATCAGCACGGCCTGGGCTTCGATCTGTCCTCCGGCGGCCCGTTCGCCCGGGGTGGACAGAGCCTGCTGCACCGCGCGGGCGCGCTCGGCCTCCAGGGCGGCGATCTCGCGCCTCAGGCCGGTCAGCTGCGGCGCGTCCGGCTGGTAGGTCTGGCTCAGGGTGGCCAGTTCGGTCCGCTTGGCCGCCAGCTGGGCGTCCAGGCTGCCCACCAGGCCCATGGCCTGCTGAGCGGGGGTCGAGACGTCCACGCCCGAGAACCGGCGTCCCTGATATTCCGCCAGACGGTCGCGCGCGGTCTCGTACTCCTCGCGCTTGCGCTCGATCTCGCGGTCGGCGGCGGCGGCCATGTCGGTCATGGCCCGGTCGGACATGTGGTTGACCAACTCTTCGCTGAGGGCCAGCACGCCCTGGCTGAGGCGCAGGGAGTCCTCGGAGGTGTAGGCTCCGACCTCGACGATGGTGGACTGCGAGGCCGGATCGTGGCGCACCCGCACCCGATTGCGCCAGAAGCGGGTGGCCCGCTCGCGGTTGGCGCTCGCCGGCAGGAACGAGAACATGGGGTCCAGGCTGAAGCGGGAATAGGCTTCGTTGAAGCCGTAGCGCTCGCGCAGGCCCTCCACCATGGCGTGCGAGCGGATGTATTCCTCGACGATGCGGGCGTCCAGGGTGTTGGACGAGGGCGCCGATATCCCCAGAACACCCAGAGCGTCCGTCGGCGCCATCTCGGCGCCCCGCACGGCGAAGGCGGTCGTGGTGTGATATTGGGCCGGCGCCAGCAGGATCAGATACAGCGCATAGATGATCGCCGGCCCCAGGATGAAGACGATGGCCGAGCGGGCCAGCAGGGTGCGCCGGCGCTGGGCCTTGTCCCGCCCGGCGTTGACCGGAACATCCAGTGTGGTCATGCGGCGCGTCCCCTGGCCACGATTTCCATATAGTAGTCCTCGGCCGCGTCGAGGTTCTCGAACGGCACGGCGCGGCCCTGGTCCATGACCACGGCTCGACTGCAGAATTCCCGGATTGTCGACATGCTGTGCGAGGTCATGATGATGTCGGATCTGGCCCGCCGTTCGGCGAACGCTTCCTGGGCCTTTCTGCGGAAGGCGGCGTCGCCCACGCTGAGCCCTTCATCAATCACATAGACCTGAAAGTCCACCGCCAGGCTGAGCGCGAACGACAGGCGCGACTTCATCCCGGAGGAATAGGTGTCGATCGGCTCGTGGAAATACGGCCCCAGTTCGGTGAACTCGCGCACGAATTCGGTCGTCGCCTCCAGGTCCTTGTCATAGATGCGGCAGACGAATTTCAGGTTTTCCGCCCCCGTCATGCTCCTGTGGAAGGCGCCGGACAGGCCCAGCGGCGAGGACACCGTGACCGTGCGCCGGATCTCGCCCCGGTCCGGCCGCTCGACCCCCGAGATCAGGCGCAGCAGGGTGGACTTGCCCGCGCCGTTCAGGCCCATCACCGCCGTGGACGATCCCCGATAGAACACCAGGTCGGTCGGCTGGATGACCGACCGCCGGCCGAAGCGCGTGGGATAGGATTTCTCGACACCGACGAGTTCGATCATGGCGCGGAATCGTTATCAGGCGCCGCCCCGGCTGGATAGGCCCCATGCAAGACCCGCGATCATCCGAAAGCCGGATCGCCGGTTTTCGAATCGGGGGAGCCAAGACCGTTCCCGCGCGCTATCGTCCGGTTCGAACGGAAGGGAAAGCGATCATGGTGCGGTTCATCGTCCAGTGGATCGTCACGGCGCTGGGGCTGTGGCTGTCGTCGGTGCTGATCGCGGGGATTTCGTTCCGCGACACCACCATCCTGATCCTGGCGGCCCTGGTGCTGGGGCTCATCAATGCGGTGGTGCGGCCGATCCTGGTCGTCATCACCTTCCCGATCACGGTCGTGACCCTGGGGCTGTTCCTGCTGGTGGTGAACGCCGCCATGATCGGCCTGGCCTCGGTATTCTTCGACGGCTTCACCGTGGCCGGGTTCTGGCCGGCGATCGGGGCGGCGGTGGTCACGGGTCTGGTCAGCTGGATCGCCGGGGCCGTCATCCGCGACTGAGCTCCGCAACGAAGGGCTGAAGCCGCTGCCGAATTAATCATCGGTCGTTGAGCCGCCGGTAACCGGGACCGTGGCAATGAGCCTGACCAACCGTCGGGGAAACGCCATGTCCGTCGCGCCTGCGCGCACCGATCGTCGCGGAGACATCCAGGGCCTGAGGGCCGTCGGCGCCCTGCTGGTCGCCGTCTTCCACATCTGGATCGGCCGGGTTTCGGGCGGCGTGGACGTGTTCTTCGTGGTCTCGGGCTTCCTGCTGATCGGGTCGCTGGGACGCGAGACGGTCGCCAAGGGATCGGTGGATTTGATCCGCTATGTCGCGCGGCTGGCCAAGCGGCTTCTGCCCTCGTCCCTGTTCGTGCTGGCGGTGATCGTCCTGACCGCGCCCCTGTGGGCGCCGGCGGTGCGGTGGGAGCCCTACGCCAAGCATGTGATCGCCTCGGCCGCCTATCTGGAGAACTGGTATCTGATCCGGTTCTCCACGGACTATCTGACCCGCGATTCCGCCACTTCGCCGGTTCAGCACTACTGGGCCATGGCGGTGCAGGTGCAGGCCCTGGCCGTCTTCGGCCTCGCCATGTGGGCCATGGCCTGGGCCGTCGGCAGGACGGCTGTCGATCGCACCAAGGCGGTCGCGGCGTTCCTGGGCCTGATCTTCGCCGGGTCGCTGGCCTGGTCGGTGATCCACACCCTGCGAGACCAGCCGGCCGCCTATTTCGACACCTTCGCCCGACTGTGGGAGTTCGCCCTGGGCGGCCTCGTCGCCCTGATCCTGCCGCGCCTGAAGCTGGGGGAGGGCGCGCGGTTCGTGATCGGCTGGCTGGGCCTCATCCTGATCGTGTCTTGCGGGTTCCTGCTGCAGGTCTCCACCGTCTTTCCGGGCTATGCGGCCCTGTGGCCGACGCTGGGCGCCGCCATGGTGCTGATCGGCGGACTGGGGGGCGGGCGCTTCGGCGTGGCGCGCCTTTTGGGAAGCCGGCTGTTCACCTGGCTGGGCGACCGGTCCTACGGCCTCTATCTGTGGCACTGGCCGATCCTGCTGGCCTATCTGACCCTGGCCGAACGCACCACGGCCACGCCGCTGGCGGGCCTGGCCGTCATGGCCGCCTCGGTCGTGGCGGCGGACCTGACCCTGCGCTTCATCGAGGGGCCGACCCGTTACGTCAGCGACACGAAACCCTGGCGCATCCTGTTCGCCTCGGCTGCGGCGGTGGGCGTGGCCGGCGCCCTGGCCGTCGGCTGGATCGGCTATGCGAAATTCCAGGCGCGGGCGGAATGGGCGCGCCTGGCGAATGCGGAGGCTTATCCCGGCGCCGCCGCCTTCGGGCGCGACATTACCGAGGCGCCGGTCACGCCCGGCCCCTTCACCGTGCGCGCCGACCGGCCCGAGCTCTATGACAACGGCTGCCATCAGTCCGAGACGGGGACCGCCACCCCCAACTGTGTCTATGGCGACCCGGACGCGCCGCACACACTGGCGGTGGTCGGCGGCTCTCACGTCACCCAGTGGTTCCCGGCCCTGCTGGGCGCCGTGGAGGGCTCCGACTGGAAGCTGATGATCTTCACCAAGAGCGCCTGCCTGTTCCGCGAGGTTCCGGAGCCGCATGAGCCGCCGTCCTGCACCGTGTGGAACCGCAACGTCATGGCTGAGCTTGAGCGCCTGCGCCCCGATGCGGTGTTCACCACCACCACGCGCGGGGAATATTCGGCCGACGAGATCGCGCCGGGCTATGTCGAACGCTGGCGCGAGCTGGAGGCCCTGGGCATTCCCGTCATCGGCATGCGCGACACGCCTTGGTTCCAGTTCGACGTGGCCGAATGCGTCGAGCGTTTCGGCCGCGACGCCGCGCGCTGCTCACGGTCCCGGTCGGACCTGCTGTCGCCCGAGAACCCGACGCTTGCGGTGACCGGGATCGCCGGCCTGCATCCGCTGGATTTCTCGCGCTACTTCTGTGACGAGACGACCTGCCCGGCGGTGGTCGGCAACGTCATGGTCTATCACGACACCCACCATTTCGGCGCGACCTATGCGCGGACATTGGCGCCGATGCTGAGGGCCGAGCTCATGCCCGTGCTGGACGAAATCGCGGGCGAATGATCCTTCCCCAAGGGGGAGGATCAGGCCGCCACGGCTTCCGTGCTCGCGATGAAGCCGCCGCCCAGCACGCGGTCCGGATCGGCGGGGTCATAGAGAGCGCACGCCTGGCCCGGCGCCACGCCTTCCTCGCCTTCGTCGAAGACCACATGCACCGCGCCGTCCCGCATCATCAGACGCGCCGGCGACGGCTGGCGGGTGGAGCGCACACGCGCCAGCACGGCCGCGCCTTCATTGGCCGCGTCCTCGATGGCGGGCTGGTCGCCCAGCCAGTTCGTCTCCTCCAGCGTCAGGGACGCGGTCAGCAGGGCCTCGCGCGGCCCGACGACGACGCGGCGCGTCTCAGGCTCCAGCCGCACCACGAACAGCGGCTCGCCCACCGCGACGTTCAGGCCCCGTCTCTGACCGATGGTGTAGTCGGTGATGCCGCCGTGCGCACCCAGCACCCGGCCGTCCAGATGCACGATCTCGCCCGCCTCGCGCCCCTGGGGCCGCAGCCGGTCGATCAGGGTGCGATAGTCGCCCGAGGGGACAAAGCAGATGTCCTGGCTGTCCGGCTTGGCGGCGATCCTCAGGCCCAGCTCGGCCGCCACGCCGCGCACCTGGGGCTTCTCCAGATCGGCCAGGGGAAAGCGCAGGTAGTCCAGCTGCTCGGCCGTGGTGGCGAACAGAAAATAGGACTGGTCGCGCGAATGATCCACGGCCTTCCTCATCTGGGCGCGCCCGTCCGGCCCGATCGAGCGGCGCACATAATGGCCCGTCGCCATGGCCTCGGCGCCCAGGTCGCGCGCCACGTCCAGAAGGTCGCGGAATTTCACTGTCTGATTGCAGCGGATGCACGGCACCGGCGTCTGGCCGCGCAGATAGGAATCCGCGAACTGGTCGATCACCGCGTCGCGGAACCGGCTCTCATAGTCCAGCACATAGTGGGGGATGCCGATCGTCTCGGCCGCCAGCCGGGCGTCGTGGATGTCCTGACCGGCGCAGCAGGCGCCCTTCTTCTTCAGCGCCGCCCCGTGGTCGTAGAGCTGCAGCGTCACGCCCACCACGTCGTATCCGGCCTTCGCCAGCAGGGCCGCCACCACGGTGGAGTCCACCCCGCCCGACATGGCCGCCACCACCCGCGCGCCCAGGGGCAGGCCGCCCGCCGCGCGCGCGGCCGCGACCGCCGCGTCGGTGTCGACGGGCGCGATCACGGGCATCGGGCATGCGGGCTCGATCAGGGTCATCGGCGCCATTTAGTGCGAAACCGGCGCGATTTCGAGGCTTCGCCGGATTCTCCTCCCCATTGCTTGAGATGGGGGGGTGGCGCGGGCGCGCCTCCGCGCCCGTGACGGAGGGGGCGGCGCGGGGGTCGGGGGCGTTGAACAGAAAGATCGAGGCGGTTGAAACAACCCCTCCACCGCTTCGCGGTCCCCCTCCCCGCTCGGGCGGGGAGGAAAAGGAAAGGGCCGCGCCTTTCGGACGCGGCCCTGAAACCTTCGGAGAAACCGAACCGACTACTGGCGGTAATGCTGGATGCGCGTGGTGCGCAGGCCCTGCA
>JAEZCL010000232.1 GCA_023433585.1 Pseudomonadota bacterium
GGCTGGACGAGACCCGGCCGACGCAGAGCGACTATGCGGCCGAGGCCCTGTTCACCGGCGGCCCGGTGCTGGTGGCCCACGCCGGGCTGACGGCGCGGCGGCTGGGGCTGGCGGCGCCGACGCGCTCGCCGGACCTGATGGACGTGCTGGAGTTGTTCGCTTTCGTGCGGCCGGCGTCGTTCTGCGCGCCGTCGCCGACGGGGCTGGCCCTGGCGCTGGGCCTCGCGGCGCCGTCAGGCGCGCCGGAAATGGCCGCGGCTCTCCGCGAGGCGGCCGTCGTGCTGCTGAAGGAACTGGCCGATCCCGGCCTTGGCGCGCGCGAGGACGCCGTGACCCTGGCCGAAACACTCGAGCGCGCGGACTGGGCCTGGGCGCCCCGGGTCCTGGCGGCGCTGCGGGCGCAGCCGGTGCGCGAGCGCCGATACCGGGGCTCGGGGCTGGATGTCTGGTCGCGCCTGCCGGAATGGGAGGACGAGGCGCCGCGCGGCGAGGCGGGCTCCGCCCCCGTGGATTCGGAATCCGCCCGCATCCGCCTGTCGAAACTGCTTGAGGCGTCGGGCCTGGACGAATCCCGTCCGACCCAGTCGGATTACGCGGCCGAGGCCGCCTTCGCTTTCTCGCCCCGCAACGAAGAGGGCCGGCCCCGCGTGCTGCTGGCCGAGGCGGGCACGGGCACCGGCAAGACCCTGGGATACCTGGCGCCCGCCAGCCTGTGGGCCGAGCGCAATCAGGGCGCGGCGTGGGTGTCGACCTATACGCGCGCCCTGCAACGCCAGATCGACCGCGAGAGCGCGGCCCTGTGGCCCGACCCCGAGGTGCGGCGCAAGAAGGCCGTGGTGCGCAAGGGGCGCGAGAATTACCTGTGCCTGTTGAACCTTCAGGAGATGGTCCAGGCGGCGCAGTTGGGCAACGGCGACCTGATCGGGGCGGCCCTGACCGCGCGCTGGGTCCTGCACAGCCGCGACGGCGACATGACCGGCGGCGACTTTCCCGGTTGGCTGCCGGGCCTGTTCGCGGTCGGGCCGGGCCAGCAGATGAGCGCGGCCAATCTGGTGGACCGGCGCGGCGAGTGCGTCCACGCCGCCTGTCCGCACTACCGCACCTGTTTCGTGGAGAAGACCATCCGCGCCAGCCGCCGGGCCGACCTGGTGGTGGCCAACCACGCCCTGGTCATGACCCAGGCCGCCTTCGACGGCGCCCGCGCGGCGCGGGGCCTGAAGACCGACACCGAAACGGCGGCGCTCAAGCGCGTGGTGTTCGACGAGGGACACCACCTGTTCGACGCGGCCGACAGCGCCTTCTCCGCCTGCCTGTCAGGGCAGGAGGCGGCCGAGCTGAGGCGCTGGATTCGCGGGCCGGAAGGGCGCGGACGGCGCGGGCGGGGCCTGGAGCAGCGCCTGGGCGACCTGACGGCGGATTCGGAGGCCGCGCGTCAGGCGCTGACGGATGCCGTCAGGGCGGCGGCCCAATTGCCGGGCGAGGGCGCCTCGGGCCGCATCGCGCCCCCTTCTGGCGAGGTCAATCCTATCGGACCTGTAGAGGGGTTCCTCGCCGCCGCCCTGGCCCAGCTGCGCGCCCGCACGTCCGAGGCGGCGACCTATGGCGGGGGCGAGTTCGGCATGGAGTGCGCCGTGCGGCCCTCCACCGAGCCGGTGATCGAGGCGGCGCGCGGTGCGGCCCGCGCCCTGGCGGCGGTGGAGGCGCCGCTGCTGGCCCTGGCGCGTCACCTGGAGGACTTCCTGGACGACGAGGCCGCCGAGCTGGACGGCGGCGCCCGGGCGCGCATCGAGGGCGCCCTGCGCGGGCTGGAGCGGCGGGCGCGCATGACCCTGCCCGGATGGCGCGCCATGCTGGCGGCGCTGGAGGACGGCGGGGCCGAGACGGACCCGGATTTCGTGGACTGGCTGTCGGCGGAGGTCGCCTTCGGCCGCATCCACGACGTGGCCCTGCGACGGCACTGGATCGATCCGACCATCCCGCTGGAGGCCGCCGTCATCGCCCCGGCCCATGGAATTCTCGTAACCTCGGCGACCCTGTCGGACCCCGTGGCGGACGATCCGTTCGACCTGGCGCGGATGCGCACCGGGTCGGCGCGCCTGCCCGAGCGGCCGCGCACCCTTCGGGTGGAAAGTCCGTTCGACTACGCCGCCAACAGCCGGGTGATCGTGGTCAACGACGTGGCCCGCGATGATCCGCGCCAGATCGCCGCAGCCATGCGCGAGCTGTTCCTGGCGACCGGCGGCGGGGGCCTGGGCCTGTTCACCGCCATCCGTCGGCTCAAGGCCGTCTATGAGCGGCTGGGCCCGGACCTGGCGAAGGCCGGGCTCCCGCTCTACGCCCAGCATGTGGACCCGCTGGAGGTGGGCGGGCTGGTGGACATCTTCCGGGCCGAGGAGGATTCGTGTCTGCTGGGCACCGACGCGGTCAGGGACGGGGTGGACGTGCCCGGCCGGTCCTTGCGCATCCTGGTGTTCGACCGGGCGCCCTGGCCGCGCCCGGACCTGCTGCATAAGGCCCGGCGCGAGACCTTCGGCGGCCGCGCCTATGACGACGCCATAACGCGGGGCCGCATCAGCCAGGCGTTCGGCCGCCTGATCCGCCGGGCCGACGACAGGGGCGTGTTCGTCCTCCTGGACGCAGCCAGCCCCACGCGCCTGTTCGCGGGCCTGCCGCCGGGGGCGGAAGTTCAGAGAATGGGACTGGTGGAAGCCATCGAAACGGTTGGCGCGTTCCTCAAGGACCGCTAACGGAGCCCCCATGACCCAGCCCCGCGCGCCCTATGCGCCCCTGATCGTTCCGCTCGGCCTGATGGCGCTCGTCATCGCGGCCTGGACCGCCTGGTGGTTCTGGCTGGCCCAGGCGGTGGAGACGCGCCTCGACCTCGCCGCCGAAAACCTGCGCGCCCAAGGATGGGAGATCGCCTACGCCCCGCCCGCCGTCAGCGGCTGGCCGTTCCGGGTGCGGCTTCAGACCGAACATGTGCGCCTCACCGCACCCAGCGGCCACGCGATCGCCGCGCCGGAACTGACGGCGGAGGCCAACGCCTATCGCCCGGACCGCTGGGTCGTGGCGGCGACGGACGGGCTGGTGCTGACCCGGGGCGACAAGGGCGAGGTGGCGGTGAACGCCCCGGTGATCCGCGCCTCGGCCAGCGGCCTGAACCAGACCTTCCCCAACCTGGCGCTGGAGATCGCCGAGCCGGTGTTCACCGCCCATCCCGGGGCGGAGCCGTTCCCCCTGGCCTCGGCCGGGCGGGTGGAGATCTATGCTCGGGCCGGTCAGTACGGCCCGCCCGATGAAAACCCCGTTTCCGCATCGCCCGCCTCGGCCCGGGATGTCGACATCCTGTTCCGCCTGATCGACGGCGTCGGCCGGGCCGAAGGACCGATCAATTTCATGAGCCGGGGCGGGCTGTTCACCCTTCAGGCCGAAGCCACGGTGGAGAATTTCCAGGGTCTGAGCGGGCCGGACGCGCCGACCCTCCTGGCCGCCTGGATCGCATCGGGCGGACGTTTCACCCATGTGCGCGGCGAGATGCGCGCCGGAGACAGCGCCGCGCGCCTGACCAGCGATGCGCTGCGCGCGGACGAGGACGGGCGGCTGCTCGGAACCCTCAGCCTGTCAGCCGACCGCGCCGCGCCCGCCCTGAGCGGCCTGGCGCGCTCGGACGCCGTGAACCGCACCGCCACGACGGGGGCCGCGGCGGCGGCAGGGGCGAGCGAGGTGCTGACCGGCGACGTGGAGCTGGCGGTCGAGTTCCGCGACGGCCGCGCCTGGATGGGCCCATTCAACCTGGCGCCCGCGCCCGAGCTGTTCTGATGGCCGACACCACGGATCTGGACCGGGCGCTGCTGAAGGCGCTGAAGGCGCGCATGGGCGTGGACCGCCGTTCGCGCGATGAGGCGGTGATCGCCCTGCGCGCCGTCCTGGCCGAGGCCCGGGGCGTGTCCCCAGCCCTGGTGCGCAGCCTGTGGAGCCGCATCGAGGCGGAGGGCGCGGGGCCGGTGCATGTGTGGGGGCCGCTGTCGGCGCTGCTGGCGGCGGACCGGTTCGGCCACGGGGTGCGCGCGGTCGCCGAGCCCGAGGGCGCGCTGAAGGCCGTGCGTCAGGGCGGCCGGGCGGTGCTGGACCTGGGCCGTTCGACGCCCTGGTGGGCCAGGCTGCTGGCCCAGCCCGAGTTGCGGGTCACCGGCGCATTGCCCGACGACGCCTCCGGCCGCCCCCTGGCGCTGATGGTGTCGTCCGAAGCGGCCGGCCCCACCGGCGATGACCGCACCTTCTGGATCATCGAGGCGCCCGGCGACGAGGCGCGCATCGTGGACATGCTGGCCATGCGCGGCCTGGCCGGAACGCCCCTGGAGACGGCGGGCGGCTTGAAGCTCTTCATGCTGGCGGGCTATGTGCAGCCCGACGATGGGCGGCTGATCGCCCCCACCGGCCGGCTCAACGGCGTCATCGGCGCCGCGCCGGTATTCTAGATTTTTCGACAGGAAACGACTGATGACCGACACCGCAAGCCGGCCCGCGCCCAAACCCGGCATTCTGGACATCGCCCCCTATGTGGGCGGCAAGTCCCGCGTCGAGGGCGTGGCCGAGCCCATCAAGCTGTCATCCAACGAGAACGCCCTGGGCGCCGGCGCCAAGGCCCGCGAAGCCTATGAAAGCGCGATCCGCGACCTGGCCCTCTATCCCGACGGCCGCGCGGCCAAGCTGCGTGAAGCGGTGGCCGAGCATCACGGGCTGGAGCCCGAGCGGCTCATCTTCGGCAACGGTTCGGACGAGGTGTTCGCCCTGCTGAACCAGACCTACCTGACGCCGGGCGACAACATCGTCACCGGGCAATACGGCTTCCTCGCCTATCAGATTTCGGCCAAGGCCAACCAGGCCGTGGTCAAGCACGCGCCCGAGCCGGGCCTGAAGGCCGAGGTCGACGCCCTGCTGGACCAGGTCGATGAGCGCACCCGCATCGTCTATGTCTCGAATCCCTCCAACCCCACCGGGTCCTGGAATTCGGGCGAAGAGATCGCCCGGCTGCACGCGGCCCTGCCCGAGACCATCCTGCTGGTGGTGGACGAAGCCTACGCCGAATTCGTGGTGGAGCCGGACTGGTCGACAGCCCTGCCGCTGGCCAGAGACAGCGCCAATGTCGTGGTCACGCGCACCTTCTCCAAGATCCACGGCCTGGCGGGCCTCAGGATCGGCTTCGGCTATGCGCCCTTGTCCGTCGCCGAGGCGGTGGACCGCATCCGCCTGCCGTTCAACGTCTCGGTTCCGGGCATCGAGGCCGCGACGGCGGCCCTGTCCGACACGGCCCACGTCGAGGCCTCGCGCGAGCTGGTCCAGACCTGGCGGCCGCGCCTGACCCAAGCGATCAAGGGCTTCGGCTTCGATGTGCCCCCCAGCGCCGGCAATTTCGTGCTCGTCCGGTTCAAGGATGCCGAGGAATGCAAGGCCGCCAACGACTGGCTGAATTCGAAAGGGATCATCGTGCGCCCGGTCGGCGGCTACGCCCTGCATGATTCCCTGCGCGTCACCGTAGGGACCGAAGATCAGAATCGCGCCGTCATCGACGCCCTGAACGGCTTCGCGGCGCGTTAGGCAGGGGGGCTCTCTGCTTAGGTTGAGGACTCATATTCCCCCATCCGTCATTCCCGCCCTTGTGGCGGGAATCCATACACACGGAACGTTCCGGGCTCGCCCCGCCCCATCGGCGCGTATGGATCGCCGGGACAGGCCCGGCGATGACGGAAGAGTATGAGTTTGAATTAATAAAATCAGTCTCTTGTATAGGTTCTCTGCCTAGACCGCCGAGCGTTTCAGAGCCACCAGGGCCTGATCGGTGAGGGCGGCGTCGCCGACGGCCAGGAT
>JAEZCL010000019.1 GCA_023433585.1 Pseudomonadota bacterium
CCGGAAGCTCCGCTCACGGACCTGCCACGGGCGCAGGGGTTGGTAGGCGGACGAGCGGTAGCAGGTCGATCCGAGGACCGACCGCCGGCGACGCCGGACACGCCGGAGGAAGACGCGCATGACAGGACCTGCCTCTCACCGTCGAGATCGAACCGTGGAAGGGCGGGCCCACCGGCCCGCCGCGCACCGGCGGACCCACCCCGGCACCTGCCACCGCAGCCTTCGACCAGCAGTACGTCAGCAGGGCACAACGCGTGGCCCAGGTCGACACCCGATGACCCAGCCGATCCGGCCACTCACTCATCGTGCAGTGGACCGCACCCTTTGCGCAACTCCCGATTCGGGATGATGTCATTGCGAAGCTCGTCCGCTTCCGCCACACTGACCGGCATGACTGGAAGCCCGACCGTCCGACGTCGACGCCTGGCCGCTGCCCTCCGTCGCCTCCGTGAGCAGACCGGCATGACCGCCGACCAGGCCGCCAAGGAGGTGGGGATCTCGAAGTCGGCGATCAGCCGCATCGAGAACGCCCAGGTGTCCGTCATGCCGCCGGTCGCCCGTGGACTTCTTGAGCTGTACGGGGTGGAAGGCGACGAGGTGGACGCACTCGTCCAGGTCGCCCGCGATGCCCGCAAGCGCGGCTGGTGGCAGGCGTACGACGACGTGCTGCCGGACTGGTTCGAGGTCTACGTCGGGCTGGAGGCCGAGGCGGCCGAGATCCGCACCTTCCAGCCGCAACTGATTCCGGGTCTACTCCAGACCGCCGACTACGCCCGCGCGGTCATCCGCGCCGAGCACCCGGACGCCCCGACCGACGAGGTGGACCGGCGGGTCGAGTTGCGCATGCGCCGTCAGGACACCGAAACTCCGCCGAAGCTCTGGGTGGTGCTGGACGAAGCCGCACTACGGCGCCCGGTCGGCGGCGCGGAGCTGTTCGCGGCGCAGTTGCGGCGACTGGCCGAGGAGGCGGACCGGCCCGGCCGCACCATCCAGATCCTGACCTTCGGCGCGGGCGAGTACGGGTCGATGGGCAGCGCCTTCAGCGTGCTGACCTTCCCCGAGCCGGCCGATCCGGGGGTCGTCTACGTCGAGACCCGCGCGGGTAGCCTCTATCTCGAAGGCCAACAGGTGAGGGAGTACAGCCGCGTCTTCGAGCACCTGGTCGCCACGGCGGCCGGCGCCCGGGAGTCGCGCGACCTCATCCTGGGGGCGATCGACGAGCTATGAGAGGACGGCGCGGGTGGAAGAGGCCAACCAGGCGACGATGACCTGGCGCAAGAGCACCCGTAGCAACGGTTCCGGCGACTGCGTCGAGGTCGCCGACAACCTGCCCGGCGTGGTCGGGCTACGCGACAGCAAGGACCCGCGAGGTCCTATCCTCGCCTTCGACCCGGCAGCCTGGTCGACCTTCGTCGCGGGCGTCAAGCACGAGACGTTCCGGAACTGAACGCGGCAGGCATCGCCTGCGCACCCTGACCCTACGATCCAATGCCCGAAGCCTCCGTGCTTCGTAGCTTCGCCAGGGCACGCAGGTACTCGTCCTCTACAATCCGGTCGAACGCTGCTGGCTGCGCCCCCGCGTGCACGACCTTCCGCGTAAGCCGCGCCTGCTCCCAGAACCTCAAGCCGATCTCGGTGGCGAAGATGTCAGCCGCCAGCAGTCCTCGCAGCTGGCTCTCAGGCATCCCGCCCAGTTGCCAGGTCGTGGCCCAGAAGTTGAGGATCAGATTGATGTAGGCCCGCTGCCTCCGCCGTTCAGGCGCAGGGTCCTGGGTCAGCGACCCCCAGCACTCCATCAGCACGGCATCATCTATGGCCATCTTGAGCAACAAGGCGTGCTGGTCACGTTGCGCGTATTCCAATGCGATGCGGGCCTGCCTGTTTTGACTGATGGTGGTGGCGACCACACCCACGAGAGCCAGCGCGGACAGAAGCATGGAGACCGAGCCGTAGGCTTGGCCGATATTCGCCAAGCGCTCCCAGTCGGTACTCGGATCGAAGGCGTAGTCGATCAGGGGCGGGGAGAGCAGCAGCGCAAGCCCTCCCAAGAAGACCAACAACGCCCAGACGGCTACGCCGCGAACACTCCTCATCTACGCAAGGCTAGTTCTCCCATCAAAGTTGATCAATCGAGCGCGCCGCCCCTGGCGCCCCGACCCTCCTGGCTCTGCACTCACCGCAGGTCCGGCACGCCGTGCGGCAGGTTCTGGTGTGCGGGTGGGTGTGCCGGGTATGACGGAAACATGAGGGCGAGTTTCCGTCTGGGTCGGATCGCCGGCGTACCGGTCGGCGTCAACTGGAGTGTCCTGGTCATCTTCGTGCTGATCGCGTGGGCGCTGTCGGCGAGCCTGTTCCCGGCCTCGTACCCCGGTCACTCCCCCGTCGCCTACTTCGCGGCCGGCCTGGCCGCCGCCGTGGTCTTCTTCGTCGGTCTACTCGCCCACGAGGTGGCGCACGCGGTGGTCGCCAAGCGCAACGGCATCGAGGTCGAGGGCATCACGCTCTGGCTGTTCGGCGGTGTCGCCGAGCTGAAGGGCGAGGCGAAGGACCCGGGCGCCGAGCTGCGGATCGCCGGGGTCGGGCCGCTGGTCAGCCTGATCATCGGCGTGTTCTTCGCGGCGATCGCGGTGGCTGTGGCCGCCGCGGGCGGGCACGGGCTGCTGCTCGGCGCGCTGGCCTGGCTGGCGGGCATCAACGTACTGCTGGCGATCTTCAACGTGCTGCCGGCCGCCCCGCTGGACGGCGGGCGGCTGCTGCGCGCGGCGGTGTGGAAGTTCACCGGCGACCGAACCAAGGCGTCGGTGGTGGCGGCCCGCGCGGGCTGGGTGCTCGGCGTCGTGCTGATCGGGCTGGGGCTGTGGCGGTTCTTCACCGGCGCCGGGTTCGGCGGGTTGTGGCTGGCGCTGATCGGCTGGTTCCTGCTCGGCGCCGCCGGCCAGGAGGAACGCGCCGCCCGGATGGGCGACGCGCTGCGCGGCATCCGGGTCGGCGACGTGATGACGCCGCAGCCGCAGACCGCGTCCGGCGACCTCACAGTGGCCGACTTCGTCGACCACTACCTTTTCGCGTACCGACACTCGGCGCTCCCACTGACCGTCGACGGCAGGCCGGTCGGTCTGGTCACGCTCGATCGGGTACGCGGCATCGCGGCCGACCGCCGTGCGTCGACCACGCTGGCCGAGGTGTCCTGCCGGGCCGACGAGCTGGTGCTCGCCCGCCCGGACGAGCAGCTCACCGACCTGCTGCCCCGGCTCAACGAGTGCACCGACGGCCGCGCTCTCGTGGTGGTCGACAACCAGCTTGTCGGCATCGTCTCGCCCAGCGACATCAGCCGCGCGGTGCAGCGCGGCAGCCTGCGCCAGCAGATGCCGGCCGGGCGTTGAGTCAGTCCCGGGGGAAGTAGCGGTCCATCTCGGCGGTGCGGAACTTCCCCTTCGGGTCGAACTCGCGCAGCAGCGCGGCGAAGTCGGCGTGCCGGGGGTACGCGGCGGCGGGGTCGCGCTCGAACAGCTTGCCCCAGTGCGGGCGCGGCGCGAACGGGGCGAGCCG
>JAEZCL010000033.1 GCA_023433585.1 Pseudomonadota bacterium
TCCAGCGCCTCACGACGATCGCGGAGTTCATCGAGCCGAAGGCGATCGGCCGCGACCCGTTGCGCCTGGTCAACCTCGAATACCTGGGCGCGGAGTACGACGGCAGGACGTTCGACGAGCTGCCCGGGCGGTTACAGACCCGGCTGCGGGAGACCGAACTCATCGTTCACCTCATCCGGCGGGGCACGCCGGAGGAGGTCAAGTTCAACATCTTCGCCCGCATCAACACGGGTGGCCTGCCGCTGTCCCGCCAAGAGCTGCGGCACGCGCTGATCCCGGGCAAGGGTCGGGAGATCCTGCGCGAGTGGGCCGAGTCGGACCTTTTTCGATCCGCGACCGGCGACAGCGTGCGCAGCGAGCGGATGGTCGACCGGGAGATGATCCTCCGTTTTATCGCCTTCCGGTTGACCAGCCCGTACGACTACGACCACGACGACTTCGACCGCTTCCTGCGGGAGTCGATGCGCGCATTGAACACGCTTCCCGCCAGCCAGGTCGACCAGCTCTGGGACGAGTTCGGTCTGGCCATGATCGCGGCGCGGAACATCTTCGGCCCGTACGCCTTCCGCAAGCGCGACCGTTCCGGCGGTAGCCGTCGCATGCCGATCAACAAGGCGTTGTTCGAGACGATCTCGGTCAACCTGGCGGAAGCCGGTGGTCCGGGGATGGCGACTCTCATGGAGCGGCAACGCAAGGTGGAGAAGGAGTTCATCGGGCTGATGTCCGACGTCGACTTCCAGGGGGCCATCTCGCAGGGCACCGGTGACCCGGGCAAGGTGCGCATGCGCTTCGGGATCATCCGGGAGGTCTTCGAGTCGGTGATCGGCCGATGATCGATCGGTTACGGCTGGAGAACTTCAAGGCGTTCCGGCACATGGATCTCCGGCTCGCGCCGCTGACGCTGCTCAGCGGCGTGAACGCGGCCGGTAAGAGCACCACCATGCAGGCGTTGGCGTTGCTGCGCCAGTCGGACGACGCGGGTGTGCTCGACCACCGGGGCGGGTGGCTGCTCAACGGCGAGCTTGTGGAGCTGGGCGTCGGGCAGGACGTGCTGCACGAGAACTACGCCGACGGCACGCACGGCGGTCGCATCTTCATCTCGGTCGCCGCGACGATCGACGGCATCGAGAGCATCTGGCGGGTCGAGTACCGGACGGCCGAGGACCGCGAGGCCGATCTGCTCACCGTGCCGCAGGAGTGGAACGCCTCCGACATGCCGTGGCCACCGGATCGGGCCGGTCTGTTCGGGCCGGGCTTCCAGTACCTGCGAGCCGACCGGATCGTGCCCGCGGTGACCTACCCGAAGTCGTACGAGATGGCGGTCCGCCGGGGCTTCCTCGGTGTCCGGGGCGAGCACACGGTGAACTTCCTGCGGGCCCGCCAGGAGGACCGGGTCGCGCCGGAGTTGCGTCATCCAGCCGGAAAGTCGACCGGCCTGCTGGACCAGACCGAGGCGTGGCTACGGGAGATCTGCCCCGGCGTCGACCTGAGGGCGGAAGACCTGCGTGGCACCGACATGGTGCGGTTGAGCTTCGGGTTCGGTGGCACGGCGGGCATCTCCTCGTCCAACATCCGCTACCGCCCCACCAATGTGGGCTTCGGGCTCACGTACGCCCTGCCGATCATCGTGGCCTGCCTGTCGGCGGGCCCGGGTCGGCTGGTCATGTTGGAGAACCCGGAGGCGCACCTCCATCCCCGGGGACAGACGATGGCGGCCCGGCTCGCGTGTCGCGCCGTCGCTGCGGGCGCGCAGTTGATAATCGAAAGCCACAGTGACCATGTGCTCAATGGACTGCGACTCGCCGTCAAGGAGCGGGTGTTGACGCCGGATCGCGTGGCGCTGCATTATTTCGACCGGAACGACGACGGTGAGATCGAGGTCAGCTCTCCCGAGATTGATCCCGACGGCATGTTGTCGCAGTGGCCCAGGGGTTTCTTCGACGAGTGGGACAGGGCGCTCGATCGTCTGCTCGACTGACGAGGAGTGAATCTTGCCCTTGCTGTTGGTGCTGAACGAGCTTTCCTATCGGGAAACCAAGGCGCGACGCGAGGAGATCTCAGATTCACTGCGGGGTCTGGTGCGGCTGCTGCGAAAGGTCCGGGAGCACCGCACCGACGTGGCGTTGGTGACCGAACGCGCGTTCTTCGACCTCGACCTGGGCGACGACTACTCGGTCCGGGAGTGGGCCGGCGACGGGCGTAACCGCGACTGGCTGCGCTACCTGCTCGGCATGCGACAACGCGCCCCGTTCCGGGACGTGGCGCCAGCCGATCTGCGCGACGGGACGGAATACTTCCACGACGGTCGGCCTGCGGAGGGCCTGGGCACCGCGTATCAGGTAGGTGGGCTGGCGGTCAGCCTGTCCCTGGCGGAACCGTGGGAGGAGACGCGGCTCAAGCTGAGTCAACACGGCCTCGCCGAGGATGATGCGGGCACCGTCCAGGTCACCCACACCGACGTGGACGTCCGACACGCCGCCCGCCCCGAGCACATCGAAGAGCATCGACGGTGGCTCTGCGACTCGGAGCTGACCCGCATCCACGGCGGAGTCGAGCTGTGGAACGCGCGGGACGACATCTTTCCGCACCTTCGCTTCCTGCCCCGAGTGGCCGACGACCTGCGCCGGCTGGCACCTGCCTGGCTGCACCCGGTCAAGGAGCGGCTCGCCGAACTCGAACTCGCCACCGCCGCCTGGACGCCGACCCTGGACGCCGCTCCGCAGTGGCGGAGCATGGTGACGCCGGAGAGCGACACGCGCAAGGCGCTCTGCCATTTCGAGGACACCGACGGCACCAGTCAGCTCTTCGACTGGCACGCGCGGTTCACGCCGGGCGCGGGGCGGCTGCACTTCCGGATCGACCGGTCACGACAGCAGCTCGTGGTGGCATACATCGGCGTCAAGCGGGTTTAGGCTGACTGCTCGGCCGGGACCAGGATGCCGCTGCCGGACCAGTTGATGTGCTCGTGTGAGATGGCCTTGTTGGGCTCGTCCTCTTCGTCCAAGGTGGAGTAGTCCGCGACGTAGCGGCCGAAGCCGTACCCGCCGGCCCTCAGCGTGGCCAGTGCCCACGGCCGTAACTGATCGCGCAGCTTGTCCGGCGCACGTCGGTCGACCGTCACCCGGCCGCCCGTCCTAACCCCGATCGTGGCTGGTTCAAGTCCTCCCGCGGTTCGGACAACGCGGCCTGCGTCGAGGTGCGGTTCGTCGGTGGCACGGTGGACGTCCGCGACACCAAGGACCGCACCGGTCCGGTCCTCGCCTTCGACGGCCACTCCTGGGTCAGCTTCGTGGCCGGGCTCAAGGCTGACTCGACGAGCTAGGGGACGTCCTCCTCGACCAGCACCCACACCTGCTTGAGGGGCAACTCCGCGCGAAGCTCGTCGGGAAGCCGGAGGTAGTTCCGGCAGACCGCGTCGATGAGGTCGTCGGCGTCCCACACGCGGATGCGAAAGTGCTGGTTGATCAGCAGTGCGCGAGCGTGCCCGTTGATGCCGCCCCAGGCCACCAGCAGCGCCTGATCCGCGCCATGACCGCTCAACGCGCCCTGCAGTTTCTGTACCACGTCGGCACCGACCGGGTTGGCATCGCTCTTGACCTGCACCACCACGCGAGGGCTATCCAGGCCGAGCGGCCCTCGGCCGGCGAAGACGTCCACGCCTCCGTCCCCGGACGCCTTCGTGACCGTGCACGAGAAGCCCTCCGCGCGCAGCACCGCAGCGACGAGATGTTCGAGCTTGTGCCCGGCATAGTGCTCGATGACCGTGCTGGTGATGCGGTCGCGCGCATAGCGCTCGACATCGACAGCCGGGGAGGCGTCGGCCTCCACGTCGCCCGCC
>JAEZCL010000051.1 GCA_023433585.1 Pseudomonadota bacterium
ACTGGCCCCAGGCCGGGGCGCAGAGCCGGCCGGCCCAGCTTCACGGCGGCCAGGTGACCCGCGCCTCCACCGCCGGGGCCGCGACCGTGCTGTTCCAGCCCCCGCCCGGCGCGCCCAATTCCTTCGCCGCCATCATCGAACAGGTCTCGCCCGCCGTGGTGCAGATCGATGTGCGGACCCGGGTGCCGCGCCCGACCCTGCGCGGCTTCCCGAACATTCCGGGCCTTCCGTTCCCCTTCTCCACCCCGCAGCAGCCCGAAGGCGAGGAGGGCGAGCCGCCGACCATGGAGGGGGCGGGCTCCGGCTCGGGCTTCTTCATCTCGGCGAACGGCTACATCGTCACCAACAACCACGTGATCGAGAACGCCTCGGAGATCACGGTCAAGCTGACGGACGAGCGTGAACTGCGCGCCGAGATCGTCGGCCGCGACGAGTTGACCGACCTGGCGGTGCTGAAGGTCGAGGGGACGAACTTCCCCTTCGTCCAGTTCGAGACCCAGGCGCAGCCCCGTGTGGGCGACTGGGTGGTGGCGCTGGGCAACCCGTTCGGCCTGGGCGGCTCGGCCACGGCGGGCATCGTCTCGGCGCGCGGACGCGACATCGGCGACCAGTATGTGGACTTCATCCAGATCGACGCGCCCATCAACCGGGGCAACTCCGGCGGCCCGACCTTCGATATCTATGGTCGGGTGATCGGGGTGAACACGGCGATCTTCTCGCCCACCGGCGTGTCGGTGGGCATCGGCTTCGCCATCCCCGCCGACGTGGCGCACCGGGTGACGCAGCAACTGATGAGCGGCGGCAGCATCGAGCGCGGCTATCTGGGCGTCGAGATCCGCAGCCTGACACCAGACTTCACCGAAGCGCTGGGCCTGCCCGAAGGCACCGAGGGCGCTTACGTCAACAGCATCACGCCTGGAGGCCCCGCCGAGCAGGGCGGCGTGCGTCCGGGCGACATCGTGGTCGAATTGAACGGGGAAGCGGTGCGCAACAACACCGAACTGACCCGGCGCGTCGGCCAGGCTCAGCCCGGCGATGTGCTGCGGCTCACCGTCCTGAGGGAAGGGCGCCGGAGCCAGCTGAGCGTGCGGTCTGGCACGCGACCCTCCACGGCCGAACTGAACGCACAGGGCGAGCCGGGAGCCGGCGCCGCCCAGCCGGGGCAGCCTGCCGCACCCGCCGGCCCCAGCATCGAAGGCCTGACGGTGACGCCGCTCACCGGCGCATTGCGCGAGCAGCACTCGATCCCCGCCGGAGTGGACGGGCTGGTCATCACGGGGGTCGCGCCGGATTCCACGGCCCGCAGACGTGGCTTCGAGGCCGGCATGGTGGTCGTCCAGGCGGACGGCCGTCCGGTATCCACGGTCGCGGAGTTCCGTCAGGCGGTCGAGCGTGTCCGCGAGGCGGGCCGCCCGGGCATCCTGCTGCTGGTGCGCACGGTTCAGGGCAACCGTCCCGTGGTGCTCGAACTGAACGACGACGAGTAAACCTTTCTGGAGACGCAGCTGATGCGCATTCTGGTGGTCGAGGACGATGACGAGGCCGCGGGCGCCATGGTGCGCGGCCTGACCGAGGCGGGGCACGAGGCGGTGCACGCCGCCGACGGCGCCTACGGTCTGGTCGAAGCCCAGAAGGGCGGGTTCGATGTCTATGTGGTCGACCGCATGATGCCGCGCCTGGACGGGGTCGGCATGGTCGAGACGCTGAGGAAGGACGGGGATCAGACCCCGGTGCTGTTCCTCTCGGCCCTGGGCGAGGTCGAGGATCGGGTGACGGGCCTGAAGGCCGGGGCCGACGACTATCTGGTCAAACCCTACGCCTTCGCCGAGCTGATCGCGCGGGTCGAGGCCCTGGCCCGGCGGCGCGAGACCGGCAGCGTCCAGACGGTGCTGAAGGTCGGCGACCTGGAGATGAACCTGATCGCCCGCACGGTGCATCGCGGCGAGACCGAGATCGACCTGCAGCCGCGCGAGTTCCAGCTGCTGGAATTCCTGATGCGTCACGCGGGCCAGTCGGTGACGCGCACCAAGCTGCTGGAAAAGGTGTGGGAGTATCATTTTGACCCCCAGACCAACGTCATCGACGTGCACATCAGCCGCCTGCGCTCCAAGATCGACAAGGGCTTCGACAAGGCCATGCTGCAGACGGTGCGGGGGGCTGGTTACAGGCTGGAGGCGTAGGTGCGGGCGCGCGCTGTCGATTTCTCCCTCCCCTTCATGGGGAGGGGGGTCGCGCAGCGACCGGGTGGGGAGGGCCAAGGCGTCATGGCGATCATCGCCAAGGCTCGCGCGATGCGAAAAAGCCTGACGCCGCCGGAGGCGCGTCTCTGGGTCCGTCTACGCTCCTTGCGGGCGGAAGGTTTCCATTTTCGGCGGCAAGCGCCGCTGAGGGGATATATCCTTGATTTCGTCTGTTTCGACCGTCGGCTGATCGTCGAGGTGGACGGCGCGTCGCACGGTGAAGACGATCGAGCGCGAAAGGATCGGGTGCGGGACGCCGTTCTGGCGCGAGAAGGTTTTTTGACCCTGCGGTTCACCAATGCGGCGGTGCGAGATGATGTCGAGGGCGTGATGGAAACGGTGCTCATGCATTGCCGAGCCCGTCCCACCGGGTCGCTGCGCGACCCCCCTCCCCATGAAGGGGAGGGAGAAATTCTGTGAAACTCCCCTCGCTGTTCCGGCGCACGCCGTTCCGGCTGACGCTGATGTTCGTGGCGCTGTTCGCGGCGGCGGCGTCGGCGGTGCTGGCCTATGTCTATCTGGCCTCGGCGTCCGAGGCGCGGGCGCGGGCCGAGGCGGACGTGCGGCGCGAAGTGGGCGTCCTGACCGCCATCTACCGCGAGCGCGGCATGACGCCGCTGAACGAGGCGCTGGTCGAACGCATCCTGAGGGGCGGCCCCTATCTCTACATCCTGCTGGACGCCGAGGGCGAGCCGGTCACGCGCAGCCTGAACATCACGCCCGTCGAACCGGCCGCCGATGATCCGACCGAGCGCTGGCAGGCGTTCAGGTTCTCGGACGTGGACGACGAGGGGCGCATCATGCGCCGTCAGGCCCTGGGGGTGCTGGTGCGGCTGTCGGGCGGCGAGCGGCTGTTCGTGGCGGAGGACATCGGCGACACCGAGGCCTATCTGGACCGGCTGACCCAGGCCCTGTGGGGCGCCATGGCGCTGGTGGTGATCCTGGGCCTGAGCGGGGGGCTGCTGCTCAGCCGCAACATGGAACGGTCCATGGGCCGGTTCAATCGCGTGGTCGCTGCGGTCAAGGGCGGCGATCTGAAGGCCCGCGCCGAGGTACGCGGCTCTGGCGACGAACTGGACGAACTGGGTGAAGGGCTGAACGCCATGCTGGAGCGGCTGGAGGCCTCCATGGCCTCGATCCGCCACGCCGGGGACGCCATCGCCCATGACCTGAGAAGCCCCCTGACCCGGATGCGGGCCAAGCTGGAGGTGGCGCTGATCGACGCGGAGGCCGGGCGCATCGACGCCAACGACGCCCTGCAGATGGCGCTGGTCGAGGCGGACGAGCTGCTCAAGACCTTCAACACCGTGCTGGCGATCGCCCGGCTGCAGTCGGCCAAGGCGCCGGAGACCGAGGTGTTCGACGCCGCCGACCTGGCCGCCGACATGGCCGAGCTGTATGAGCCCGCCGCCGAGGACAAGGGGCTGACGTTCGACGCCGAGATCGATCGCGGCCTGATGATCCGGGGCAACCGGCCGTTCCTGGCCCAGGCCCTGGCCAACGTCATCGACAACGCCATCAAATACACGCCCGGGGG
>JAEZCL010000054.1 GCA_023433585.1 Pseudomonadota bacterium
CTCTACGAAAAGGTCTGGGACCGACACGTGGTGACGCCCGAGACGGCGGATACGCCCGCCGTGCTCTATATCGACCTGCACCTGGTGCATGAGGTCACCAGCCCGCAGGCGTTCGCGGAGATCGAGCGGCGGGGCCTGAAAGTGCGACGACCCGACCGGACCTTCGCCACCCTGGACCATTCCACCCCGACCCTGCCGCCCGGACCGGACGGCGAGCGGCCCTATTACACGGTGGCGGGCAAAGCCCAGGTCGAGACGCTTGAGAAGAACTGCGCCGCCCACGGGGTGTCGCTGGCCGGATGGGATTCGGACCAGCGCGGCGTGGTCCACGTCATGGGGCCGGAACTGGGCCTGACCCAGCCGGGCATGACGGTGGTCTGCGGCGACAGCCACACCGCCACCCACGGCGCCTTCGGGGCGCTGGCCTTCGGCATCGGCACCTCGGAGGTCGGCCATGTGCTGGCGACCCAGTGCCTGTTGCAGAGGAAGGCCAAGACCCTGCGCGTGACGGTGGACGGACAGCTTCAGCCGGGCGTGTCGGGCAAGGATGTGGCCCTGGCCGTGATCGCGGCCCTCGGCTTCGGCGGGGGCACCGGCTACGTCATTGAATACGCGGGCGAGGCGATCCGGTCGCTGGACATGGAGGGGCGCATGACCCTGTGCAACATGTCCATCGAGGCGGGCGCGCGGGCGGGCATGATCGCCCCGGACCAGACCACGGTGGACTGGCTGCGCGGGCGGCGTCATGCGCCGCAAGGGCAGGCGTTCGAGCGGGCGGCGGCGGACTGGCTGAGCCTGGTGTCCGACCCCGGCGCGAAGTTCGACAAGGAGGTGCGGCTGGACGGGTCGGCCATAGCGCCCATGGCCACCTGGGGCACCACGCCGGACGCGGGCGCGGCCATCGGCGCCCCTGTCCCCGCACCGAAGTCCGACAGTGATCGCAAGGCCCTGGCCTATATGGGCTTCGAGGCGGGACGCGCGACGACGGACCAGCCGGTGGACGTGGTGTTCATCGGTTCTTGCACCAACGGGCGTCTGCCCGACCTGCGCGCCGCCGCCGCCATCCTGGAGGGCCGCCGGGTCAAGCCGGGAATGCGGGTTCTGGTGGTGCCCGGCTCCGAGGCCGTGCGCCGCGACGCCGAGGCCGAAGGGCTGGACCGGGTGTTCACCGAGGCGGGTGCGGAATGGCGCATCCCCGGATGCTCCATGTGCCTGGCCATGAACGGCGACATGGTGGGGCCGGGCCAACTGGCGGTGTCCACCTCCAACCGCAATTTCGAGGGCCGTCAGGGACCGGGTGCGCGCACCATCCTGGCCAGCCCGGCCACGGCGGCGGCCACCGCCGTCATGGGTGTGCTGACCGATCCGCGGGTGTTCATGCCCCTCAAGCAGGCGAGCGCCGCGTGCGAGCCGGTAGGGGAAGCCCCCCTCAAGCAGGCGAGCGCCGCGCGCGAGCCGATAGGGGAAGCATGATGCCTGAGCCGTTCAAGACGCTGACATCGGGTACTGTGGTGTTCACCCAGTCGAACATCGACACGGACCAGATCATTCCGGGGCGGTTCCTGACCACCACCACGCGCGAGGGGCTGGGCGCCCACGCCTTCCATGACTGGCGCTATGAAGCCGACGGTTCGGCCAAGCCGGAGGCGGTGCTGAACCGCATCGACCCGGCCGAGCGCCGCATCCTGATCGCGGGGGACAATTTCGCCTGCGGCTCGTCGCGCGAGCACGCGCCCTGGGCGCTGCTGGATTACGGGTTCCGGGCGGTGGTCTCGACCTCGATCGCCGACATCTTCACCTCCAACGCCCTCAAGAACGGGCTTCTGCCCATCGTGGTCAGCCAGACGGTCTGGGACGATCTGGTCGCGCACCCGGACCAGCCGGTGACCATCGACCTGGAGGCCGAGACCATCCAGCGCGGCAACGCCGAACCGGTGGGCTTCAAGGTGGAGTCCTTCGCCCGCCGATGCCTGCTGGACGGGGTGGACGCCCTCGGCTGGCTGAACGCACGACTGCCCGACATCGAAGCCTTTGAACGCCGTCAACAGGAACCCGCGTGATGACCTCGCATCAGGAACATTCCATCGTCGTCCTGCCCGGCGACGGCGTCGGGCCGGAGGTCACGGCCGTGGCCCGCGCCGTGCTGAACTGCGTCGGTGATTTCTATGGCCGCCGCTTCCGCTATCAGGAGCACCTGATCGGCGGCGCGGCCATCGATGCGACGGGCGATCCCCTGCCGGACGAGACGAAACAGGCCTGTCTGGCCGCCGAGGCGGTGCTGCTGGGCGCCGTGGGCGGGCCGAAGTGGGACGGGGCGCCGCGCCGTCCGGAAGAAGGGCTGCTGGCCATCCGCAAGGCCATGGGCCTGTACGCCAACCTGCGCCCGCTGCAGGTCTCGCCGGTCATGGCCCACCGCTCGCCCCTGAAGAAGGAGATCGTGGAGGGCGTGGACCTGATCGTCTTCCGCGAACTGACCGGCGGAGTCTATTTCGGTGAGAAGACCCGCACCGAAACCTCGGCCTCGGATCTGTGCAGCTATACGGTCGAGGAAATCGAGCGGGTGACGCGCGCCGCCTTCCAGACCGCTCGTCAGCGGCGCGGCAAGGTCACCTCGGTGGACAAGGCCAACGTCATGGAGACCAGCCGTTTATGGCGCGAGGTGGTCACGCGCGTCCATGCCGAGGAATACCCCGACATCACCCTGGAGCACGCCCTGGTGGACTCCATGGCCATGCACCTGATCCGCCGCCCGCGCGACTATGACGTCATCCTGACCGAGAACATGTTCGGCGACATCCTGTCGGACGAGATCTCGGTGCTGGGCGGGTCCATCGGCTTGCTGCCGTCGGCCTCGCTGGGGACCGAGGGGCCGGGGCTGTTCGAGCCGATCCACGGCTCGGCGCCGGACATCGCGGGCCAGGACCTGGCCAACCCGGTGGGCATGGTGCTGTCCGCCGCCCTGATGCTGCGCCACTCCCTGAAGCTGGAGGACGAGGCCGACGCCATCGAGGCGGCGGTGGCGGCGGTGCTGGCCTCGGGCGCGGTGACCGGCGACCTGGGCGGGAACCTGGGCTGCCGCGCGGCCGGGGAGGCCATCTGCGACGCCCTGCGCGCCATCCACTGGGCCGCCGCCCACCGGGTCCAGATGCACTGGGCCTGAAGATTTTCAAGGTTTCGCGCCCCGCCCTACGGGACCGCGAAACGTCGTGCATCGTCGCCCCCCAAAAGCCGATGCACGACGTCGAAGCCCCGCCGGTTCCCCTGAGCCGCCGGCGGGGCTTCTTTCTTTTTTGGCCTACCGCTCGGCGCGCGGCGCCTCGCTGCTTGAGGGGGTATTCCGGCCCTATGCTCGCGTCGCGGACGCTCGCGGCTTGAGGGCGATTTCCTTCTCCGATTGGAGACCTTTGCGTAATTCCTATCTCCGCTCATCCCGGCGAATGCCGGGATCCAGATGGCATGGCTCGATCTTCGGCAAGGCGAGGCGCGTCAGGCTTTCCAGCCGCCCGCGCCTTATGATCTGGACCCCGGCATTCGCCGGGGCGAGCGGTCGGGGGTAAAGCCGACGCCCACACTTTAAGAATTACGCAAAGGTCTCCATCGGGAGAGGGAACGAGCCTACCGTCCCGTCTCGGCGATCAGGCGGTCGGCGAGGGCGGCGGTCAGGTGGCCGTCGGGGATCAGGCCGTTGGCCTGCTGCCAGGCGCGCAGGGCCCGGCGGGTGCCCGCGCCGACGACGCCGTCTATGCCGCCAGGATCGAAACCCGCCGCCGTCAGGGCGCGCTGGGCGCCCAGACGCTGGTCCCGTGACAGGGGCGCCTCGTCGGGCCAGGCCGCAACCAGGCCGGGACGGCCCGCGATCCCGTCCGCCGTCATGCCGATGGCCAGCGCATAGGCCACCGAGTTGTTGTAGCGGCGGATCACATAGTGGTTGGGCAGGGCCAGGAAGGCCGGGCCGCGTGCGCCCTGGGGCAGCAGGATTGTCGCGTCTTCGGCCTGTTCGGCCGTGCCGGGCGCGCCGCCCCGGGCCAGGACCACGCCCCGCTCGGCCCAGAAGGACCAGGGGCGCCGCTCGCCCTCGGCCAGAGCGTAGTCGAAGCCTTGGGGCAGGGTGACTTCATGATGCCAGCGCTGGCCGCGCTTCCAGCCCGCGTTCTGAAGCAGGTGCGCCGCCGACATCAGGGCGTCGGCGGGCGAGCCCCAGATGTCCACCACCCCGTCGCCGTCGCCGTCGACGGCCAGGCGGCGATAGTTGTCAGGCATGAACTGGCTCTGGCCCATCGCCCCCGCCCAGGAGCCCTTCAAGCGAGCGCGCGGCGCCCGGCCCTCGACGATGATGGTCAGGGCCTCGCGCAACTGGCCCTCGGCCCAGTCGCGGCGGCGCCCGTCGTGCGCCAGGGTGGCCAGGGAGCGGATCACGTCATGATCGCCCTGGACCTGGCCGAAGGCGCTTTCCTGAGCCCAGATGCCCACCAGGATTTCGGGCGGCACGCCGTAACGCGCCTCGGCGGCCTGCGGAGCCTGGGACAGCCGGTCGCGGCCCTGGCTGATGCGCTGGGCGCTGACGGCGTTCTGGACATAGGCGCCGACGGGACGGCTGAATTCCGGCTGGTTGCCGTCCAGGCGGATGACGCTCGGGTCCGGCGTCAGGCCCGCCAGTTCGCGCTCGAAGGCCGCGCGGTTCGCGCCGCCATGACGGTTCAGGAACCCCTGCTTCCAGCCTTCGAAGGTCGATTCGTCATAGGCGATGGCCTGAACCGCCGCCGTCGGGGCGACGGTCGGTTGAGCCGCCTGGGCGAGCGACCCGTGCGGCGGCTCGGGGATCAAGGGCGCACAGGCGGCCGTGAGGCCGATCAGGAGGAGACGAATTTTCATCACCCATACCTAATGCGCCTCGCCGCAACGTCGCAATCACAAGCGCGCGAAGGGTGGCGAGCGTTGCGCCCCGGCCTCACATTCTCATGCTCCGTGGCGATGGAGAAGCGAACGGTAACCCTGTCTCGTCGGCATCCGTTAACTCGCCGATGCTATCCAGCCTCGTCCTCGATGCGGCCTGGTGGCGGAGAGGCGACGCAGCGGACGGCAAATCCGCAGACCCTCCGTTCGAGTCGGAGGCCAGGCCTCCATCTTTCTTTTCCCTACCGCTCGCGCCGCGGGCGCTCGCTGCTAGAGGGAACAGTCTTTCTTTCCCTACCGCTCGGCGCGCGGCGCCTTGCTGCTTGAGGGAACAGTCCTGCTTTGTCCCCACCGCTCGCGCCGCGGGCGCTCGCTGCTTGAGGGCGCATCTGCTCGTCCTGAGCTTCCGTGCGGTGGAGGGTTTTTTGCGAGCCGTAGAGCGTGGTTTCCCGTTGACAGGACGGGGGCGGCTGACCTATAGCCCCGTCTCCCCGCCGCAGGTCCGCTTGCGGCGTTTCGTTTTGCTTTCGCCCGAATGGGCTCCGAAGGAATGAGACCATGAAGGTCCGCAGCTCGCTCAAGTCGCTCAAGTCGCGCCACCGCGATTGCAAGATCGTGCGCCGCAAGGGCCGCGTCTATGTCATCAACAAGACCGACCCGCGCTTCAAGGCCAAGCAGGGCTGAGGTTTTCAGCGCCTGACGTCCGGCGCGCGCCTCGCTGCTTGAGGGCGCCGCGCGCGCGGCGATGAAACGATCCACAGGCCACGGGTGTTTGTCCGTGGCCTTTTTCATGTCCGGCGTTGAGGCGGGTCGGCGGCGGCGCTAACCCAAGCTCAAACTGCATGACGCGCTCAAGCAGCGAGGAACTGCATCCCGAGCGATAGCGCACCAACCGCGCTCAAGCAGCGAGGGACCGCGTCCCGAGCGATAGCGCCCCTTCTAAAGAGACCTTCCAATGCCTGATGACGCCTCCTTCGCCAATCCCGACGTCCTGAACGCCTCGGCCCAGGGGCGCCTGCGCACCGTGATCGAGCGCCTGGAGCGCCTGGAGGAGGACAAGCAGGCGATCATGGCCGACATGAAGGAGGTCTTCGCCGAGGCCAAGGGCGAGGGCTATGACGTCAAGACCCTGCGCAAGGTCATCCGCATCCGTAAGCAGGACAAGGCCAAGCGCCAGGAGGAGGAGGCGATCCTGGACCTCTATCTCTCGGCCCTCGGCGAGATCTGAGGCTGAAGCGGTCCGGTTTCGGTCGCAAGGACGCCGGGCCGCGCTCAAGCAGCCCGAAGGGCGATAGCGCGCAAAACAAGCGCTCAAGCAGCCCGAAGGGCGGTAGCGCACAAAAAGACTCTCCTTACGAGGCCGCCCGCAAGGCCGCCCAGCGGTCGGCGCTGAACGCCCTGAAGCGGGCGCGGCGGGCCGCCGACAAGGCGGGGGTGGCGCTGTCGGACTGGGAGGACGAGTTCCTGGGTTCGGTGTCCGACCGGGTGAAGACCTACGGCCGCGCCTTCGGCGACCCGGAAAAGGGCGCGCCTGGCCAGTCGCTGTCCGCCATGCAGGCGAGGAAGCTGAAGGAAATCACCAGGAAGGCCAAGGGCGGCAGGAAGCCGCCCGAGTGAGGGCGAGCCGAATGCAGGCTCCCTCTCCCTCCCCGTCCCGGGGAGGGCGGTCGGCGCGAAGCGACGGCCGGGTGGGGAGGGCTCGGCGACGAGGGCGCGCTGTTTCGCCTTGCCGCCCCCACCCGCTTCGCCTGCGGCTCAGCGCCCTCCCCCGCAGGGGGAGGGAGAAAGCCGGGCGTTGTCTTATCAGAACAATATCTTCCGGAACGTGATGCTGACCGTGCGGCCCTGGGGGTCCAGGAAGTCGGGCTGGTAGTTGACCGGGGTGTCGCCGGCGCTGGTGCTCACCTGGGGCTGGGAATCGAACAGGTTCTGGACCCTCAGATTGATGCGCGAACCCTGCAGCCAGGGCCACCGTTCGACCCAATTAGCGCGCTGGTCCAGGTTGACGAAGGCGTTCAGGTTCACCGTGGCGCGGTCCTCGAAGATCAGGTCCGGGCCCGAGCCGCCGTCCACCTCCGTGCCCTGGCGCCAGTTGGCGTTCACGAACAGGCCCATGCCGTTTCTGAACACGCCGCCCTGAAGCTGGATCTGGTGGCGCGGGCTGCCGCCGCCGGCGTCGGTGGCGTCGCCGTCCAGGAGGTCGAGGATCGGCAGGCCGGGTGCGATCAGAATCTCGTCCTGAATGCGCCAGGTGTGGAACAGCGAGATGTTGAAGCGGCCCTGGCCCGGCTGCATGCCGCCCCGTCCGCCGCCGGGGCCGCCCATGCGGAAGCCGCCGCCGCCGGGAGGTCCGCCCTGAGGTCTGCTCTGGGGTCTGCTTTGAGGCCCGCCCGATCCGCCGCCGGACCCTTCCTGCACGACGACCACCGCGCCGCCGCCCGGCGCGCCCTGACGACGGCCGCCGCCTTCACCGCCCGGGGC
>JAEZCL010000173.1 GCA_023433585.1 Pseudomonadota bacterium
ACCGCCGGGCGAACAGGCATGCCTGGGCGGTCCTTGAACTCCGGGTCTTCGAACCCGGCAAAGGAGATGAAATGCCGAAACTGAAGACGAAGTCTGGCGCCAAGAAGCGCTTCAAATTCACCGCGACGGGCAAGGTCAAGGCCGGCGTGGCGGGCAAGCGGCACCGCTTGATCAGCCACAACTCGAAGTACATCCGTCAGAACCGCGGCACCTCGGTCATGGCCGACGCCGACGCCCGGAAGATCAAGTCCTACATGCCGTACGCCTGATCGGCGCGCGCATCACGAGATCCTCCACCGCATCGAATTTGAACATCGCCCCTCAAGCAGTGAGCCGCCGCGCGGCGCACGATAGGGGCCTCCCGAAGGGAAAACCAAAATGGCTCGCGTCAAACGGGGCGTTACGTCCCACGCCAAGCACAAGAAGGTCCTGAAGCAGGCCAAGGGCTTCTACGGCCGCCGCAAGAACACCATCCGCACCGCCAAGGCCGCGGTCGATCGCGCCGGCCAGTACGCCTATCGCGACCGGCGCACCAAGAAGCGCAACTTCCGCGCCCTGTGGATCCAGCGCATCAACGCCGCCGCCCGTCTGGAAGGCTTCACCTACAGCCAGTTCATCCACGGCCTCGACAAGGCCGGCATCGAGCTGGACCGCAAGGTCCTGGCCGCCATCGCCGCCGACGAAGCCGGCTTCAAGGCCGTGGCCGACAAGGTGCGCGCCGCCCTGGCTTGATAAGAGCCCTATCGCTCGCCGCGCGGCGGCTCGCTGCTTGAGGGCCTCCTTGATCCTTGGCCCTATCGCTCGCAACGCGGTTGCTCGCGGCTTGAGGGCGCGAGCGTCTGTCGCTGAAGGCTGAATTCCGAACGCCCGCTCGAAACCCGAGCGGGCGTTTGCCGTTATGGACATGAACGGCCAAGCTGGTCCGTTTCCAGCGTCATCAAGGAGCCTATCATGTCCATCGCCCGCGTCACCGAAGTCACCGCCTCATCGAGCGTCAGTTTCGAGGACGCCATCAAGAAAGCCGTCGCCCGCGCCGACAAGACCCTCAAGAACGTGGAAGGCGCCTGGGTTCAGGAGCAGAAGGTCGTGGTTCGAGGTGGAGAGGTGACGGAATATCGCGTCAATCTGAAGATCACCTTCGTGCTCGAGGACTGATCCTCGGAGCCACAAACGAGGGAAAAGCCCCCCGGCCCGCGCCGGGGGGCTTTTTGCTGGGCCTGACAACGGCTAGACCCACCCGTCATGACCGACCTGAACCAACTGGAACTGGACCTCATCAACGCCATCGGCGCGGCCGACAGCGTGGCGGGTCTGGAGGACATCCGCGTCGCCGCGCTCGGCAAGTCCGGCTCCGTCTCGGGCCTGCTCAAGGGCCTGGGCGCCATGAGCCCGGACGAGCGCCGCGAGCAGGGCCCGAGGATCAACGGCCTGCGCGACCGGGTGGCCTCGGCCGTCACGGCGAAAAAGGCCGAGCTGGAGGCCGCCGAGCTGGACGCGCGTCTCCTGGCCGAACGGGTCGACCTGACCCTGCCGGCCCGCCCGCGCCGCAAGGGCGGGGTCCACCCCACCATGCAGGCCATGGACGAGATCATCGCCATCTTCGCCGAGATGGGCTTCGCCGTGGCCGAGGGGCCGGACATCGAGGACGACTTCCACAACTTCACGGCCCTGAATTTCCCGCCCAAGCATCCGGCGCGCGAGCTGCACGACACCTTCTTCCTGAAGGCGGACGACAAGGGCGAGCGCAAGGTGCTGCGCACCCACACCAGCCCGGTCCAGGTGCGCACCATGATGAGCGAAGAGCCGCCCATCCGCATCATCGCGCCGGGGCGCACCTTCCGGAAGGATTCGGACGCCACCCACACCCCCATGTTCCACCAGGTCGAGGGCCTGGTGATCGACCGCGACATCCACATGGGCCACCTGAAGTGGACGCTGGAGACCTTCGTGGCGCGCTATTTCGAGCTTCAGGGCGTGCACGCCCGGTTCCGGCCGCACCATTTCCCCTTCACCGAGCCGTCGGCGGAGATGGACATCCGCTGCGACCGCTCCGGCGGCGCGCTGAAGCTGAACGAGGGCGATGACTGGATGGAGATCCTGGGCTGCGGGATGGTGCACCCGAACGTGCTTCGGAACTGCGGCCTCGATCCTGACCGATGGCAGGGCTTCGCCTTCGGCATGGGCGTCGATCGCCTGGCCATGCTGAAGTACGGGATCACCGACCTGCGCCCCATGTTCGAGGCCGACAGCCGGTGGCTGGCCCACTACGGTTTCTCGCCCTTCGTCGCCCCCAACCCGGCCTCGGGCCTGAGCTGAGATTCGCCATGACCGCTTCCACCACGACTCTGACCCTGCCGCCGCTGAGCGAAGGCCCCGTCCATGAGGACGAACAGATCTGGCTGCCGCAGCTAATCGCCCAGTCGATGACGGCGGGGTCCGCCATCATCAAGGGCAGGACCTTCAACCGGTGCCGTCTCGAAGGCCCCGCGGTGCTGCTGGCGTCGGGCGGCGTGCACTTCGACGCCTGCGACATGGGCTATACCGGCGGCGACATCCGCAATCTCCTGCTGCGCCCTGTCGCGCCCGAAAAGGTCATCGGCGCCATCGCGTTCCAGGACTGCCGCTTCAGCCATTGTTCGTTCTTCGCCGTGGGCTTCACCGGCAGCCCCGAGTTCATCGACAATTTCATCCAGGTGGTCGGGGAACCCAGGCCGTGAAGTTCACCCTGTCCTGGCTCAAGGAGCATCTCGAGACCGACGCCGGCGTCGCCCAGGTCGCCGACGCCATGACCATGGCGGGGCTGGAGGTGGAGGCGGTCGTCGACCCGGCCGCCAGGCTGGCCCCGTTCAGCGTCGCCCGCATCATCTCGGCCGAACGGCACCCCAACGCCGACCGTCTGCAGGTCTGTCAGGTGGAGACCGTCGACGGCGTGAAGGAGATCGTCTGCGGCGCCCCGAACGCGCGCGCAGGCCTGGTCACCATCTATGCGCCCATCGGCGCCTATGTGCCGGGCCTGGGCGTGACCCTGGTGGAGAAGCCGGTGCGCGGCGTGGTCTCCAACGGCATGCTGTGCTCGGCCGCCGAGCTGGAGCAGTCGGACGAAAGCGACGGCATCCTGGACCTGCCCGCAACCTGGGCCGTCGGGACGCCGGCCGCCGAGGTGTTCGCCGCCGAGCCGGTGATCGATTTCGAGGTGACGCCCAACCGGCCCGACTGGCTGGGGGTCCAGGGCATCGCCCGCGACCTGGCCGCCACGGGCCTGGGCCGCTTCATCGACCGCGCGCCGGAGCCGGTGAAGGGCGCCTTCCCCTGTCCGGTCGCCATCCGCCTGGAGGCGCCGGAGCTGTGCGCCATGTTCGCCGGGCGCGTGATCCGGGGCGTGAAGAACGGCCCGTCCCCCAAATGGCTTCAGGATCGGCTGAAGGCCATCGGCCTGCGCCCCATCAACGCCCTGGTGGATGTCACCAACTTGATCTCATACGACCGGGCGCGGCCGCTGCACGTCTATGACATGGCCAAGCTGTCGGGCCAGGTGATCGTCGCCCGTCATGGCCAGGCGGCCCGCGACACGGGCGAGCCGGAGCATCTGATCGCCCTGGACGGCAAGACCTATGCGGCCGCCCACGGCATGTGCGTCATCGCCGACGCGGACGGGGAGCGCCCCATCGGCCTGGGCGGGGTCATGGGCGGTGAGTCCACCGGCTGTGACGAGGCCACCGTCGACGTCTTCGTCGAAAGCGCCTGGTTCGATCCCCTGGCCACGGCCCAGACCGGACGGGTGCTGGCCATCACCTCGGACGCCCAGTACCGTTTCGCGCGCGGGGTGGACCCGGCCTTAGTGGTTCCGGGGCTGGAGCTGGCCACGGCCCTGATCCTGGACCTGTGCGGCGGCGAGGCGTCGGACGTGGTCGTAGAGGGCGAAACCCCCGCCGCGCCGGCCGCCTTCGACTTCAATCCCGAATACGTCTGCCGCCTGTCCGGTCTGGCCATCGGCCGCGAGGGCGTGATCGAGGTGCTGATCCGCCTGGGCTTCGCCGTCGAGGGCCACGGCGTGACCGTGCGGGTCACGCCTCCGTCCTGGCGACGCGACGTGGAGGGACCGGCCGATCTGGTGGAGGAGGTCGCCCGCATCGTCGGCTACGGCCTCTTGCCGACCACGCCCCTGCCGCACCAGGTGCACGCGGCGTCGGGCATATTGAACACGCGCCAGAAACGGGTGCGCGTGGCGCGCCGGGCGCTGGCCGCCCTGGGCTATGCGGAGGCGCTCACCTGGTCCTTCACGCGCCGGGACAAAGCGGCCCTGTTCGGGGGCGGCGACGAACGGCTGGTGCTGGAGAACCCCATCGCGGCCGATCTGGACTGCATGCGTCCGTCGATCCTGCCCAACCTGATCGAAGCGGCGGCCAGGAACGCCGCACGCGGCCACCCGGACGCGGCCCTGTTCGAAATCGGGCCGATCTATCTGGGTGACGGGCCGCAGGATCAGCGCACGGTCATCGCCGGCCTGGTCGCGCCCCACACGGCCCGACACTGGTCCGGCACGGGCGAGGACGCCCTGTTCGCGCTCAAGGCCGACCTGTTCGCCCTGCTGGACGAGATCGGCGCCCCGACCGGCGCGCTGCAGCTGGTCCAGGGACAGAACCCGGACTGGTGGGGTCCCGGCCGCTCGGCGAGGCTGCAGCTGGGCCCCAAGACCGTCATTGCGCACTTCGGCGCCCTGCACCCGCGTGTGCTGAAGGCTCTGGACGCGGACGGGCCGATGCTGGGCTTCGAGATCGTGCTGGAAGCCGTGCCCGAACCGCGTGGCCAGAAAGCCAAGGCGCGCCCCGCCGTCGACCTGCCGGCCCTGATGCCCCTGTCGCGCGACTTCGCCTTCGTGGTGGACGAGGCCGTAGCCGCCGGCGACCTGATCCGCGCCGCCGCCGGCGCCGACAAGGCCCTGATCCAGGATGTGCGCGTGTTCGACGTCTATCGCGGCCCGGGCGTCGGCGAAGGCCGCAAGTCCGTGGCGCTGGAGGTCCTGATCCAGCCGCGCGAGGCCACTCTCACCGACAAGGAGATCGAGGCCTTGTCAGAGCGCATCATCGCCGCCGCCCGCAAGGCGGGGGCTGAACTCAGAGGCTGATCCATGGGCCTGAAACCCCGGCTCGAGACCGGTTTCGAGCGGTTCCTGTTCGCCTCGCGCTGGCTGATGGCGCCCATCTATCTGGGTCTGGTGGCGGCGCTGTTCATGCTGCTGGTCATCTTCGCGCGCGAGTTGGTCCACTATTTCCCCAAGGTCTTCGCGCCCTATGGGGAGATGACCGCCAACGACGGCATCCTGGTGGTGCTGACGCTGGTGGACCTGTCGCTGGCGGGCAACCTGCTCCTGATCGTGCTGTTCTCGGGCTACGAGAATTTCGTCTCCAAGCTGGATCTGGATGAGCGCCACACCGACCGCCCGCCGTGGATGGGCACCGTGGATTTCTCGGGCCTGAAGATGAAGCTGATCGCCTCCATCGTGGCGATCTCGGGCATTCAGCTGCTCAAGACCTTCATGAACATCGGCAAGATCGGCTATGAGCTGAAGCCCGAGGAAGCCCTGTGGGGCGTGGTCATCCACCTGACCTTCGTGACCTCGGGCGTGCTGCTGGCGCTCATGGACTGGCTGGCGTCCAAGACCGACAAGCACTGACGCCGATCAGCCCTGGTCCATGGCGTTCAGAATGACGCGCGCGGCGTCATCCGGCGCCAGGTCGTGGGTCAGGGCGCGGCGGAAGCGGCCGTCAGGCCCCATCAGATAGATCGTCAGGGTGTGGTTCATGGTGTAGCCCGCGCCTTCGCCCACCCGTTCATAATGGGCGCGATAGGCGCGCGCGGCGGCGGCCACCTGGTCCGGCGTTCCGGTCAGACCGACGACGCCCTCGGGAAAGCTGCGGGTCCGCAGATAGTCGCCCAGCAGTTCCGGCGTGTCCCGCTCCGGATCGATGGAGATGAAGACGATCTCGAGCGCCTCGCCCCGTTCGCCCATGGCCGCCTTCGTCGCGGCCAGCGCCTGCAGGGTCGTCGGGCAATAGTCGGGGCAATGGGTGAAGCCGAAGAAGACGGCGGTCCATCGGCCCTCCAGCATCGATTCGTCCACCGCGCGGCCGGTCTGGTCGACCAGTTCGAACGGGCCGCCCACATCGGCCTGGCCGGACGAAATCTCCTGAGCCTGCTGACGGCCGCCGACCACCACCAGGGTGACCACGGCCAGGGCTGCGGCGATGGCGACGCAGGCGCCGGCGAACAGCAGGACGGATTTGCGGGGCATGTCTGCTCCTTGGCGAGACGAAAGGATCAACCCGGTCTATAGAGGCCCGGTGAGCCAGCCCCAAGCCGACCTGACGTCACAGGCGCCCCAGACGGCGCCCTCCGGGCCCGACCGTCCCGACGCCGTCGCCCTGCCGCGCGCGGCACGGGGGCTGGAGCTGCGCACCCTGATCGGACTGCGCTGGCTGGCGGTGGCGGGCCAGACGGCGGCAGTGCTGACCGCCTCCCTGGTGCTGGACTTCGGCCTGCCGCTGGCGGCGTGCCTGGCGGTGATCGTGGCCAGCGCCCTGGTGAACATGGCGGCCATGGCGCGGCTCCAGACCATCGAGGGCCGTCGCTCCGCCGGGCGCGAGACCACCACCCAGCTGGGCTTCGACATCCTGCAGCTGTCGGTTCTGCTGGGTCTGACCGGAGGGCTGGAAAACCCGTTCTGCCTGCTGCTGCTGGCTCCGGTGACGGTGGCCGCCGCCGCCCTGCCGGCGCGAAAGGCCATGATGCTGGGCGCCCTGGCCCTGATGTGCACGGCGGCCCTGTTCGTCTGGTCCCTACCCCTGCCGTGGAGCGAGGGGGCGACCCTGACCCTGCCCCCGCTCTATCGCGTCGGCATGGGCCTGGCGGTGGGGGTCGGGGTGATCTTCACCGCCGGCTACGCCTGGCGGGTGGCCGAAGACGCGGACCGGCTGGCCGTGGCCCTGGCGGCGACCCAGCAGGTGTTGGAGCGCGAACAGCGCCTGGCGGCCCTGGGCGGCCTCGCCGCCGCCGCCGCTCATGAGCTGGGCACGCCGCTGGCCACCATTCAGGTGGTGGCCAAGGAGTTGCTGCGCGCGGCGAACCGCAAGTCCGGCGACCCGGCCGTGGCCGAGGACGCGCGCCTGCTGATCCAGCAGGCCGACCGCTGCCGCGAGATCCTGAAACGCCTCTCGCAGCGCCCCGAGGACGGCGACGCCATCTACGCCGAGGTGGGGCTCAAGGCTCTGCTGGAGGAGGTGGTCCAGCCGCATCGGGGCTTCGACCTGGACATCGACTGCCATATCGAGGGCGTGGACGAGTCCGCCGCGCCCCAGGTGCGCCGCCTGCCCGAGATCGTCCACGGCCTCAGCGCCTTCGTCGAGAACGCCGCCGACTTCGCCGCCGAACGGGTCGAGGTGATCGCCAGGGTCGACGCCCGCCATGTGGAGGTGACCGTCAGCGACGACGGGCCGGGCTTCGCCCCCGACATTCTGGCCCGCCTGGGCGAGCCCTATGTCACCAGCCGTCCGCTCGGCCGCGCCCGCAAGGGCGGGAAGGGCGCGAAGGGCGAAAAGAACCCGGGCGCGGGCGTGGGGGGCGGTATGGGGTTGGGCTTCTTCATCGCCCGTACCCTTCTGGAGCGCACCGGCGCGCGGGTGTCGGCGGGCGCGGGGCCGCAAGGGGGGGCGCGCGTCTCGGTGCGCTGGCCCCGCACGGCGCTGGAAACCGATCCGGCTTGACCTCGGCGGCGTATGGTCCGACTTGAGGATGCGAGGAGAACGCACGACATGGCCAGCCTGGAAGACCGCATCACCGCCCTCGAGGACAAGTCCCTGCTGCTGCTGGACGACGACCAGGCTCTGCGGACCCGCCTGGGCCGGGCGCTGGAATCGCGCGGTTTTCAGGTGACGACGGCCAGCTCCATCGCCGAGGCCGGCGAGGCGCTGCGCAGCGCCGCCCCCGCCTTCGCGGTGCTGGACATGCGGCTTGAGGACGGCAACGGGCTCAAGATCGTCGAGGCCATCCGCGCCCGGCGCGACGACGCCCGCATCGTCATGCTGACCGGCTACGGCGCCATCGCCACCGCCGTGGCGGCGGTCAAGGCCGGGGCGGTGGACTATCTCTCCAAGCCCGCCGACGCCGACGACGTGGTCAAGGCCCTGATGAGCGAGCAGGGCGACGCGCCCGAGCCGCCCGACAACCCCATGTCCGCCGACCGAGTGCGCTGGGAGCACATCCAGCGGGTCTATGAGCTGTGCGACCACAATGTCTCGGAAACCGCCCGCCGCCTGGGCATGCATCGGCGGACATTGCAGCGGATTTTGGCCAAGCGCGCGCCGAGGTAGGTGCTTAGTGGTTAGTGATTAGTGGTTAGTGATTGGGAGTGGACCCAGTTCGTTTCCGTCGCACGAAAACCCACTAACCACTCATCACTAACCACTAATCACTCCCTCAACGTCCGCATCGCCCCCAGCCGCGCGAAGGCCAGGGTCAGCGCCTTCCTGCGCGCCGGCGCCAGGGGGGTGAGCGGAGCCTCGCGCACCACCGCGCCGCCGAAGCCGTCGGCGACGATCAGGCCCGGTTCGTCGGGCAGGATTCCGTCGGGGAACTCGGGCGCCACGGCGAAATAGAAGGCGTCGCAGAACGGGCCGTACTCATGCCACTTGCGATCGACCCGGTAATCCTCGACGCCGGACTTGACCTCGCAGATGGCGATCTCGCCGCGTGGGCCCAGGGCCATGACGTCGGCGCGCCGCCCATTGGGCAGACAGACCTCCATTAGCGGCGCATAGCCCATGTCCATCATCAGCCGCGCGGCGCCGCGCGTCCCCGCCTGGGTGGGCTCGGGGCGGCTGAAGACCAGCTCGATATTGACGGCG
>JAEZCL010000181.1 GCA_023433585.1 Pseudomonadota bacterium
GGCCCGGCCTCGTACGACCGGTCGAGCAGCCACCGCACCTCGTCGGCGGTCCAGCCCAGGCCGGACCGGGCGGCGATCTCCCGGACCAGCCGCAGGCCGACGCGGGTGTCGTCGTCGTAGAAGCGCATGCACCAGTGGTGCGCCCACATGCCGAGCGCGCGCAGCCCGTCCGGGTCGAGCGAGCCGGCCAGCCGGCCGCAGGCGGTGTCGGGGAAGGGGCGACCGGCGTCACCGGCCCGGTCGCGCTCGATCGCGCCGTACGCGGCCGGCGCCACCATCCTCATCCGCTCGTAGAAGCCCTGCACCACCGCGGCGTCCAACGGTGCCCGCCCCGATCGCATCAGCGGACACCCCGCCCGGCCACGCTCGCCATGCCCCGCACCTTTTCTTGAGTTGGTGGCGGGACCGTACCGACCACTTACGACACTTTCTCGGGTCCGCCGGGCATGATCCACACCATTCCGCCGAGGTGGCGGCATCCGGGAACCGGCGATACCGCCACCTCCCCGAGCTGGCGCGACTGCCACACGTCATGTCCGAATACCGCCAGCCACGCCGGCGGGGCGGGGGGCAGGATCGGGGGCATGGAGCTGGACTTTGAGCGGTGTTACCGGGCCGTCGACAGCCGCGATCCGCGGTTCGACGGCTGGTTCTACACCGGCGTGACGTCGACCGGGATCTACTGCCGGCCGTCCTGTCCGGCGATGACACCCAAGCGGCAAAATGTCCGCTTCTTCCCGTCGGCCGCCGCCGCGCAGGGAGCCGGGCTGCGGGCGTGCCGCCGGTGCCGGCCGGACGCGGCGCCGGGCTCCCCGCAGTGGGACGTCCGGGCCGACCTGGTCGGCCGCGCCATGCGGCTGATCGCCGACGGCGTGGTCGACCGCGACGGGGTGCCCGGGCTGGCCGGCCGGCTCGGCTACACCGAGCGGCACCTGCACCGGCTGCTCCAGGCCGAGCTGGGCGCCGGCCCGCTGGCGCTGGCCCGGGCACAGCGCGCGCAGACCGCCCGGATCCTGATCGAGACCACCGGCCTCGGCCTGGCCGAGGTGGCCTTCGCCGCCGGGTTCGGCAGCGTCCGGCAGTTCAACGAGACGGTCCGTGAGGTCTACGGCGGCACCCCGTCCGAGCTGCGCGCCGGGCGACGCGGTCCGGCCTCGGCCACCGGCGCGGGCACGCTCTCGCTGCGGCTGGCATACCGGCCACCGCTGCACGCGGGCGCGCTGCTGGACTTCCTCTCGCTGCGCGCGCTGCCCGGCGTCGAGGTGGTCCGCGACGGCACCTACCACCGGGGGCTGCGCCTGCCGCACGGTCCCGGCACGGTGGCGCTGACCCCGTCCGACGGCCACATCGACGCCACGTTGCGGCTGGCCGACATGCGTGACCTGGCTCCCGCGGTGGCCCGCTGCCGCCGCCTGCTCGACCTGGACGCCGACCCGGTCGCGGTGGACGCCACCCTGGCCGCCGACCCGGCGCTGGCCCCGGCGGTCGTCGCCGAGCCGGGCGTCCGGCTTCCGCACGCGGTCGACGGCTTCGAGCTGGCCGTCCGCGCCGTCGTGACCCAGCAGGTCTCGCTGACCTCGGCGCGGACCACGCTCACCCGCCTGCTCTCCGCCGTCCGGTCGGCGAGCGGTTCGGGCACCGACGACCCGGCCGACGGCCTGGTGGCGTTCCCGGGTCCCGCCGACGTGCTCGCGGCGCCGGACCCGGCGTTCCGGATGCCGGCCGCCCGCCGGGAGACGATCCGGGCGCTGGCCCGCGCCGTCACCGACGGGACGCTGGACCTGGAACCCGGAGGCGACCGGGAGGAGACGGTCCGGCTCCTTGCCGCGGTGCCCGGCGTCGGCCCGTGGACCACCGGCTACCTGGCCATGCGCGCACTCGGCGACCCCGACGTCGCCCTCACCACCGACCTGGGCGTACGCCGCGGCGCAACCGCGCTCGGCCTGCCCGACACCCCCAAGACCCTGCTCGCGTACGCCGAACGCTGGCGCCCCTGGCGGTCCTACGCGACGATCCGACTCTGGAGAGCAGCATGAGCACTGTGGACAGCACCGTCATCGACACACCGGTCGGCCCGTTGAGCGTGCTCGCCGGCCCCGACGGCGCGGTACGCGCGGCCGGCTTCACGCCCGACCCGGCGGCCCTGGCGCCGTTGACCCACCCGAGCCTCCGTGGTGACCTGCGGGAACGGGCCGACCTCGGTCCGGTCACCGCCGCCGTCCGGGCCTACCTGGACGGAGACCTCGCCGCGATCGACGCGATCCCGGTGGAGCAGCACAGCGGCGGGCTCTTCCTGACGCACGCCTGGCAGGTGCTGCGCGACATCAAGCCCGGCGACCCGGTCACCTACACCGGGTTCGCCGCACTGGCCGGACGCCCCGCCGCGGTCCGCGCCGCCGCGGCGGCATGCGCGCGCAACGCGGCAGCGCTCATCGTGCCCTGTCACCGCGTGCTGCGCACCGACGGCACGCTCGGCGGCTACCGCTGGGGCCTGCCCGTGAAGAAGTGGCTTCTCGGGCATGAGGGACGGGTGACGGCTAGCTGACAGCGGAAACGTCACCCCCGGCGGCTACCGTCGGGTAGTGCCCGCGCCCAGCGACGGCAACCCCGCGGCGCAAGACGACGCCCGGTCCAAGCCGCTGCGCAACCTCTGGCGGCTGCGGCCCTACCTGCGCCCGTACGCGACGGAGTTCGCCTGGCTGCTGGTGGCGGCGCTCGCGGCCACCGCGGCGAGCCTCGCCGTTCCGCTGGTGGTGCAACGGGTGGTCGACGGGCCGGTGGCCCGGCACGACGAGGCCGGGCTGCTGCGCCTCGGCGGCCTCGCGCTGCTGCTCGGGCTGGCCGAGGCGGTTCTCATCTTCATCCGCCGCTGGACCCAGTCGTCGTCCTCGGTGGGCATGGAGGCGGCCATCCGCGCCGACATCTACGCCCACCTGCAACGGCTC
>JAEZCL010000195.1 GCA_023433585.1 Pseudomonadota bacterium
GTGCGAGCCCTGTCCTGTCAGCGCGTATGGATCGCCGGGACAAGCCCGGCGATGACGGAAGAGTATGAGTTCGTGCCAATGAAATCAGTAGCTTGTATAGGTTCTCAACCTAGTGCCGGAAGACCCGCACTCCCGTGAAGGCCATGGCGATCCCCTTCTCATCGGCGGCGGCGATCACCTCGTCGTCGCGGATGGAGCCGCCCGGCTGGATCACCGAGGTGGCGCCCGCCGCCACCGCTTCCAGCAGGCCGTCCGCGAACGGGAAGAAGGCCTCGGACGCACAGGCCGACCCTTGGGCCAGTGAATGATCCAGCCCCTTCGCCTCGCCCGCCTCCTTCGCCCGGATGGCGGCGATGCGGGCGGAATCGCGGCGGTTCATCTGGCCCGCCCCGATGCCTGCCGTCTGCCCGTCCCTGGCGTAGACGATGGCGTTGGACTTGACGTGCTTGGCGACGGTGAAGGCGAACAACATGTCGCGCACCTCCGCATCCGTCGGCTGGCGCCGGGTGACGATCTTCAGGTCCGCCGGGGTGATCCGGGCCAGATCGCGCGACTGGATCAGCAGGCCGCCCGCCACCGAGCGGAACACCTGGCCCGGCTGCATCGGATCGGGCAGGCCGTCGGTGAGCAGCAGGCGCAGGTTCTTCTTGGCCGCGAACACGGCCCTGGCGGCCTCATCGGCGCCGGGCGCGATGCCCACTTCGGTGAAGATCTCGGTGATCCGCTTCGCATCGGCTTCGCTCAGGGGCCGGTTGACCGCCACCACCCCGCCGAAGGCCGACACGGCGTCGCATTCCAGCGCCCGGGCGTAGGCGTCCGACAGATCGCGGCCGACGGCCACGCCGCACGGATTGGCGTGCTTGACGATGACGCAGGCCGGTTCGGCGAACTCGGCGACCAGCTCATAGGCGGCGTCCGCGTCGGCGATGTTGTTGTAGCCCAGTTCCTTGCCCTGAAGCTGGGCCGCATTGGCCACGCCGGGGCGGCTTTCCGAGGTGCGGTAGAAGGCGCCGGACTGGTGCGGGTTCTCGCCGTAGCGCAGGGTCTGGGCCAGGGTCCCGGCGATGGCCTTGCGCGCCGGCGCCGTGTCCTGAACCTGCCCGGCGAACCAGCCCGACACCGCCGCGTCATAGGCCGCCGTGCGGGCGAAGGCGCGCGCCGCCAGCCGCTTCCTCAGGGCCAGGGTGGTGACGCCGTCGGCCTTCAGCGCCGCGATGGCCTCGTCCACCGATTCCCGGTCCACGCAGACCGTCACATAGCCGTGGTTCTTGGCCGCCGAACGGATCATGGCCGGGCCGCCGATGTCGATATTCTCCACCGCGCCGGCGAAGTCGCCGCCGCCCGCGATGGTCGCCTCGAACGGATAGAGATCGATCCACGCCAGGTCGATCGGCCCGATGCCGTGTTCCCGCATGGCCTCGGCGTGCCCGGGCGCGTCGCGCACGCCCAGAAGGCCGCCGTGAACCACCGGGTGCAGCGTCTTGACCCGGCCGTCCATCATCTCGGGAAAGCCGGTCAGATCGGCCACGTCCCGGACCGGCAGGCCCGCCTTCTGGATCGCCGCGCGAGTGCCGCCGGTGGAGACCAGCTCCACCCCCAGGGCGTCCAGCGCCCGGGCCACGTCCTCGAGCCCCGACTTGTCGGACAGGGAGATCAGCGCCCGGACGGGTTTCACGGCGTCGGGGGCGGGCGGAAAGTCGGGCGCGGCGGGCATGGGGAGTCCGTTCTGGCGGGCGGCGGATGGGGAGGGTTCGAACGGGCGCCCGTTAACATGCGCGGCCCCGTTCCGCCACCGCCCGGCGCGTTCAGGGGTCGATCCGGGACCGATCCGATCAGACGGGATCGCCGCTGGCGCCCGCCGGGCTCAGCTTCCAGCGGATCTTCGTCTCGTTGTCCGTGCGGGCCGAGCCGCGCAGGACCAGCTGCAGCGACCGCCGCGTCAGGCCGTCGACCACATGGATGGAGGGCTCGATGTCCACGTCCGGGGCGTCGCTGCGGAACCACCAGCCCCGGCCCGAGGCGCCGCGCAGCAGGATGCTGCGCTTGTCCCGCGCCAGGGACGCCTGCACCCCCGGCTCCAGGTGGAAGCGCACGGCGTAGGGCGCCGCCAGGGGACGCGCGGCGTCCGGGCGCCGCTCGCACGGATGCAGCCGCTCTTCGGCCCGGAGCTCGTCCAGACGCTGATCTAGATAAAGCCGCCGCTGGTGCTTCAGGCCGTAGCGCGGACTCCAGCCGTCGTGCTCGACCTCCAGCCAGACCGCGCCCTCGGCGGCGCGATGCTCGACCTCCACATGGATGGGATGGCCGATCAGCCGGGGCCCCAGGAGGCCCGCCTTCCATCCGGCCAGGGGCTCGCCCATCGAGCCGTCGCCCAGCGCCAGGGTCGAGCCGGCCGGCGTCAGGCGCAACGCCTGGCGCTCGTGGACACGCGGCGTCCAGCCGCAATTCGTGATGATCCGATCGCGGCCGCAGATGATCTCCAGCGCCCCGGCCTGGGCGCAGGCGGCCGTGCTCCAAGGCCCCGTCGCCGGCGCCGCCGCGTCGACCACCAGGGTCACCAGCGGCGAATGCACCCGGGCGTAGCCGCCCGGCCCCGGCCCCTCGACCGGGCCCGGATCGTCCTCGTCATGGGCGCGGGCGGCGGCGACCAGGGCCGGATCCAGGGCGGCCCCGCCCTGGAACGACGCCAGGCGGCCGTCCGGCAGGGTCAGGGTGCGAAGCCCGATGGTCAGTCGGCCCGCCGCCAGCGCCAGTTCGGGCGGCGGCGCCTCGCCCAGCTGCAGCAGTGCGTCCTCCAGCGTCAGCAGGTCCAGCAGAAGCTCAAGCCCGGCCTGGGGCGAGCGGCCGGCATGGGCGCCGTCCTCGCGCACCGCCCGCCTCAGCGATCCCGGCAGCCTGCCCAGCGCCCGGCGGCGCAGGGACGCGCCGGCC
>JAEZCL010000031.1 GCA_023433585.1 Pseudomonadota bacterium
CAGCTGGACCCCGCCGCCGAACAGGCGCCGCAGCGCCCGGCCCAGGCGCCCCAGTTCGATCTGGCCGAGGGCCTGGTCGTGCTGGTCAACGATCAGCCGATCACCAGCTTCGAACTGCGTCAGCGCATGCTGCTGCTGATCGCCATGACCCAGGTCCAGCCCACGCCGGAGACCCTGCCGGCCATCCAGCGGCAGGCGCTGAACGCCCTGATCGATGAAAAGCTCCAGATGCAGGAGCTGGCGCGCTTCGAATTCGCCCTGCCCGAAGAGGAAGTGACCGCCGAAATCGCCCAGATCGCCCAGTCGGTGGGCATCACGACCGAAACCTACCTCGCCTATCTGGCTGAGATGGGCGTGCGCCCCGAAACCGTGCGCCAGCAGGTCCGCGCCCAGACGAGCTGGGAGATCCTGGTGAGAGAGCGTTTCCGCAATCGCGCGCGCGTCGGCCGCAACCAGATCGAGCAGACGGTTCAGCGCATCACCGAATCCTCGGGCCGGCCGCAGTATCTGGTGGGCGAGATCTTCATCGACGCCACGCGGGTCGGCGGCCAGCAGGCGGCCATGAACGGCGCCGGCCAACTGGTGCAGCAGATCATTCAGGGCGCGCCCTTCATGGCGGTGGCCCAGCAATTCTCCAGCGCCCCCTCGGCCGCCAACGGCGGCGACGCCGGCTGGCTGATCCAGGGCGACGTGCCCGCCGCTCTCCAGAACGCCCTGGACAACATGCAGCCGGGCCAGCTGTCGCGCCCGATCCCGGTCGAGGGCGGGGTTTACATCCTCTATCTGCGCGACAAGCGCGACGGTTCGTCCACCAGCATGGTGACCCTGCGACAGGTGATGATCGAGGCGGACCAGAACGCCTCGGACGAGGTGATCGCCGCGACCACCCAGCGCCTCAACGCCCTCAGGGGCGAGCTGACGTGCGACAACATCATCGAACGGTCGCGCCAGGAGGCCGACCTGCTGGGCGCCGACCTGGGCGAATCGGACGTGGCCGATCTGGCCCCCCAATTCCAGCAGGTGGCGCGTTCCGCCGAGGTCGGCAGCATCAGCGCGCCCGTCCGCACGCCGCTGGGCCTTCACCTGCTGGCGGTCTGCGGCCGTCGGGTCGGCGGTCCCAACGCCCCCAGCTTCGAGGAAGTCGAAATGCGCCTGCGGGGTCAGCAAATGAGCATGCTGGCGCGTCGCTACATCCGCGACCTGCGCGAAGACGCCCACATCGACTTCAAGGGCTGAGCCGTGACGGGGGCGTCGGCCACGGCCATGCGCGCGCCCCTGGCCCTCACCCTGGGCGAACCCGCGGGCGTCGGCCCCGAGATCATCACCAGGGCCTGGTCCGTCCTGCGGCATGAGCCGGACGCATCCTTCATCGCGGTCGGCGACGCCCGGCTTCTGGACGGCGTTCCCCTGGTTGCCGTCGAAGACCCGGCGGACGCCGCGCGGCGGTTCGGCGACGCCCTGCCCGTGCTGGACCGTCCGGCGCCGGCGCCGGTCCATCCCGGCCGCCCCGATCCCGCCAACGCCGGCGCCGTGGCCGACTGGATCGAGATCGCAGTCAACCTGGCGCTCCAGGGCGAGGTCTCCGGCCTGGTCACCGCGCCCATCGCCAAGGCGCCGCTGTACGCTGCCGGGTTCCGCTTTCCGGGCCATACCGAATTCATCGCCGAACTGACCGCCGACAGCGCCTATTCCGGCACGCGCGGGCCGGTGATGATGCTGACGGCGAAGGATCTGCGCGCCTGCCTGGTCACCATCCACGTGCCCCTGGACGAAGCGCCCGAACTGGTCACCGACGCCCGCATCCGGCGCACGGCGCGCGTGGTGCATGAATGCCTGAAGCGCGACCTCGGCATTGCCCGGCCGCGCCTGGCCATGGCGGCGCTGAACCCCCACGCGGGCGAAGGCGGGGCGCTGGGCCTGCAGGAGATCGAGATCCTGATCCCGGCGGCCGAGGCCCTGCGCGCCGAGGGGATCGACATCACCGACCCCCTGCCCGCCGACACCCTGTTCCACGACGAGGCGCGCAAGGACTATGACGCGGCGGTGTGCATGTACCACGACCAGGCCCTGATCCCGGTCAAGACGCTGGACTTCTGGGGCGGGGTCAACGCCACCCTGGGTCTGCCGATCATCCGCACCTCGCCGGACCATGGGACAGGTTTCGACATCGCCGGACAGGGCGTGGCGCGGCCCGACAGCCTGATCGCCGCCGTGCGCCTGGCGGCCGAGATGGCGGCGGCGCGGGCGGGTCGATGAGCGACCTGCCGTCGCTGCGCGAGACGCTGGACGCCCACGGGCTGTCGGCCAAGAAGAGCTTCGGCCAGCATTTCCTGCTGGACCTGAACGTCACCCGAAAGATCGTGCGCCTGGCCGGGCCGTTTGAGGGGCGCGCGGTGATCGAGGTCGGTCCCGGCCCCGGCGGCCTGACCCGCGCCCTGCTGGAAAGCGACGCGGGCCCGGTGGTGCTGGTCGAGAAGGACCCCCGCTTCATCCCCCTCCTGTCCGAACTGGACGACGGGTCGGGGCGGCTGCGGATCGTTCAGGCGGACGCCCTGAAAGTGAAGGAGGCCGAGCTGGTCGACGGCCCGGCGCACCTGGTGTCGAACCTGCCCTACAACGTCGGCACGCCGCTGCTCATCAAGTGGCTGACCGGGCCGTGGACGCCCCACGCCCTGACCCTGATGTTCCAGAAGGAGGTGGCCCAGCGGGTCGCCGCCGACGTGGGCGAGGACGCCTATGGCCGCCTGTCGGTCATCAGTCAGGCGGTGTGCGAGGCCCGCCTGGTCATGGACCTGCCCGCCCGCGCCTTCACCCCGCCGCCCAGGGTGGCCTCGGCGGTGGTGCACCTGACGCCCCGCGCCGACCGGCCTGAACCGGCCGTGCTGAAGCGGCTGGAGCAGGTGACGGCCGCCGCCTTCGGCCAGCGGCGCAAGATGCTGCGCTCCAGCCTGAAGCCCGTCGGCGGGACGGCCCTGTGCGCGGCGGCCGGGGTCGATCCGGACGCCCGGGCCGAGACGGTGGACGTGGCGGGCTTCCTGCGGCTGGCCCGCGCCGCGCTTCAGGAACCGGCCTGAACCGGCGCCGTTACGGCGTTCATGGAAAAGCTGTTCATCCGCTTCGCCAAGGCGGCGGCGAAACCGGCGGGCAAGGCGAAGGCCGCGTGAACGCCCAGATCCTGGCCAACGCCGTGGGGGTCGGCGCGGCGCTGTGCACCATCGTCAGCTTCGTGCCGCAGATCGTGAAGATCATCCGCGAGCGGGATGCGTCCTCGGTGTCCCTGCGCATGTACGCCCTGACCGTCAGCGCCTTCTCGCTGTGGACGGTCTACGGCGTGATGCTGGACGCCTGGCCTCTGGTGGCGGCGAACGCCGTGTCGCTGATGCTGGCGGCGACGGCGCTGGTCTGCAAATGGCGGTTCCGGGACGGTGACCCCGAGCGGGGCTAGGTTCAATCAGCTTTCAGCCTTTACCCGTCATTCCGGGGCGCTCGAAGAGCGAACCCGGAACCCAGGGGACCGGGCTCGGCGACGGGAAAGTCACCTGACCGTCTGTGCAAATCCCCTGGGTTCCGGGTTCTTCGCTGCGCGAAGCCCCGGAATGACGGGTGGGAATGCAACGTGAATGTCGATCCGCCCTAATCCTCGACGCGCGCCAGCGACGGCGGGCGGTCCGCCAGGCGCCGGGCCGTCGCCTCGGCCGCGCGCATGGCCCGCAGCACGTTCTCGCCCGCCAGCTTGCGGATGTCCGCCTCGCTCCAGCCGCGGCGCATCAGTTCCGCCAGCAGGGCCGGATAGGTCTCGACCCCCGTCAGGCCCTCGGGAAGGGCGCCGACACCGTCGAAGTCGCCGCCCAGGCCCACATGGTCGATCCCGGCCACGTCGCGCACATGCTCGATGTGGTCCGCCACGTCCGACAGAGTCGCGGTCGGCGCAGGATTGGCCGCCCGCCAGGCCGCCAGCCCGGCCGTCACCGCGTCCGGGTCGCCGGGATGCAGGGATTGCAGCCGCGCGCGCTCGGCCGCCGCCGCAGCGCCATGGGCGCGCACCGCCTCGGACACGAAGCCCGGCACGAAGGTGACCATGACCACGCCGCCGTCCTCGGGCATCAGGCGCAGGACGCTGTCGGGCACGTTTCGGGGATGGTCGGTCACGGCGCGGGCGGACGAATGGGAGAAGATCACCGGCGCCTCTGACACGCGGATGGCGTCCAGCATGGTCGCCTCGGACACATGGCTGAGGTCCACCAGCATGCCCAGGCGGTTCATCTCGCGCACCACCTCTTCCCCGAAGGGCGACAGGCCGTCGTGCCGGGGCGCGTCGGTGCCGGAATCGGCCCAGCTGGTGCTGGTGGAGTGGGTCAGGGTCATGTAGCGCACCCCCGCGTCGAAGAACTGGCGCAGCAGGCCCATGGAGTCGGCGATGGAATAGCCGCCCTCGATGCCGATCAGCGAGGCGATGCGGCCCTCGCGGTGGATGCGCTCCACGTCGTCGGCGGTGGCGGCGAACGCGAAGGCGTCCGGGTGCGCAGCCAGCATCCGGTTGACCACATCGATCTGTTCGAAGGTGGCGCGCGCCGCCTCCAGCGGCTCCAGGCTCGCGGGCACATAGACCGACCAGAACTGGGCCCCCACGCCGCCTGCGCGCAGGCGCGGAATGTCGGTGTGCAGCGGCGGCGTCAGGCCCGACTGATCCGCCGTCAGGTCCACGCCATGGATGTCCGAACCGAACCTCTGGCGCAACGCCCAGGGCAGGTCGTTGTGCCCGTCGATCAGGGGCGTGGCTTCAAGGATCGCGCGCGCCTGTTCGGGCGTCTGGGATGCGGCGGGCGCGGCCATGACGAGGCTGAGAACGGCGGCGACGGCGAAACGGTTCATGAGGCGACTCCCCTGATCTGACCCGGCCACAGTGGGCGCCTTGGCCGTGCGACACAAGCGCCCGTGGCCGCCTGGCCTGTTGCGCAGCGCGCAACCGTGGTTTCAATCACCGCATGACCCATGCGACCGACCCCGCCCTGGATGACCGCAAGGCCCGCGCCCGCGCCTGGTTCGAGGAATTGCGCGACCGCATCTGCGCCGCTTTCGAGGCGCTGGAGGACGACGCGCCCGGCGACCTGTATCCCGGCGATCCGGGCCGGTTCACGCGCACTGCGTGGACGCGTGAGGGCGGCGGTGGCGGCGTCATGGGCATGATGCACGGCCGCCTGTTCGAGAAGGTGGGGGTGCATGTCTCCACCGTCCACGGCGAATTCCCGGCCGACTATGCGAAACAGGTTCCGGGCGCAGAGCAGGACCCGCGCTTCTTCGCTACGGGCATCAGCCTGATCGCCCATATGAGAAGCCCGCGCGTCCCGGCGGTGCACATGAACACCCGCTTCATCGCCACGACGAAAAGCTGGTTCGGCGGCGGCGCGGACCTGACGCCCCTGCTGGCGTTCCAGCGCGAACAGGATTTTCCCGACGCGGTCGAATTCCACGCGGCCATGAAGGCGGCCTGCGACGCCCACGACCCGGCCTGGCATGCGAAATACAAGGCCTGGTGCGACGAGTATTTCTTCCTGCCCCACCGCAACGAGCCGCGCGGGATCGGAGGCATATTCTATGACCATCACGACAGCGGCGACTGGGAGCGGGACTTCGCCTTCACCCGCGACGTGGGACTGGCGTTCCTGGACATCTATCCGCGTCTGGTGCGCGGCCGCATGGACGAACCGTGGTCGGATGCAGAACGTGAAGAACAGCTGATAAGGCGCGGGCGATACGTGGAATTCAACCTGCTCTATGACCGGGGAACCACCTTCGGCCTGAAGACCGGCGGCAATGTGGACTCGATCCTTAGCTCCATGCCGCCCGAGGTGAAGTGGCCTTAAATCCCGCTGCCGCCCGCCTCGGTCGGGGGCGGCGTGCCCAGCAGGAAGGCGCGGATCCAGGCGGTCATCAGGGCGCGGTCATTGGGCCGCCGAAGACTGGTGATCGCTTCGTCGGCCACCGCATCGGGGATGCGGCCGCGCCGGAGTTCCACCAGGGCGGCGGCGTAGGCGGGCTGGAATTCCGGGTGGCACTGGAACGACACGGCGTCGGCGCCCCAGGCCAGGCCCGCATGAGGCGTGAAGGCGCAGGCGGCGATCACCCGGGCGTCGGGCGAGACCGCCACCACCTGATCCTGGTGCGACACGGGAATGGCCACGCTGTCGGCTTTGGGAAACATCCAGGGCTCATGCCCCAGGATGTCATAGCGGTGCAGGCCGACGCCCCAGCCCCGATCCGACTTCTCGACACGCCCGCCGAACGCCTGGGCCATGGCCTGATGGCCGAAGCAGATGCCCAGGATGCGGGTGCGCCCCCGCGCGGCCTGAAGCCAGTCGATCAGGCGGGGAATCCAGAAATGATCCTCATAGACCCCGGCGGCCGATCCGGTGACCACGACGCCCTCGAAGGCTGAGGGATCGTCAGGCAGGCGTCCTTCCTGCACGTTGAACCGCGTGGTGGGCACGCCGTCGCCCAAGAGGGTGCGAAAGCGCGCGGGATAGTCGTCGTAGTCGTCGCGCAGCGCCTCGGGCGGGACGCCGGTCTCGAGAATGGCGATGCGGCTCATCAGTCAATCCGGGGAAGGAAGCGGCCCAGCATGGCGACATGATCGCCCTCGGGGAAGTCCTGATCCACCCACCAGTCCTCGAAGGCGGCGGGATCGTCCGGCAGGCGCCCGGCCTGCACGTCGAAGCGCGTCGTCGGCACGCCGTCGCCCAGCAGGGCGCGAAAACGAGCCGGATAGTCGTCGTAGTCGTCGCGCAGCGCCTCGGGCGGGACGCCGGTCTCCAGGAT
>JAEZCL010000061.1 GCA_023433585.1 Pseudomonadota bacterium
GGGCGGCCCCGCGGCCGGAACGGCGCGCCCCGAGCGCTCAGAGATCCGGGTTGTCGGACATGGCGTCCAGCAGCACTCGCCGGGCGGCCAGCACGTGCGCGCGCATCGTGCTCGACGCCCATTCGGCGTCGCGGGCGCGGAGGGCTGCCACCAGGTCACGGTGGTGGGCCATGCTGCGGGCCAGCGCTTCCGGGGTGTAGAGGCGGAACGCCCGAACCACGAGGGGGACCTCCACCACCGCCGAGAGCAGGGAGGTCAGTCGAGGGCTGTCGGCAGCGCCGATGACCAGACCGTGCAGTTCGGCGTTGAGGTCGGCGATGTCGTCCAGATCCTGCGGGGTCATCCGCTGCGCCCGCTGATCCATCTCGTCGCAGAGCAGGCTCAGCCTCGGCAGGCAGTCGGCGTCGATGCGCTGGGCGGCCAGGGCCGCGCCGTAGCTCTCCAGCCGGGCCCGGATCTCGTAGGTGTCCTCCAGATCGCTGAGCGACCACTCGGCCACCCGGGCCCCCCGGTTGGGCTGAAAGACGACCAGGCCCTCGGCGGTGAGCCGGCGCAGGGCCTCCCGGATCGGGGTCCGGCTCACCCCGAACTGCGAGGACAACTCCACCTCGCCCAGCCGCTCCCCCGGGCGGATGGATCCGTTCAGGATCGCGCTCCGCAACGCCTCGTAGGCGTCCTGCCCGGCATTGGTCACCCGTGCCTCCGTGGTCTGAAGCGATGTCGCGACCGGTACCTTGCCGACCGCCTGCCGCTCTGAGATTGTATACAGATGATGGTGCGCGTGGTGGAAGTGTCCCCCCGGGACGGGTTGCAGAACGAGTCCGAGGTCCTCCCGACAGCGAGCAAGATCGAGCTGATCCGGCGCTGCGTCGAGGCCGGAGCGCGGCGGATCGAGGCGGTGTCGTTCGTCCGCGCCGACCGGGTGCCCCAGATGGCCGACGCGGAAGCCGTCATGGCCGAGGTGCCGCGCCGCAGCGACGTATCGTACATCGGTCTGGTGCTCAACCGACGCGGGCTCGACCGTGCCCTCGCCGCCGGGGTGGACGAGGTGAACTGCGTCGTGGTCGCCACCGAGACGTTCAGCCGGCGAAACCAGGGCGCCTCGGTCGACACCATGGTCCAGGCCTGGTCCGACATTGCCGCAGCCGCCCACGCCGCCGGCCGTCGGGCCAGCGTCACCGTCGCTGCGGCGTTCGGCTGCCCTTTCGAGGGCGACGTCGCCCCGTCGACGGTCGGTGAGCTCGTCGCCCGGCTCGCTGAGGGCGAGCCGGACGAGATCGCTCTGGCCGACACCATCGGTGTGGGAGTGCCCGCCCAGGTGCGGCACCTGGTGGCCGCAGCCGGCGCGGCCGCGCCGGGCGTACCGCTGCGCCTGCACCTGCATGACACCCGTAACACCGCAATCGCCAACGCTCTGGCTGCTGTCGAGGCCGGCGTGAGCGTGCTCGACGCGAGCGTCGGCGGCATCGGTGGCTGCCCCTTCGCCCCGGCGGCCACCGGCAACGTCGCCACGGAGGACCTGGTCTACGCCCTGCACCGCTCCGGCCACCAGACCGGCCTCGACCCGCGTGCGGTGATCGAGACGGCGGCCTGGATCGGTGACCGGCTCGGCAAGGCCAGCCTGCCGGGTGCCCTCGGCCGGGCCGGCTGGTTCCCGGACGAGCCGGCCTGAGGTCATCGGGACTGGCTGTGGGCCGGCCCGCCCTTCACTACTCGACGCGGTCGCCGGGCGAGCGCTGTTCCGCTGGAAGTTCGACCAGGTGGACGAGGTCTTCATCCCGGCGCAGGTGCCGCCCGCACCTGTCGCCGTCGCGATTACGGATGAAGCGACCACCCCGGCTGCCCACGGCGCCGGGGCGGAAAGTCAGCCGGGCCGAACCTCACGCCCCGCCCCGCGCGTCACACTGCGTCAGTGAGGTGAACCGGTGACGAGTCCCGAGGTCGACCGGGGTAGGTCCAAGGCCACTTCACCGAGAAGTGAGGAGCATGGGAGATCCACGTGTGAAGAGTCTAGGTACCGTCGATGGGGTGGCGGCCGGCTGATTCGCCAGGCCCCTTGAGCCGGGAGCGGCGTGGCCTGTCGCTTCGGTCTCTCGGGCAACTCGCTCACCGGAGCAAGAGCCATCTCCACAAAGTTGGAGGCAGGGCTCGAAGCTCCGACGGTCGACACAGCCCGCCACCTGGACCGGATCCTTGACGCCGGGGGAGTGCTCGCCGGCTGGTCGATGTGCCGATCGACCAGGCGGCCGAGGCAGGCGAGTTGCGGGCGAGAGTCGCCGCCAGTGATGTCAGCAACGACATGCTCGAACGGATCGAGCAGGGCGTCGACGACCTCGCCAGCTCCTATCCGACGATGGCCCCGGCGGATCTGTTGCCGTTGGTGCGACGGCACCTCTCCTATGTGGTGCGGTTGCTGCACTGACGGGTAACAGTTGCTCAACAGCGTCGGCTGTTGGTTGCCGGCGGTTGGTTGGCGGTGCTGCGGGCCACGGTTCACATCGACCTGCGGCAGCGAAATGCTGCGGCTGCCCAGCTGCGAGCTGCTCGTGACCTTGATTGGCGGCGAATTTGCCGCAGGTGGCGCGGGCCGTACTGGCCGATCTGGATCCGCGCGGTGACGGGGGAGCGCGGCCTCGACCTCGGACTTGCTCTCGTCGCCGCCGGTCAGCCGGACGAAGCGGTTGCGCTCGGGGCGCAGGCCGTGGCATCCGGGCGAGTGGTGCCGTCGAACTGGTGCCGACAGCTCACACCGAAGCGGCCGGCGTTGGTTCCGCGACCCGGGCCTGCGGGCGTCGGTCAGGTGCCGACGCGGCGTGTCTCGTAGGCCCACATCACGATCTCGACGCGGTTGCGGGCGTTGAGCTTGCGCATCAGGGCGGCGATGTGGGTCTTGACGGTGCTGAGGCTGATGGACAGCTCA
>JAEZCL010000269.1 GCA_023433585.1 Pseudomonadota bacterium
CTGCAGCGCAGGGGAGTGGACACCGAGACGCCCGTAGCGATCCTGCTCAGCCGTGGACCCGATTACGTGGTGGCGATGCTCGCCGTGCTCAAGGCCGGCGGATTGATCGTGCCGCTGGACCCCGGAATGCCGTCACAGCGCGTCCAGGAGATCATCTCCCAGATCGGCGCCGAACTCGTCGTCGACGATGCGCTACTGGCCGGTGTCGGCGATCTCGCCGCCGACGTGGTCGCCGCGGCAGTCCGCCCCGGTCAGGGCGCCTACATCGTCTTCACCTCGGGAACCACCGGAAAACCCAAGGGCGTCATCGGGACCCACCGAGCGGTTCTCGCCTACGGTGCCGACCACGCGGCCAGGATGCTGCGCCCGGCGCGGGATCGGCTGGGTCGCGATCTGCGGATTGCGCACGCATGGTCGTTCACCTTCGACGCGGCGTGGCAGCCGCTGGTGGCGCTCTTCGAGGGGCACTGCGTCCACATCGTCAGCGATGCGGTGCAACGGGACGCCGAGGCGCTGGTCGCCGAGATCGGCAGGTTCGGCGTCGACATGATCGACACCACCCCGTCGATGTTCAGCCAGTTGCGCGCAGCAGGCCTGCTGTCGACCGTGCCGCTGGCAGTGCTGGCCCTCGGCGGGGAGAACATCGACACCGCGGCGTGGCAGGGCATCCGCACCGAATGTGAGCGCAGCGGGATGCGCGCGCACAACTGCTACGGTCCGACCGAGACCACCGTCGAGGCCGTGGTGGCCGCGATCGCCGACCACCCGCAACCGTGCATCGGCGGGCCGACCGCGACGAGCACCGTCCATGTGCTGGATTCCTGGTTGCGCGCGGTTCCCGACGGTGTGGCCGGCGAGTTGTACCTCAGCGGTGGGCAACTCACCCGCGGATACCTCGGCAGGCCCGGGGAGACCGCGGCACGGTTCGTCGCCGACCCGACCCATCCCGGCCGCAGGATGTACCGCACCGGTGACGTGGTGCGCCGCCTACCGGGATCGGGTGCGCTGCAGTACCTCGGGCGCAGCGATGACCAGGTCAAGATCCGCGGTTTCCGGGTGGAGCCCGGTGAGGTGGTGGCCGCGCTCTACCGCCACCCCGAGGTCCACCACGCCCATGTCGCGGTGCGCAGACATCGCAGCGGTCCGCGGCTGACGGCCTATGTGGTGTCCGAGGTGGCAGGCTCGGACCTGCGCAGGATGCTGACCGCGACGCTGCCCAAATACCTTGTTCCGCATCACATAATCGATGTCGACGAGATCCCGCTGACTGCGCATGGCAAGGTCGACGACCGGGCGCTGGCCGCGCTCGACGCCGATCGGGGTGTCGGGGTGGCCGTGGAGTTCGCCCCGCCCAGTACCGAGACCGAGATCGCGATCGCCGAGGTGCTCGGCGACCTGCTCGATGCCCCGATCGTCGACGTCAACGCCGATTTCCTGGATCTGGGACTGGACAGCATCGTGGCGTTGTCGGTGGTGCAGGCGGTGCGGCGGCGCGGAATCGCGGTGCGGGCCAGGCTGATGCTGGAATGCGCGACCGTACGGGAGCTGGCGAGTGCCATCGACGACGGTATCGTCGGCGATCCGGTCGACGCCGAGAGCACCGGACCGATCCCGCTCCTGCCCGCGGGGCATTGGCTGCTGGCGCACGGGGACGCCCGTCGACTGGCGCAGACCGAGGCGATCCGGTTGCCCGCCGATGTCACCCGGGAGCGGCTGGAGACGTTGCTGGGCAATGTGTTCGACGGTCACGAAGCGCTCCGATGCCGACTCGACCGGGCCACGATGAGCCTGGTCGAACAGCCGCGCGAGCGGGATCTGCTCACCGAGGTGCGGGTGAGCGGTGATCTGGCTGTCGCCGTTGCCACGCACACCGACTCCGCCATTGCGCGGCTCGACCCGGAACGCGGTGTGCTGTTCGACGCGGTCTGGCTGCACCACGAAAACGGCGCCGAGGTCCTCGTGTTGACCGCGCACGTGCTGGCGATGGATCCGGCCTCCTGGCGGATCGTGCTCGGTGAACTCGAAACCGGTTGGCATGCACTGGCTGCCGATCACCATCCAGCGCCGGTCCGCGAGCACACCTCACTGCGGCGATGGTCGAGCCTACTTGCCGAGCGGGCGTTGAAACTGGACACCTGCGAGTTCTGGGAACGTCAACTCGAGGGCCCCGATCCTGATCTCGGTGCCAGGCGGGTGCGCCCGGACACCGACCGGGCCGCCGATGCCGACATCAGCATGGCTTTCGTGGGCAGGGCGCTCACCGCGCGGGTACTGGCGGCTCCGGTCGGCGTGACCGAGGTGCTGGCGGCGGCGACCGCGCGCACGATCACCGCGTGGCGGCGCCGGCACGGGCATGCCGAAGGCACGCCGCTGCTGGCCATCGAGACCCACGGCCGAGCGGATATCACGGTCTCGGAGGGACTGGCCGACGACCACCGCCACATCGACACCGGCGATACCGTCGGATTGCTCAGCGCCATCTATCCGGTGCGGTTGTCCTCCCAGGACGCCACCGGGGTGGCCGCCGAACTGGCCGCCATACCCGGGGACGGCATCGACTACGCCCTGTTGCGATACCTGCGCAGTGACACGGCCGAACGCCTCGGCGGCTACCGCGAACCGCAGGTACTGCTCAACTATCTCGGCCGGCTCCGTCAGGTGCCCGGTCGGTCGGCGCTCACGGTCGACCGCGCATTACTCAACGACGTATCCCGAGTCCCCGAGCCGAATCTGGCCATCCGCCACGAGATCACGCTCAACGTGCTGATCGTCGAGAAGGACGGGGCACCCGTGCTCGGAACCCAGTGGCGCACACTGCCCGACATCGTCGCCGCAGAGGACGTCACGATGTTGCAGGCGCTGTGGCAGGAAGCACTGAACGAGGTGATCTCATGACCAAGACCCTTGCCGTCATCGGCGCCGGGGTGAAGGCCATCGCGGTGGCGGCCAAGGCCGCCGAGCTGCGGGCGATGGGTGTGCCCGCCCCCGAGGTGGTGGCGATCGAGCGCACCGCGGTGGCGGCCAACTGGCAGGCCGCCGGCGGCTGGACCGACGGCCAGCACCGGTTGGGTACCGGACCGGAGAAGGACATCGGTTTCCCGTACCAGTCCGCACTCGTCGCGCGGCGCAACGCCGAGCTCGACCAGCGGATGATGCGGCACAGCTGGCAGTCCTATCTCGTCTCATCGGGTCAATTCGCCGAGTGGATCGACCGCGGCAGGCCTGCACCGACGCACAAGCGATGGAGCCAGTACCTGACCTGGGTGGCGACCAATATCGGGATGCAGGTGCGCACCGGCGATGTCACCGAGATCGGTTTGCAGTACACCGACGATGCGACCCGGTGGGAGCTGGGCACCCGCGAGGGCGTCGTGCATGCCGACGCGCTGATGATCACCGGACCGGGGCAGGCCGAGCGGTCCCTGCTACCGGGCAACCCGCGCGTGCTCTCGATCGCACAGTTCTGGCACCGTGCCGCCCAGAACGAGTTGATCTCGGCCGACCGCGTCGCCGTCATCGGCGGCGGCGAGACGGCAGGCACCATGCTCGATGAGCTGTTCCGGCACCGGGTTTCGACCATCACGGTGATCTCACCGCAGGTCACGTTGTTCACCCGCGGTGAGGGCTTTTTCGAGAACTCGCTGTACTCCGATCCGATCCACTGGGCCGGACTGACACCCGCCGAGAAACGCGATGCGATGAACCGCACCGACCGCGGGGTGTTCTCGGTGCGGGTGCAGGATGCGCTGCTGGCCGATGACCGTATCCGGCACCTGCGCGGGCGGGTGGCGCATGCGGTGGCCCGCGACGAGCGGATCCGCCTCACGCTGCAGACCGAGCGCGGCGGCGAGCGGCTGGAGACGGTGCACGGTTTCGACCTGGTGATCGACGGGTCCGGTGCCAACGCCATGTGGTTCGTCCCGCTGCTGCGGCAGGACGCCCTCGATGTGCTGGAGCTCGGACTGGGCGGACCGCTGACACCCGACAGCATCGCCGAATCCATCGGCTATGACCTGTCGGTCGACGATGTCGACCCGAAGTTGTTCCTGCCCGGGCTCGCCGGTTTGACCCAGGGCCCCGGCTTCCCCAATCTCAGCTGCCTGGGCCGGCTGTCCGACCGGGTGCTGGGATCCGACCTTTTCGCCACCGCAGCACAGACCGACAACAGGAGGAAAGCCCATGAGCAACAACCCATTCGATGACGAGGACGGCGTCTTCTTCGTGCTGATCAACGACGAGGAGCAGTACAGCCTCTGGCCGACGTTCGCCGATGTGCCTGCC
>JAEZCL010000026.1 GCA_023433585.1 Pseudomonadota bacterium
TCAGCTCGAAGTCGCCCTGCGACCCGGCGAACGCCACCGCCGCGTCGTTGCCGACCACCTGGGCGCAGACCTGCCGCATCGCCTCGGCCACCACCGGGTTCACCTTGCCCGGCATGATCGACGAGCCCGGCTGGAGGTCGGGGATACGCAGCTCACGCAGGCCGGCGCGCGGGCCGGAACCCATCCAGCGCACGTCGTTGGCGATCTTGTAGAGACCGACCGCGACGGTACGGAGCTGGCCCGAGGTCTCCACCAGCGCGTCCCGGGCGCCCTGCGCCTCGAAGTGGTTGCGCGCCTCGGTCAACGGCAGCCCGGTCGACTCCCGCAGCTTGCCGATCACCCGCTCGGCGAACCCCAGCGGCGTGTTGATGCCGGTGCCCACGGCGGTGCCGCCCAGCGGCAGCTCGGCCAGCCGGGGAAACGCCGACTCCAGCCGCTCGACGCCGTAGCGGACCTGCGCCGCGTAGCCGCCGAACTCCTGCCCGAGCGTGACCGGCGTGGCGTCCATGAGGTGGGTACGCCCGGCCTTGACCACCGTCTCGAACTCGGCCGCCTTCTCCTCCAGCGCGCCCGCGAGCTGCTTCAACGACGGGATCAGATCCTCCACCACGAACTGCGTGGCGGCCAGGTGGATCGAGGTGGGGAACACGTCGTTGCTGGACTGCGACGCGTTGACGTGGTCGTTCGGGTGCACGTCGCGGCCCAGCTCGCGGCTCGCGAGGGTGGCGATCACCTCGTTGGTGTTCATGTTGGACGACGTACCGGAGCCGGTCTGGAACACGTCCACCGGGAACTGGTCGTCGTAGCCGCCCTCGGCGACGTGCGCGGCGGCGGTGGCGATCGCCTGCGCCACGTCCGCGTCGATCACCCCCAGCTCACCGTTCACCAGTGCCGCCGCCCCCTTGATCTGCGCCAGGGCCTTGATCTGGGCCGGTTCCAGCCCGCGCCCCGAGATCGGGAAGTTCTGCACCGCGCGCTGGGTCTGCGCCCGCCACAGTGCCTCGGCGGGCACCTCCACCTCGCCCATCGAGTCGCGTTCGATCCGGTAGCCGGTCGCCTCTGGAGTCGTCACGCCTACCATCCTGCCGCGCCGCCGGTCGGAGTGCAGGGAAAGTGGCGGCCCCCTCAGCCCAGCTCGACCAGCAGCTTCTCGGTGTCCCGCTGGTCCGGCGTCTCGACCTGACGGAACAGCGCCAGCGCACGCCCGGCGTACCGGCGGGCCTGGTCGGGGTCGTCGTGGCGCAGGCATCGCGCGAGGCCGTCCAGGGCGCGGGCCTGCTCGTAGCGCAGGCCCAGCCGCTCGGCGTCGGCTAGCACCCGGCGGTGCAGGTCCAGCGCGCTGGCCACGTCACCCTGGTCGAAGATCGCCCGGGCCAGCAGGTTCCGGGAGGCGCACTGCCCGACCAGATCCCCGGCGTCGATCATGGCCACGAGGGCGTCCCGGTGCAGCGAGGCGGCCAGCTCCGGCCGGCCCTCCTCGCGCTCCATCATGCCCAGCTCGTTGAGCAGTTCGCCCTCGCCGTACCGGTTGCCCACCCGGCGCTTGAGCCTCAGGCCGACAAGCAGGAGCCGGCGCGCGGGCCCGTGCTCGCCGCGCCGGTGCCGCGCCATGCTGAGGTGCCCGATCGAGTTGCCGAGCTGCCGCAGGTCGCCGGCCTGCCGTGCGACAGCCATCTGGTTGCGGCACATCCGCACAGCCTCGTCGTACCGGCCGTGCGAGATCAGGGTGAACGAGAGGTTGTTCAGCAGGTTGGACAACCACGACGACTCGCCCGACCGGCGGGCGATCGCCGCGGACTCGGTCAGGAGTTCGATACCCCGCTGGTGCTGCCCGTCGACCGCGTACGCGGTGCCGAGGTTGCCCAGCACCTTGCGCAGCTCGCCCGGCCGGTCGAGCCTGCGGTAGATACCGACCACCGCCTCCAGCCGCCGGATGGCCTCGGCGAACCGCGCCCGGCGGTAGTCCGCCGAGGCGAGATAGTTGAGCATCGTCGCAACGGCCTCCTCGTCGCCCAGGCGCTCGGCGGCCCGCAGACCGATCTGATGCGTCTCGATCAGGTCGTCCAGGCGACCGCCGTAGAAGTTGCTGACCCAGGCGACCCGGGCGAACTGCCAGCTCTGCCGGAGAAAACCCTCGTTCTCCGCCAGCCGGACGAGCGCCGTCAGGGTCGAGCGGTTCTCCTCCAACCATGCTCGGCCGAGGCCGACAGTGGCTGCCACCAGGTCGGGCCGCGCCGGCTCCGGCAGGTCGAACAGGGACGGCTCGGCGCCCGTCTCCAGCGACCGCCCGATGGACGCGGTGACCTGAAGATGGAAGTCGATGAGACGGCCCACCGCCGCCCGCCGCTCGTCGGCGGTCTCGCGTCCGGCGCCGAGCGTGCGCGCGTACTCGCGGATCAGGTCGTGCAGCTGGTAGCGGCCCGGTTCCACCTCCTCGACGAGGTGCGCGTCGACAAGTTCGTCGAGCGCGTCCTGCGCCTGCGGCAGCAGCAGGTCGGCGAGCGCGGCCGGCACCCGGTTGTCGACACACTGACCCGGGTGCAGGCCCAGCAGGCGGAAGACCCGCTGCGCGAGCGGCGACACCTGCTCGTACGACAACGCGAAGGCGCCGGCCACCGACCGCTCTCCCGCGACCAGCTCGGCCAGCGGGTCGGACGCGCCGGCCAGCCGCTCCGCCAGGTCGGCCACCCGCCACCGCGGCCGGTGCGCGAGCCGGGCC
>JAEZCL010000096.1 GCA_023433585.1 Pseudomonadota bacterium
TCCCCATGAAGGGGAGGGAGAAAGGAAACGGCGGCTTGCGGGCGGGCGCGGGTGGGGGAACGTGGGGCATGAGCGTGGTTCGTCTGATCCTGGCCTGTCTGATCGGTTTCGCCGTGGCCAGCGCCGCGCGCGCCCAGGCGCCGGACGATCCGTGCTGGGTCGAACTGGAGGCCTATAGCGACGCGGCGGTGGCCAACGGGCAGTCGATCCTGACCCTGGCCTGGACGCCGTTCGCGGGCGAGGAGATCGGCTGGGAGACCTATGTTCCGCTGATCCGGCGCGAGATCGACACGGACTGTTCGGCCGGTTCGCCCGGTTTTGCGGCGGCCCTGGCGCGGTTCCAGCAGCAATACGGCCTTGAGCCCGCCGGCGTGTTCGACGCCGCCGTGTTCCAGGTGTTCCGGGGCGTGTGGCAGGAGCGGCGGCCGTTCGTCATGGCGCGGGTGAGGGGGGAGTGCCCCGATCCGCCCCACATCTCGACCTGGGCCTATCTGCTGCCGGAGGAGGAGCATGCCGACCGCCTGACCCGCGTGTTGCGCCGCGACGTGCTGGAGGCTTATCGCCGCATGGCCGCCGCCGCCCGCGCCGAGGTTCCCGAGATCGCCGCGGACCCCGAATTGCTGCAGATCTTCTCGGGCCTGCGCGATCCCGAGGCGGACGCCGCACGCTGTCGCGCCGAGGGCAACTGTGACGGCCTGCGCCGCGCAGTCTGCTCGCCGCATCGGACCGGCACGGCCATCGACCTCTATGTGGGCCACGCGCACGGCTTCGGGGTGGATTCCACCCAGTTCCACAATCGCCTGCACCAGAGCCGGGGGGCGGCCTATCGCTGGCTGGTGAAGAACGCGGGCCGCTTCGGTTTCGCGCCCTATGTCTATGAGCCGTGGCACTGGGAATGGGTGGGGCCGTGACGAGCGGCAGAGCCCTTTTTCCGGTGGGGGAAGGAGGATGCTGATCCGGCCGTTGACGGCGGGCGAGACGGCGTTGGGACGCGAGGTGTTCGGGGACATCCTGGCGATCGAACCGATCCGTTTTCTCGCCTCGCCGTTTCCACGCGCCTTCGTACCGGGCCGATGGTGGGGGCGGGACTGGATCGTCTGGCCCCGAAGAGGGCTGGCCGACGACCTGGCGGCCGCGCCGATCCGGACCCAGGCGACCTTCATCCATGAACTGGTTCATGTGTGGCAGGCGCAGCAGGGCGTGAATCTGTTGCTGGCCAAGCTGAAGGCGGGGGACCGGCGCGAGTCCTATGTGTATCCGACAGAGGGCGACTGTCGCTGGGAGATGCTGAACATCGAGCAGCAGGCCTCGGCGGTGGAGCACGCCTTTCGCCTCAGCCGAGGCGGAACGGCGCCGGCGCGGGCGGCGTTCTATGGCTCGCTGTTGCCACTGCCCGCCTGCGGCCTGGGACGCGGGACGCCTGTGCGCGCCTGAAGCATCTTTTTCATGGGGCGAGGGTTGAACGGCTGTGGGGGCGACGCCAAATCAGCAACTGCGCCGGTTACGGTATGCAGAACCGACTTCAACCATCAGACAGGGGAGCCCCTCCATGCCCAAGATTCTCGTGCTCTATCACTCCACCTACGGCCACATCGAGAAGATGGCCGAAGCCGTCGCCGAGGGCGCCCGGCAGGTCGAAGGCGCCCAGGTGGACATAAAGCGCGTTCCCGAACTGGTGCCCGAGGATCTGGCCAGGAAGTCCGGCTACAAGCTGGATCAGGCCGCGCCCATCGCCAGGGTGGAGGACCTGGCCGACTATGACGCCATCATCGTGGGCGCGGGCACGCGATACGGCACCGCCGCCTCGCAGATGCGCAACTTCCTGGACCAGACCGGCGGCCTGTGGGCCAAGGGCGCCCTGGTGGGCAAGGTGGGTTCCGCGTTCTCGTCCACGGCCACGCAGCACGGCGGACAGGAGACGACCCTGATCGGCCTGATCCAGACCCTGCTGCACCACGGCATGCTGGTGGCCGGCCTGCCCTATGCCTGGACCGGTCAGATGACCCTGGACGAAATCTCGGGCGGCAGCCCCTACGGCGCCACCACCATCACCGGCGGCGACGGCGCACGCATGCCCAGCGACAACGAACTGGAAGGCGCCCGCTGGCAGGGCCGCCATGTGGCCGAAACCGCAAAGAAGCTGCACGGGTGACGCCATGACCCAATCCGCCGTCTTCTTCGGCCATGGTTCGCCCATGAACGCCCTGGGCGGCCCGTTCGCGGACGCCTGGCGCGACCTGGGCCGTGATCTGGGCAAGCCCCGGGGCGTGGTCATGGTCTCGGCGCACTGGGAGACGCGCGGATTGGGGGTCACCGCCCAGGAGCGACCCGAAACCATCCATGATTTCGGCGGTTTCCCGCGTGAACTTCATGAAATGCAGTATCCGGCGCCCGGTTCGCCCGAACTGGCGGCCCGGGTGTCGGCCCTGACCGGCGCGGCGCTGACGGATCAATGGGGACTGGATCACGGGGCCTGGTCGGTGCTGGCCCACGTGTGGCCCGAGGCCGACGTGCCGGTGGTGCAGCTGTCGCTGGACCGGACCCTGGACGCGCGGGGCCATTATGAGCTGGCGAAGCGTCTGGCGCCCTTGCGGGACGAGGGCGTGGTGATCGCCGGGTCGGGCGACTTCGTGCACAACCTGCGCACCTGGAAGCGCCAGGGCGGCGAGGCCTATGACTGGGCCGTGGACTTCAACGAAGCGGTCAAGGCGGCGCTGACCGCAGGCGACCATGAACGGCTGATCGACTGGGTGAACCTGGCCGAGAACGCGCAGCTCAGCGTGCCCACGGACGAACACTACCTGCCGCTGCTCTATGTGGCGGCCCAGGCGCGGCCGAACGATCCGGTCGTCTTCTTCAACGACCGGATCGAAGGCGGTTCGATCTCGATGACCGGGGTCAGGATCGGTTAGGGGCGTTTGCGGAGGATCGCGTCCAGGCTCCACGGGCCGGGGCCGGTGAAGATCAGGTAGAAGAAGGCGAAGCAGTACATGATCGCCAGCTCGCCGCCGTTGTTCAGCGGATAGAAATTGCCGGGCGCGTGGAACTGCCAGTAGGCCACGGCCATCATGCCCGACAGGATGAAGGCGACCGGGCGGGTGAACAGGCCCAGGATGATGAGCGCGCCGCCCACAAGCTCCAGCACTCCGCCGATTCCCATCTGAGTCATGATGTCGAAGGGGCCGCGGGCCTCGGCCGGGAAGCCGAAGATCTTCTGTGTGCCATGCTGCATGAACAGCAGACCCGTCACGATGCGGAAGATGCTGAGAACCTTGGGCGACCAGGCCGCCAGAGCCGTTGCATTCATGAGTCGTCACTCCCCCTTGAAAAAATGGACGGTCAGGCCGCCCTGGATTGAACCTCGGCCATCTTCTGGATGGCCACATAGTCCGTCTTGCCCGTGCCGAGCACCGGCAATTCACCAACCTTGACGATCCGGCGGGGAACCGCAAGCTCCGGCGCGCCGTGGGCGCGCGCCCATTCGGCGAGGGGGGCGACCTCCGCATCGGCCTGGTCGGTGACCAGCACCAGGCGTTCGCCCTTGCGATTGTCGGGAATGGAGACCACGGCGTGACGACCGTCGGGCCAGACCGCGCCGGCGATGCCCTCGACCGCCGTGAGGCTGACCATCTCGCCGCCGATCTTGGCGAAGCGCTTGGCGCGGCCGAGGATGGTGACATAGCCCTCGGCGTCGATGTCGACGATGTCGCCGGTGTCGTGCCAGCCGCCTTCGAGTTCCTCCAGCCGATCCGGATCATCGGCGGAAATGTAGCCGGCCATGACGTTGGGGCCGCGCAGGAACAGGCGCCCGCCCCGGTCGATGCCCTCTATCGGCTCCAGCCGCCATTCCATGCCGGGCAGGATCTGACCCACGGTCCCGAAATGATTGTTTCCCGGCTGGTTCACCGCGACGACGGGCGCGGCCTCGGTGGCGCCGTAGCCTTCCAGAAGCTCAAGCCCGCCGAAACGGCGGTTGAACATCTCGCGGGTCTCCTCGCGCACCCGCTCGGCGCCGGCGACGACGAACTTCAGGGTCGAGAAATCGTCCGGCTCGGCCACCCGGGCGTACTGGTTGAGGAAGGTGTCGGTGGTCATCAAGACCGAGGCCTTCACATCGGGCAGCAGGTTGGTGATCTGCTTGGCGTGGAGCGGAGAGGGATACTGAAACGCCTTCAGCCCCCGCAGCAACGGCAGGATCACCCCGCCGGTCAGGCCGAAACAATGGAACGTGGGCAGGGGATTGAAGAACACCCAGTCGGGGTCCAGGTCGATGTGCGCGGCGATCTGGAGCGCGTTGGCCGCCAGGTTGGCCTGGGTCAGGACCACCCCCTTGGGCGCGCCGAAACTGCCGGAGGTGAACAGGATCACCCCCGGATCGGAGGGGGCGGTCTTCACCCGGAAACGCCTGGGGAACAGGCCTGCCGTCAGGCCGAACAGCTTGTCCTGAAGGCCGATGGACTTGCGGATATCGTCCAGCCAGACGATTTCCGCCACGCTTTCCAGGGCGACGACCAGATCGTCCAGTTTGGCCTGGTCCACGAAGCGCTTCGCCGTCAGGATTCGCTTGACCCCCGCCGAGGCGCAGGCGGCCTTGAGGTTCCGCGCCCCGGCGGTGAAGTTCAGCATCACCGGCGTGCGCCCGAAGGCGTGCAGGCCGAAGAAGGTCACCACCACCCCCATGCTGGAGGGCAGCATGACGGCCACACGCTCGCCGGGCTCGGTGACGGCGGCGATCTTGCGCCCCAAGACGAAGGCCGCCCGGATTAGGCCGGTGTAGGTCAGGGGCTTCCTGTCCTGGTCCTCCAGGATTTCCTTGTCGCCGAACCGGGCCCTCGCGTCGATCAGGGCGTCGAACACCGACTGCTGGGCGGCCTTCTCATCAAACGGCATCGGCAAAACAGGCATCTCCCTGGGGGCTTGGCCGCCCTCTGCTTGTCGTCACGTAAACTAGAGGCGGGTCCGAGCCTTGAAAAGGTCTGTAACAATCAAGGATGTGAAAGGCTTCGTGACCGGCGCGGTCTTGCCTTCACGGGCCGAAAGCCCGACATAGCGGCTTCGCTGCAAGGAGTTCCGTCACGCCGATGGTGACGCTGATCGACACCCTGGCCCAGAAGCCGTCGGAGCTTCGCCATCCGGAGAAGCAGAACCGGCCGGAAAGCCCCGTGCTGAAGAAGCCGGACTGGCTGCGCGTCAGGGCGCCGGGATCGGGGCAGTACAACGCCACCAAGGCCATCGTGCGCGACAAGGGCCTGCATACCGTCTGCGAGGAAGCGGCCTGCCCCAACATCGGCGAGTGCTGGAGCCAGAAGCACGCCACCCTGATGATTATGGGCGACACCTGCACGCGGGCCTGCGCCTTCTGCAACGTCAAGACGGGCCTGCCCCAGCCGCTGGACCCGGAAGAGCCGGGCAAGGTCGGCCTGGCGGTTGCGCAGATGGAGCTGAAACACGTCGTCATCACCAGCGTGGACCGGGACGACGTGGCCGACGGCGGCGCGGCCCACTTCGCCGAGACGGTGCGCCAGATCCGCATCCAGGCTCCGAACACCACCATCGAGATCCTGACGCCGGACTTCCTGCGCAAGGACGGGGCGGCCGAGGTCATGATCGACGCCACGCCCGACGTCTTCAACCACAACCTGGAGACGGTTCCGCGCCTGTATCTGAAGATCCGGCCCGGCGCCCGCTATTTCCACTCGCTGCGCCTGTTGCAGATGGTCAAGGAGCGCGACCCCAACCAGTTCACCAAATCCGGCATCATGGTCGGACTGGGCGAGACCAAGGAGGAGGTCATGCAGGTGATGGACGACATGCGCTCCGCCGGCGTGGACTTCATCACCATCGGCCAGTACCTGCAGCCGACCCGCAAGCACGCCCCCATCGACCGCTTCGTGACGCCGGAGGAGTTCAAGGCCTATGAAGCCATCGCCCGCGCCAAGGGCTTCCTGATGGTGTCGTCCAGCCCGCTGACCCGCAGTTCGCACCACGCCGGGGACGACTTCGCCCGGCTGAGAGCCGCGCGCATGGCCCAGCTGGGCCGCTGAGGCGCCGTTCCGCTTGGCCGTTCATCGCGTCACCCGCATCCTGCCCCATCGGCCGGACCAGTTGCTGGATCTGGTCGCGGACGTGCGCGCCTATCCGGATTTCGTGCCGTGGGTCACGTCCATGCGGGTGTGGAACGAGCGGCTGGAAGGGGAGGGTGTGACCCTGCTGGACGCCGAGGCGGGGGTGGGATTCGCCTTTCTGAAGGAGAAATTCTCCACTTGGGTCCGACGCGACGCGAACCGCAACGTGGTGGAGGTCGGCCTGATCCGGGGGCCGTTCAAGCACCTGAAGAACCGCTGGGAATTCCACCCGCATCCGGACGGGACGCGGCTGGAGTTCATGATCGATTTCGCCTTCAGGTCCCGCATGCTGGACATGATGCTGAGCGCCAATTTCGACCGGGCGGTGAACGCCCTGATCCGCTGCTTCGAGGCGCGGGCGCGGGCGCTCTACGGCGATTGAGCGTCCCCTATGGGCGATCATGGCGTTTGGGCTTATCCTCTGGCCTTCCGAGGAGGGTTGACGATGCCGCGCATGTCCATGACCGCCGCCGTGCTGATCGCCGGGCTGGGGGGTTCCCTGGCCGCCTGTGACCGGGCCGGGTCCGCCACTGAAACCGAAACCGTCCAGGCCGAGCAGGAACTGGCCCCGACCGAGGCCGTGAACGCCGCCGTGGCCGAGCATCAGGCGCTGTTCGCCGCCGCGCCGTCGGTGGACACGGCGCCGGAGGATACGGCCTGGCGCTTCGCCTTTGACGGCCTGTCCACGCCCAGCGTGCCCATGACGGCGTTCCAGGGCGACGTGATCCTGGTGGTCAACACCGCCTCGAAATGCGGTTTCACGCCCCAGTATGAAGGCCTGCAGACGTTGCACGAGGAATACGGCGCGCGCGGCTTCAGCGTGCTGGGCGTGCCGTCCGGCGACTTCCGCGACCAGGAGCTGGAGACCGCCGAGGAGATCCGCGAGTTCTGCACCCTGAACTTCGGCGTCACCTTCCCCATGGCGGGTCGGACCCACGTCACCGGCGACGACGCCCATCCGTTCTATCAATGGGCGCGGGGCGAGATGGGCGAGGCCGCCGTTCCCGGCTGGAATTTCCACAAGCTGCTGATCGACCGCGAAGGCCGCCTGATCGCGGCGTTCCCGTCCGCCGTCGAACCGACAGCGGACGAGGTGCGCGCCGCCATCGAAGGCGCGATTCAGGCGTAGGGGCGGGCCCTCAGTAGATCTCGAACAGGCCGGCGGCCCCCATGCCGCCGCCGACGCACATGGTGACGACGCCGTATTTCGCGCCGCGCCGCTTGCCCTCGATCAGGACGTGGCCGGTCATGCGGGCGCCGGACATGCCGTAGGGGTGGCCGATGGAGACGGCGCCGCCCGAGACGTTCAGCCGGTCGTTCGGAATGCCCAGCTTGTCACGGCAATAGAGCACCTGAACCGCGAAGGCCTCGTTCAGCTCCCAGATGCCGATGTCATCCACGGTGAGGCCGTGCTGCTTCAGCAGTTTCGGCACGGCGAACACCGGGCCGATGCCCATCTCGTCCGGCTCGCAGCCCGCCACCGCCATGCCGCGATAGGCGCCCAGGGGCGTCAGGCCCCGACGCTCGGCCTCCTTCGCCTCCATGACCACGGAGGCGGAAGCGCCGTCGGACAACTGGCTGGCGTTGCCCGCAGTGATGAAGCGGCCTTGCTCAATGGTCTCGCCGCCGCCGAACACGGGCTTGAGCGACTGCAGGCCCTCCAGCGTGGTTTCGGGGCGGTTGCCCTCGTCTTTTGAAAGGGTGACTTCCTTGGCCGAGGTCTGGCCGGTGGCCTTGTCCATGACCTGCATGACCGTGGTCATGGGCACAATTTCGGCGTCCAGATAGCCCGCCGCCTGCGCCGCCGCCGTGCGCTGCTGGGATTGCAGGGCGTATTCGTCCTGAGCCTCGCGCGAAATCCCGTAACGGTCGGCCACTATCTCGGCGGTCTCCAGCATCGACATGTAGATGTGCGGCGACAGCTTCAGCAGCGCCTCGTCCTTCATGCGATAGAGGTTCATGTGCTGGTTCTGGACCAGCGAGATGGACTCCAGCCCGCCGCCGACGGTGACGGCCATGCCGTCGTGGATGACCTGCTTGGCGGCGGTGGCGATGGCCATCAGGCCCGAGGCGCCCTGGCGGTCCAGACTCATGCCCGCCCCGGTGACCGGCAGGCCGGCGCGCAGGGCCGCCTGGCGCGCGATGTTGGTGGAGGTCGAACCCTGCTGCAGGGCCGCGCCCATGACCACGTCCTCGATCTCACCCGGATCGACGCCGGCGCGCTCGACCGCGTGCCTGATCGCATGGGCGCCAAGCGCCTGGGCCTGCGTGTCGTTGAAGGCGCCGCGATAGGCCTTGCCGATCGGGGTGCGGGCGGTGGAGACGATGACGGCTTCACGCATGGCTTATCCCTTCGCCTTCATGGCCTTGGTCATTTCGGTCATGCCCTGGGCGGCGCCGCTCTCGGGCACGATGGAGTCGGTCCGGTCGGTGATCTCGGCCCACCGCGCGGCGACCTGTTCCGGCGCGTCATCACCGACGGCATGGATGCCCTGGGTCAGGGTCACATGCGCCGCCTCGAAGCCGCCGGCGCCGGCGCACAGGATGGCGCGGGTCGGGGCGTTCTCGCTGACCAGATGCAGCAGGCCGGGCGAGACAAACTCGGGCCTGAGCGCATCGAGGTCGAGCCGGGCGCCGAGATCCTCGGTCATGCGGGTGGCGGCGGTCGGGGCCAGGCAGTTCACGCGGATGTCGTTCTTGGCGCCCTCGATCGACAGGGTCTGCATCAGGCCAACTAGGCCCATCTTGGCGGCGCCGTAGTTCGACTGGCCGAAATTGCCGTAGAGGCCCGACGACGAGGTCGTCATGACGATGCGGCCGTAGTTCTGGTTTCGCATCGTCTCCCACACCGCCTTGGTGCAGTTGACCGCGCCCATCAGGTGGACCTCCAGCACGAAGCGGAAGTCGTCGAGCTCCATCTTGGCGAAGGTCTTGTCGCGCAGGACCCCGGCGTTGTTGACCAGGATGTCGACCCGGCCCCAGGTCTCCATGGCCCGGGCCACCATCGCCTCGACCGCGGCAAGGTCGGTCACCGAGGCGCCTGTCTCTTATACAAATATTACGCTGCCGAC
>JAEZCL010000120.1 GCA_023433585.1 Pseudomonadota bacterium
GTCCTGCTGTTTCTTGGGCTTTTCAGCGTAGATCAGAAGCGGCTGGGCCCGGCCCTCGACAACCTCGGCGTTGACCACGACCTCCTCTACACCCTCGTAGGTGGGCAGTTCGAACATGGTTTCGAGCAGGATGCCCTCCATGATCGAACGCAGGCCGCGCGCGCCGGTCTTGCGGGTGATGGCCTTGCGGGCGATGGCCGACAGGGCGTCGTCGGTGAAGGTCAGGCCCACGTTCTCCATCTCGAACAGGCGCTTGTACTGCTTGACCAGGGCGTTCTTGGGCTCGGTCAGGATGGTGACCAGGGCGGCCTCGTCCAGATCCTCCAGCGTGGCCAGAACCGGCAGGCGGCCGATGAACTCGGGGATCAGGCCGAAGCGCATCAGGTCGTCCGGCTCGACTTCCTTGAGGACGTCGCCGGTGCGGCGCTCGTCGATCTCCTTGACCTTGGCGCCGAAGCCGATGGAGGCCCCCACGCCACGCGCCGAGATGACCTTTTCCAGGCCCGCGAAGGCGCCGCCGACGATGAACAGGATGTTGGCGGTGTCGACCTGCAGGAATTCCTGCTGCGGATGCTTGCGGCCGCCCTGGGGCGGTACGGAGGCGACGGTGCCTTCCATGATCTTGAGCAGGGCCTGCTGGACCCCCTCCCCGCTCACGTCGCGAGTGATGGAGGGATTGTCGGACTTGCGCGAAATCTTGTCGATTTCATCGATATAGACGATGCCGCGCTGGGCCCGTTCGACGTTGTAGTCGGACGCCTGGAGCAGCTTGAGGATGATGTTCTCGACATCCTCGCCCACATAGCCCGCCTCGGTGAGCGTGGTGGCGTCGGCCATGGTGAAGGGCACGTCGATGATGCGCGCCAGGGTCTGGGCCAAGAGCGTCTTGCCCGAGCCGGTCGGCCCGATCAGCATGATGTTGGACTTGGCCAACTCCACGTCGTTGTTCTTCGTCGCGTGGTTCAGGCGCTTGTAGTGGTTGTGGACGGCGACGCTCAGCACCTTCTTGGCGTGCGCCTGGCCGATCACATAGTCGTCGAGAACCTCGCGGATCTCCTTGGGCGTGGGCACGCCGTCCTTGGATTTGACGAAGGAAATCTTGTGCTCTTCACGGATGATGTCCATGCAGAGCTCGACGCATTCATCGCAGATGAACACGGTCGGTCCGGCGATGAGCTTGCGCACCTCATGCTGGCTCTTTCCGCAGAAGGAGCAATACAGGGTGCTCTTGGCGTCGCTGCCAGCGGCTTTGGTCATCGGCCTTCTCACTCTCGCGTCCCGAAACGAACCGGGCGCGCCTCCTTCCGTCACGATTCGCAAACTTTGCGCCGGAAGGTCTTCAAAAATTGACAATCACCCATCCGACCGGCCACCACAACCCCGCGCGGGTGAACCGTCAGGGGATTTCGGCGGGTGGACGGAGGGGCGAAAAGGTCGTTACGGTCGTCACAGATGGTAAATCCCGCAACACTTCGCCAGCCCCCCGCCCCGAGCGGCGAGACGGCCCCGCAAACGGCGCCCGTGACGGTGCTCGACCCGGGCCGGCCGCTCGTGGCCTTTGATTTTGACGGAACCCTGACCGTGAAGGACAGCTTCACGGATTTCCTGCGCTGGCGCGTGGGGACCGTGGGCTATCTGTTCGGCCTGGCGCGACTGATCCCGGCCGCCCTGGTCTATCTGAAGACCCGCGACCGTGGGGCGATCAAGGCGGCGGCGGTGGCCGAGTTCCTGGACGGGGCGGACCGCAAGACCCTGAAGGGCCTGGCGGAAAGCTATGCGGAACAGGCGTGGACCCGGCTGATGCGGCCAGACGCCCTGGCCTGCTGGAACGACTGGGGCGCGAAAGGCGCCCATCGCGTAATCGTGACCGCTTCGCCCGAGATCACCGTGGCCCCGTTCGCCCGCCGGCTGGGGGCCGAAGCGCTGCTGGGCACACGCCTGGCCTTCGACCACGACGACCGCATCACCGGCGTCTTCTCGGGCCTGAACTGCCGGGGAGCCGAGAAGGTCGACCGGCTCAGGGCCGCCTATGGCGAGAACTTCCGGCTGGCGGCCGCGTATGGCGACACCTCGGGCGACACCGAGATGCTGGCCATGGCGGATCAGCCAGGATTCCGGGTTTTCACCGCCAAACCGTAAGGCGCCGCGTCAGCTCTTGGCCGGCTCCTCGGCGGCGGGGACCTCCTCGCGGCGCTCATAGACGTGGTCCACCAGGCCCCAGTCCTTGGCTTCCTGAGCGCTCATGAAGTGGTCGCGGTCCAGGGTGCGCTCGACCTCTTCATAGGTGCGGCCGGTGTGGTGGACGTAGATCTCGTTCAGGCGGCGCTTGGTCTTGACGATGTCTTCGGCGTGCCGCTGGATGTCCGAGGCCTGGCCCCGGAAGCCGCCCGAGGGCTGGTGCACCATGATGCGCGCGTTCGGCAGCGAGATGCGCTGGCCCGCCGCGCCCGCCGTCAGGATCAGCGAACCGGCCGAGGCCGCCATGCCCATGCACACGGTCGAGACCGGCGACTTGATGTACTGCATGGTGTCGTAGATCGCCAAAGCCGAGGTCACCACGCCGCCGGGGCTGTTGATGTACATGGCGATCTCTTTCTTGGGGTTCTCGGACTCCAGGAAGAGAAGCTGGGCGCAGATCAGGCTGGCCATGCCGTCCTCGAACGGGCCGGTCAGGAAGATGATCCGTTCGCGCAGCAGGCGCGAGAAGATGTCGAAGGCGCGCTCGCCCCGGCTGGACTGCTCCACCACCATGGGGACCAGGTTGCTCTGGATGTAGTCGATGGGATCGCGCATGAGGATCTCGGCAGATGCTGGTTGGGCGCGCGACTCGCTTTCGATCACGCTTGATGCAGATATCGCGTCCGCGCGGGCGCCATGCAAGGCGCCGCGCGGCCGGACCCTACGGTTCCTCGTCGCGGTCCGAGGCCTGGAGCATCCCTCGGGCGATCTCGCGTTCCTGCTGGCTGCTGCGGCGCCGGTCCTCGCGCACGGTGTAGAGGCCGGTCAGATAGTCCCGGTCCCAGTCGGTCAGCCCCGCCGGCGGCTCGACGCCCGCGCGGATGTCATTGAACAGATTGAGCACGCTGGGATAGCTGGAGACGTCGGCCTGCGGATCGACCTGGGCCAGGGCGATCATGGCGACGTAGTCGCTGAGGGCGCCGAACGAAATGGCGCCGATTCGCTCCACGTCCATGATGATGACCACCCGCTTCAGCTCGTCGCGGACATTGGAGCGCAGGCGCGAGGCGTCGCGCACGGCGATGGTCGGCGCCTCGCCCTCCCCGTCCAGGGCGATGGCGACCTCTCCCGTATCGACGCCGACGGGCAGGCTGATGTGCCACCAGCGGATGGGCGCATCCGAATTCTGGAATCGACGCAGGGCGGCGCTGCCCAGGTCGGTTCCGCCCCGCGCGGGGCGGAAGCCGGACGGGTTGTCGCGCACCAGGTCCCGGGCCAGCTGGTTCGCCTCGGTGGTGGCGATGACCATGATGTCGGGGCGGCATCCCGGCTCGCCGGAATCCAGGCCGATCTCGACCGCCCGGCCCGCGACGCGATCGATCATGAACTGGGCATGAGCCTGGGTCATGTTGACGACGCCGACGCAGACGCGGCCGTCCCAGCGCGCCAGCAGACGTCCGCGCGGCGCGGCGGCGACCTCGCCGACGAAATCGCGCACCTGTTCGGTCAGGCGGCGGCCTTCCACCGTCAGGGCCTCGACCTCGGTCGCCGGAGCGTCCTCGAGATCGGCCTCCTGGGCCATCGCCGCGGCGGGCGAAATCAACAGCGAGGCCGCGACGGCGAGGCGGCAGGCGGCGGTGCGGAGGGTGGGATGCAGTTTCACGGTCGCTCGGATCAGGGATTGGACGATTCAACCCTTATTGCGAAGCCGCCGCCCCGGCTGTCAAACGCCGTTTCTCTTTCTGAACGCGAGTTAATGCGCGGGCCTCTTCAACGGACACCGGCCACCGTCCATGCCGCCTGGACCAGGGAGCGGAACGGCGCGCGCGAAACGTCCGCCCGCACGCTGATGGCCACGGCGCGTTCCCGGCTGAGGCGGGCGGCGGTCGCGGCCGCCTCACGCAAGGGCCTCAGCGCCTCGGCCGGACGGCCCGCCTCGATATAGGTGCGGCCGAGATTGGATTTCGCATCAATGATCGTGGCGGGCCAGCGAGCGCCCTGGACATCGACCAGGCGAACCACCCTGTCCATGATCGGGATCGTCTCGTCATACCGCCCGTCCATGTAGAGCGCATAGGACAGGACCTGCAGCACGTTTATCATCTGCCGGCTGTCGGGGCCGAAGGTGCGCTCGGTCGCCTCGGCGGCCCCGAACAGATGCTCCGCCGCCGCCTCGTATCGTCCCTGGTGGATCAGCGAGAACCCGAGTTGGGTCCACGCTTCCAGGGTCAGGACGTCCCCCTCGCCCAGACGCGCCAGGGCCCGCTCCCGCGCCTCGGCGAAGATCACCTCCGCTTCGGCGGGCCGCCCCAGATCCGTCAGCAGGCGGCCGATCCGGATGCGCGTGTTCAGAGCGCCCGGATCATCGGGTGGAAGCACGCCCTGCTCCAGCGCCTGGACCTGCAACAGGACATCCAGCGCCCTCTCCTTCCGCCCCGTCACGTCCAGGTGAACGGCCAGGTTTCGCAAAGGCGTGGCGTTTTGCAGGCTGTCCGGCCCATGGGTGCGGGCGACATAGTCGATCACCTGGCGCAGGGCGACCTCCGCCTCGTCCATGCGCCCCATGAACCGCCACAACTGCCCGAGCGACCCGAGCACGAAGCTCACCTCCGCTTCGTCCTGGGCGGCCTGGAGAATCCCCATGGCCTCCAGATAGAGGTCTTCGGCCTCAGCGAAGCGGTTCTGTTCGACCCGCACGTCCGCCAGGTCGGCGATCGCCCGGCTGAGGGAACGAACCTGGCCGGGTTCGCGGCGGCGCGCCTCCAGAACCTCTTCATGCAGGCGTTCGGCTTCATCCAGCCGCCCCAGGGCCCGGGCCGACTGGCCCAGATAGCTCATGACATAGAGGCGGTCGGCTTCGCGGACTTCGGCGAGGCCGTCATAAATGGACAGCGCCTGCTCCAGATGCCCATAGGCGGCCTGATCGTCGCCGGTCTGACCCAGCGCCTGCCCGTAATAGGCCGTCGCCTGGGCCAGGCGGTACGGATCGGCGATGCGGCGCTGGTGCTCCAGGCGCAGGCGTCGGTGCTCGACGATGGCAGGCCAGTCCAGCGTCCGCGCCGCCACGTCGGACAGGTTCACATGGATCAGGACCATCTCCGCCGCGTCCGCACCGTCGTCCTCGGCTCTGGCCAGCACGTCGGCGAAGACGGCCCGGGCCTCGTCCAGCCGGTCCAGCGCCATGAGGGCGCTTCCCCAGTCGAGCGCCAGCCTGCGCCACGCGCGGCGCACGTCCGGTTCCGACAACCCTTCATCCGGAAACGCCGCGAGCACGTCATGGCTGAAGGCGGCGGCTTCTTCGTAACGATCCGCGTTCGACAGGCTCACCGCGAGATTCCGTGCGGTTATCAGGACGCTCGCGGCCTGGGGCGTCCGGGCCGCATAGATGTCGTGCGCGCGCCGCAGCGACGCCGCCGCCTCCTCGCTGTCCGGGTCGACCTGCCCCAGCGCCAGGCCCAGGCGATTGGCCGCAAAAGCCGCATGGAGGGAATCCTCGCCATGGACCTGTTCGGCCGCCGCCAGCGCCGACCGCAGCAATCCAGCCTCCACGGGCGCGCCCGCGTCCGTGCGGATTCGGATCAAGGTCTCCACCGCATGGCTGCGCCGGTCGGGCGCCAGCGCCTCGTCCGCCAGCGCGATTTCAAGCACCGGATCAGCATCACCGGGGCGATCCAGCGCAACCAGAACGTCCCCGAGTGAAAGACAGGCCTCGCCAGGCCAGGCGACCGCGCCCTCCACCGGCGCGCGCCAGAGCTCGCACGCGCGCCGAAGCCAGGGTTCCGCCTCGGCCGGGTGCTCTTCCTGATTGAGGACAAAACCGTATTCATAGGCCGCGCGCGCGGTCCATTCGGAGCTGGGGTCGGAAACGGCGCGGGCCGTCTCGCCCAGAACCTCAAGAGCCTCATCGAGACGCCGCGCGTCATACAGCGCCCGCCCCAGGGACACCGCCGCCGACAGACGCAGATCATCATCGGAGGACGCATGCATGGACAGGCCGTGGTGCGCCTGGGTCAGCACAGTCGCCGCTTCGTCCGCACGGCCCTGATTGATGAGCAGGACGCCCAGCGCCAGGCGGGCGCCCGCCAGAGCCTGGGCGTCGTCGATCCCCTCCCGGATCGAAATCTCCTCGCGGCGGCGCGCCTCCGCCAGCGCCATGTCGCCCATGCCTTCGGCCAGCACGGCGCGAAAGCCGTGGGTGTTGGCCACCAGGAGATGCCCGTCCCCGTAAACGCGCAGCTCAAGACGCAGCAAGTCTTCCAGCAGCGCGTCCGCGTCAGCGAGGCGCCCGGCTTCGGTCAGCGCGACCGCCTCGGCCTCCAGCCGCGCCAGCGTCTCCTGATCCGCCTCGGAGACGACGGCGGGCGCGGGGGTCTGCCACGCCAGGGCGGGCGCGCCGGACAGGCAGAGCGCCGCCATGGCTGAAAAGAGGATGGATCGAGCGCCCAAAGAAAAACCCCCGGTGGTGGTTCACCGAGGGTCAATCTGCATCACCAGGCGCGGGACGGCGACTGATGCGGTCTGACGATGAGGACTATTCCTCTTCCTCATCCTTCAGCAGGTCTTCCTTGCTGATGGGCTCGTCCTTGACCTCGGCCATATCGAAGATGAGGTCGCAGACCTTCTCCTCATAGATCGGGGCGCGCAGACCGGCGGCGGCGTTGGGGTTCTGGCGATAGAAGTTCAGCACCGCCTGTTCCTGACCCGGATAGTTGCGGGCCTCGTTCATGACGGCGTTGTTCAGTTCCTGATCGGTGACCGTCACATTGTTCTCGCGGCCGATCTCGGCCAGCACCAGGCCCAGGCGCACCCGGCGCTCGGCGATCTTGCGGTATTCGTCCTTGAGCTTCTTCTCGGACTTCTTGGCGTCGGATTCGGGCAGGCGGCCGGCTTCCTTGTCGGCCTCGACCTGTTTCCAGATGCCGTCGAACTCGGCCTCGACCATCTTGGGCGGCAGGGGGAAGTCGTGCTTCTCGTCCAGCACGTCCAGGAGGGCGCGCTTCAGCTTGAAGCGGGCGGCGCCCTTGTACTGCTGGTTCAGGTTGTCGCGCAGCAGCTCCTTGAGCTTGTCCAGGGATTCCAGGCCCAGGCGCGTGGCGAATTCGTCGTTGATCTCGCTGTCCTTGGGGGCCTTCAGCGCCTTGACGGTCACGTCGAAGGTCGCGGCCTTACCGGCCAGGTGCGCGGCCTGATAGTCCTCGGGAAAGGTGATTTTGATGGTCTTCTCGTCGCCGACCTTGGCGCCCTTGAGCTGTTCCTCGAAGCCGGGGATGAAGCGGTTCGAGCCGATCACCAGGTCCGCGTCCTCGGCCGAGCCGCCCTCGAAGACCTCGCCGTCGATCTTGCCGACGAAATCGATGGTCAGCTGGTCGTCCTCGGCGGCCTTGGGGGCCTTGCCGCCCTTGTCCTCATAGGTCTTGGCCTGACCGGCCAGTTCCTTGAGCGCCTCGTCCAGATCGGCGTCAGCGGCCTCATAGACCGGACGGGTCAGTTTGAGGGACTTGGGATCGACCGGCTTGAAGTCGGGCATGATCTCCAGCGCCATCTCGTAGGCCAGGTCCTCCTGACCGGCGACGACCTTGTCCATGTCCGAGGTCAGCTTCATCTCGGCGGGGGCGGCGGGGCGCACCTTGGCCTCGTCCAGGGCCTTCTGGCTGGATTCGTTCAGGGCCTCGTTGACGATCTCGCCCATCAGGTCGCGGCCGTAGGTCTTGCGCACGTGCGAAACCGGCACCTTGCCGGGGCGGAAGCCCTTGAGGCGCATCTGGGGGGCGACCTCGGCGGCCTTGGCGTCCAGCTTGGCGTTCAGCTCAGCGGCGGGGATGGTCACCGCGATCACGCGGCTGAGGCCTTCGGCGGACTTTTCGACGACTTGCATGGACGTGTCTGACGTTCTGGGGCGGCGCTCGGGACGCGGGCGCGCGCGGATGGAAAATGCGAAAAGGGCCGCCCCGTGCGGAAGCGGCTCCTCGAAGCTCGCCCTTATGTCGGCAAGGGCGGTTCAGGTCAACGACCCGGCTTTCGTTTGCGACGAGGCGCGTCTATCTGAACGCCATGAACCAGCCCGTTTCGCCTGTCGGCGTCTTCATCGCCCCCGTCACACCGCTGCAACAGAACTGCACGGTGGTGTGGTGCACTGCGACCAACAAGGCCGCCGTGATCGACCCCGGCGGCGGGGTGGATTCGATCCTGGCGGAGATCGCCCGGCGCGGCCTGACCCTGGACCAGATCTGGATCACCCATGGCCATATCGACCACGCGGGCGGCGCGGCCGAGATGAAGGAGAAATCCGGCGCGCGCATCGAGGGGCCGCACCCGGAGGACCTGTTCCTGATCGAGAGCCTGGCGGTCCAGGGCCAGAAGTACGGCATGCCCGAAGCGCGGCCCTTCGAAACCGACCGCTGGCTGGACGAAGGCGACGCCATGACCCTGGGCGAGACGACGTGGGAGGTCCGCCACTGCCCCGGCCACACGCCCGGCCATGTGATCTTCTTCAACCGCGCGGCGCGCTTCGCCCAGGTGGGCGACGTGCTGTTCAAGGGCTCGATCGGGCGCACGGACTTTCCGCGCGGCGACCATCAGGCGCTGCTGGATTCGGTGGTCAACAAGCTGTGGCCGCTGGGCGACGACGTGACCTTCGCGCCGGGCCACGGACCGGTCTCGACGTTCGGGGCGGAGCGGCGGACCAATCCGTTCGTCTCGGACACGGCCCTGAAGCGCGGCTGAACGCCTCTCCTCCCCACATCGTGGGGAGGGGGACCGCGCGGGCGACTTCAAGCCCGCGTGGTGGAGGGGGCGGCGCGGGCGGATAGGGATTGGCGGCTCATCGTCGATACCGAGCCGCCCCCTCCGTCACGGGCGCTGAGT
>JAEZCL010000146.1 GCA_023433585.1 Pseudomonadota bacterium
AAGGCTGGCGCCGCGCCGACCAGCCCGCCCCCTTCATCGCCCCGCCCGACCCCCCGCCTGAGCCGCGGCCCGAACCCGCGCCGGCGCCCCGGGACGACCCCCTTGTCATCCCGGAGGCGCCAGCGGCGCCATCCGGGACGCCCCTCACCGCCGCTCAGATGGCCGACAAGGCTTGGGCCATGCTCCAGGCCGCCGTGGCCGCCGGACGCCTGATCGAGGCGCGCGGCTGGATGCGTCTGTACAAGGATCTGAAACCCATCGCCCGCGAGGAACAGGAGGCCGAACGCCGCGCCCGCATGGACCGCGAGAAAGCGGAACGGCGCGAACAGGCAGACGCCGCCCCCTTGCCGTCCCGCCCCCCGCAAGACCGAGAGCCGGGCTCAGCCGTCGACACCGGCGCCTTCCTCACAAAGCCCCTGGGCGTCCTCACGGGCGAACGGAAGGCCCTCGCCGACCTCGCCCAGACCGCCCGCCGCGACGACGAAATGAGACTCCAATTGGACTGTTTTTCGCCTTCGGAGTCCAACACGCCCGGACCGGGGGCGGCGCGCCCTCCGCCCCCGTCACACTCCGGCTTGACCGGGGAATGACGCGAGAAGAGCGCCCTATCCCGTCGCACACCGCATCAGCTGAACCGGCTCCCCGCCCCTGTCGGACCAGGTCAGGGTCAGGCGGTCCTCGACCACGCGCATGTTGACCCGCTCCCGGCTGGTCATGCCCTCGGCCTCGCAGGCGAGGGTGACGTCATAGCTGTCGCCCGCCTGTTCGATGGCGGTGATGTCACAGCGGGTCTCATAGCCCTCGAACCGGTCGGTGGTGATGCGGATCGGAACCTGGTCGGTCATGGCCGAGGTGTTGGCGCACCAGTCCGCGTTCGCCGCCCAGGTTCCGACGAAGCTGTCGGGGCCGTCGCCCGGCCGCACCGGCTCGGTGGGATCGATGGTCGGGACGGTGCTGACGGAAGCGGCGGATTCAGTTTGCGGATCGCCCGGCTCTCCACACGCGGCGAGCGCCAGGGCGGCGGCGGACAATGCCAGCATCTGCTTCATGGGGCCGCAACGCCGCGCGGCCGGAATCGTTGCGGATCGCCCGCCGCGCCAGATTATCTGAAGCGGCGATCAGATAATCTTCTTCGCGCCCGGCGCGCAGGCTTGATAGGCCGTCAGGACACCCTTTCGCACCGGAGTCCGCCGTGAAGTTCGACACCCTCGCCATCCATGCGGGATATGCGCCCGATCCGACCACCAAGGCCGTGGCCACGCCGATCTATCAGACCACCAGCTACGCCTTCGACGACACCCAGCACGGCGCCGACCTGTTCGACCTGAAGGTGGCGGGCAACATCTACACTCGCATCATGAACCCGACTTCGGACGTGCTGGAACAGCGGCTGGCGGCGCTGGAGGGCGGCATCGCGGCCCTGACCGTGGCCTCGGGCATGGCGGCCATCACCTATGCGATCCTGACCATCGCCGAGGCCGGCGACAACATCATCGCCACCGGGGCCCTTTACGGCGGCACCTACAATCTGTTCGCCCACACCCTGCCCCAATACGGCATCGAGGTGCGCTTCATCGACGCCGACGACATCGCGGCCGTGGCCGCCAATGCGGACGCGCGGACCAAGGCGGTGTTCTGCGAATCCATCGGCAACCCGCTGGGCAATGTGGTGGACTTCGCCGCCCTGGCCGAGGCGGCTCACGCGCAAGGACTGCCCCTGATCGTCGACAACACCGTGCCGACCCCCTACCTGACCCGGCCCATCGAGCACGGGGCCGACATCGTCGTCCACGCCCTGACCAAATACATCGGCGGCCACGGGACCTCGATCGGCGGGGCCATCATCGACGGCGGAACCTTTCCCTGGGCCGAGCACAAGGACCGCTTCCGCCGCCTGAACGAGCCCGAGGTTTCCTATCACGGGGTGATCTACACCGAGGCGCTCGGCCCGGCGGCCTTCATCGGCCGGGCGCGCACGGTGCTGCTGAGGAACACCGGCGCGGCCATCTCGCCCTTCAACAGCTTTCTGATCCTGCAGGGACTGGAGACCCTGGGCCTGCGCATGGACCGTCACGTCGAGAACGCGACCGCCATCGCGGAATGGCTGAAGGCCCATCCCAAGGTCAGCTGGGTCAACTATGCGGGCCTGGCGGACCACCCCGGCCATGCCCTCGTCCAGAAATATTTCGGCGGCAAGGCGTCGGGCCTGCTGACCTTCGGGGTGAAGGGCGGCCGCGAGGCCGGCGCCCGCTTCCAGGACGCGGTCAAGCTGTTCACCCGGCTGGTCAACATCGGCGACGCCAAGTCCCTGGTCTGCCATCCGGCGTCCACCACCCACCGCCAGCTCTCGCCCGACGAGATGAAAAAGGCCGGGGTGACCGAGGACACCGTGCGTCTGTCGGTAGGCATCGAACACATCGACGACCTGATCGCCGACCTGGATCAGGCGCTCCAGGCCGTCTGACCGGGCGGAAAAGACGGGGACGCGCCCAGTGCGGCCGTCCCCGCTTTTTTGGGGCGCCCGTCATAATTCGACTGCATGTCTGTGGTGTGGCGAGGCTTCGCACATTAAGTCACGCCGGTCGGCGCTTTCACGCCGGACGCCCCACAGCCTGATCCCGGAGCGCCCCAAGCGTTGGAAGACCTGATCGCCCAGTTGAATGACTTCGTGCAACGCAACGTCATGTGGGCGGCCCCCATCCTGGGGCTGATAACCTTCGGGGAATCCCTGGTCTTCATCGGCGCCTTCTTTCCCGCCACGGCCCTGATGGTGACGGCGGGCGGGCTGATCGGCGCCGGCATTCTGAACCCGGTCCCGGTGCTGCTGTGGTGCATCGGCGGCGCGGTGGCGGGTGACGCGGTGTCCTACTGGATCGGTCGCCGTGTCGGACCGGCCGCCTGGCGCCTGCCCTGGCTGAAGCCGCATCGCCGGCCCCTGGCCCGGGCGCGCCTGTTCTTTCGCCGCTACGGCGTGGCCTCGATCTTCCTGTGCCGGTTCATGGGGCCGGTGCGCGCCTTCGTGCCGCTGATCGCCGGCATGACGTCGATGAATCACACCAAGTTCCAACTGGCCAATTTCTTCTCGGCCGTGGTCTGGGTGCCGGTGATGATCGCGCCCGGCTGGCTGGTGGCGGCGGGCCTGACCCAGTTCGGGGGACTGGACGACCATCTGCACGCCATCGGCGTCATCGGCTCCATCGCCGTCGCCGTGACCCTGGCGACCCTGCTGGCCTGGAAGCTCATCAGCCGCAAGCTGATCCGCGAGGGCGCCTGAACCTCAGACCGCCCGCGTCAGCCGGCCGCGATACCGCACCAGCCGCCCGACCAGCGGCGCGCTGATCTCCACGTCGAAGGTGAACCGGCCCTCCGCATCCACCGCCTCATGGGTGGTCGTGACCGGCGCCAGGGCGCGGGGCAGCGGCACGGGGCCGAGCCGCCAACCCCGGACCGAATACGCCAGACGCCCGTCCGCCACGGTCAGGTCCAGGTCGAAGGCCAACAGGCCGAACCGCTCCACGACCCCGCCCTCACGTTCCGTCAGGACGCTGCGGAAACGCCCACTCCCGATCCGGCGGCGCCAGACCGAGCGCCGCCCGTCGCTGGTGATCCGCACCGTCACGGGCGTCTCGGGATGCTCGCCGGGAAAGCCGAACAGGGCCGCCGTCAGACGGCCGGCCCAGCTCCGGGCGCCCTGGACCGAGGCCCGCCCGCTCCAGACGGAGTCGCCCAGCGTGCGGTGCAGGTCCCGGATCGGTTCGGGCAGCCGCCGGAAATCCTCGCCCAGCACCCGCTCGAACAGCGCGCCCGGCGTCACCGCCACATGGGTCGAAAGCCCGTGGCGGTTCAGAAGGGGCGCCATGTCTTCAAGCGTCAGCAGGCCGACACAGGGCCGCGCCCCCGGCTCCGCCCGGCCCGACAGAACGGCCTGAACCGCCGCCGCGGCAGGCAGCGCCGGGGGCACCGGTCCCACGCCCGAGGGCGCGTTCAGCACCCAGACCGCCGTGACCGGCCGCCCCTCGGCGTCCAGCCCCCGCGCCTCCACCCGCATGGCGCCGCGATCGTCGCCGAACATCCCCAGCGGTCGCGCCGGAGCGGCCAGAACCCGCGCCGCGCCCGTGAACCGGACGCCGACGGCCCCCGACACGGCCGCCAGCAACCAGGCGGCGAAATGCAGCACCGGCGGCTCCAGCCCCGCCAGGAACAGCGCCGACCGGGTCGGCCGATGACGCTCGACCATCAGGTCCAGGTCGGGCGTCTCGCACAGGGACGCCCAGCGGTGTCCGGCCGCGCCCATGGCCCGCCTGTGAAGGCCGCTCCAGCCCCGGCGCGTCCGCCATCGTCCATCCTCGAAGACCCTGACCGGCGCGCCCATCCAGCTCAGGAGCGCCGCCATGACGCCGCGGCCGCGCGGCGCCCGGGCGCCGGGACAGATCACCGCCTCCACCGCATCGATGCGGCGCCAGCCCTCGGTCAGGTGATCCAGCGCCGCATGGGACAGGGCGGGCGTCGAGCTGGCGCCGGTCAGCATCACCACCCCGGCAGCCCTGGCCGCCGCGTCCAGCTCCGGAAAGCGCGCGACGAAATCCCGCGCGTCGGCCAGATCGACATAGTGCAGGCCCGCCGCCGGCGCCGCCCTGGCCAC
>JAEZCL010000226.1 GCA_023433585.1 Pseudomonadota bacterium
GGGGGCTGGCCCCGGCGGGGGCCCCGCCCCCGGGCGATGCGCCGCAGCGAAGCGGTCAGCATCGCCTCCACAGGCGCGCGTCCATGATAGAGCAGCGCCTGCAAGGGCCGGATGCGGGATCGCGCCGGATGGCCGCGCGCGGCCTCGTCGCGCCAGGTTCTGTCTCGCAGGGGCGCTATCCGCATCGGGAGTATCCGCAGTCCAGACAACTGTCGCAGCCCTCCTTGCGCACCAGCCCAGCGGCCCCGCAGCGCGGACAGGCGCCGGGCGCGGCGACGGCGACGGCGATTGGCGGTTCCTTTTCGGGCGGGGGTTCGACAGCCGGCGCATCGCCGCCCAGGACCGCCAGATGGCGTTCGATCACCCCGCCGATCGCCGCCGGCAGCGAGGGGACATAGCGGCCGTCCATCCAGCCGCCGCCGGACGGATCGAACACGGCCTTCAGTTCCTCGGCCACGAATCCCACGTCGCCGCCCCGGCGGAAAACGGCCGAGATCATACGCGTCAGGCCCAGGGTCCAGGCGTAGTGCTCCATATTCTTGGAGTTGACGAAGATCTCGAACGGACGGCGCGGCCGGTCGTCCTCGATGTCGTTGATGGTGACGTAGACGGCGTGAGCGCTCTGGGGCCAGCGGATCTTGTAGGTGGCGCCGTGCAGGGCCTCCGGGCGTGGCGTCAGCACCGGCTCCGGCGCCGCTTTCGGCGTCTCGGGCGCCACGCTCAGGACCGAACCGGTGACCGCGTTCGGGCGATAGGTGGTCAGGCCCTTGCAGCCCATCGCAAAGCCCTGGCGATAGACGTCGGCGAAATCCGCGAAGGCGATGTCCTCGGAGCAGTTGATGGTCTTGGAGATGGAGCTGTCCATCTCGCCCTGGGCCGCCGCCTGCATCCGCAGATGGTCCGTCGGCGTCAGGGTCTGGGCGCTGACGAAGGCGTCGCCGGGCGCGGCCGCCAGCGGCGCATCCTCGCCCCTCAACCGTTTCCACAGGCTCAGCGCATAGTCCTCGACCGCCTCCTCGCGCTTCGAGCCGTCCGGCTGCAGAACCTTGCGCACATAGGAAAAGGCGAACACCGGCTCGATCCCGGACGACACATTGCCCGCCAGAAGCGAGGTGGTGCCGGTGGGCGCAATGGAGGTCAGGCAGCCGTTCCGAAGGCCGTGCTCGGCGATCAGGGCGCGGGTCTCCTCGTCCAGCCCGGCCAGGTTCGGACGCTCCAGCATGACCGGATCGTAGAGAGGGAACGCCCCTTTCTCGGCCGCCAGCAGGGCCGAGGCCCGGTAGGCTTCGCGGCGGATCACGCCCAGCCATGACCGGGTCAGGGCCACGGCCTTGTCGCCGCCGTAGCGCGCGCCGCAGAAGATCAGGGCGTCGGCCAGCCCCGTGACCCCCAGGCCGATGCGGCGCTTGGCCTTGGCCTCGGCCTCCTGGGCCGGCAGCGGAAAGCGCGACACGTCGATGACGTTGTCCAGCATCCGCACCGCCGTGTGCGTCAGCGCCGTCAGCGCCGTTTCGTCCAGCCGCGCGCCCGCCTCGAACGGCGCCTCGACCAGCCGCGCCAGATTGACCGAACCCAGCAGGCAGGCGCCGTAAGGCGGCAGCATCTGTTCGCCGCAGGGATTGGAGGCGGCGATCGTCTCGCAGTGCGCCAGATTGTTCAGCGCGTTGACCCGGTCGATGAAGATCACCCCCGGCTCGGCCGCGTCATAGGTGGCCTGCATCAGCCGCGCCCACAGGGCGGCGGCCCGGACCGTGCGCACGGTCTCGCCGCCGAAGGTCAGCGGCCAGTCGGCGTCCGCCTCCAGCGCGGCCATGAAGGCGTCGGTCACCAGCACCGACAGGTTGAAATTGCGGAACCGCCGCGGATCGCGCTTGGCGTCGATGAACGCCTCGATGTCGGGATGGTCGATGCGCAGGCAGCCCATCATGGCGCCCCGGCGCTGGCCCGCCGACATGATGGTGCGGCACATGGAGTCCCACACGTCCATGAAGCTGAGCGGCCCGGACGCCTCGGCCCCCACCCCCCGCACCGCCGCGCCGGACGGGCGGATGGTGGAGAAATCCATGCCCACGCCGCCGCCCTGCTGCATGGTCACGGCGGCTTCGCGCAGATGCTGGAAGATGCCGTCCAGGTCGTCGGCGATGGTTCCCATGACGAAACAGTTGAACAGGGTCACCGCTCGTCCCGTCCCGGCCCCGGCGATGATGCGCCCCGCGGGCAGGAAGCGATAGCCGTCCAGCGCCTCGCGGAAACGGGCGCGCCAGCGTCCGCGCAGCTTGGCCGGCTCGGCCTCGGCCAGGGCGGCGGCGATCCGGTCCCAGGTCGCCTCGACGCTGGCGTCCCCTTCGCCATCGGCCGGACGGAAACGATATTTGCTGCGCCAGATGTCACCGGCCAGGGAGCTGTCGAACGCCATCGTCATTACCTTCTCGAACGGGAAACCCTTCACGAACGGGAGGTCTGACGCTCATCGATTCCCTGCGGCGCCGGATAGGTGCGCACGGCGCCGGAGGCATGAAAACTTCGCCAAGAGCCGCCGTCGCCGGCGTCAACGGGCGGTTTGACTGTCGTCAAGGGCGGCCGTCCCGGGTCCGGCTAGGGTCACCGGCGAAAGGAGTCTCATTCCATGAACCTGCAACAACGGCTCGTGCGCGACATCGCCGTCGGCATCCCCGGCGCCACGGGCGTCTTTCGGCGGCACAAGATCGACTTCTGCTGCAACGGCGCGGCGCCCCTGGCCGAGGCGGCGGCGAGACGCGGGCTGGACCCGGAGGCGCTGGAGGCCGAGCTGCGCGACCTGACCGGCGAGGCCGACGTCACCGCGCCCGCCGAGACCCGCGAGCTGATCGCGCACATCCTGGAGCGCTATCACGAGGTCCATCGCCGCGAATTCCCCGAGGCCATCCGCATGGCCCGCCGGGTCGAGGCGGTGCACGGCGGCAAGGCGGGCTGTCCGCACGGGCTGGGCGATCTCCTGGCCCTGATGTTCGACGACCTGGAGGACCATCAGCAGAAGGAAGAGGTCATCCTGTTCCCCATGATGCTGAACGGCGGCGGCCCCATGCTGGGCGGCCCCATCACGCGGATGGTGATGGAGCACGAGGAACTGGGCCGCCAGCTCGAGGACATGGACCGGCTGACCGACGGCTTCACGCCCCCGGCGGCCGCCTGCACCACCTGGCGGGCGCTCTATGCGGCCTGCGCCAAGCTGGACGAGGATCTGCGCGAGCACGTCCACCTGGAGAACAACATCCTGTTCCCCCGCTTTCTCTGAGCGCCGCGCGGCGCTCAGAAATCGAGAACGGCCACCTCCCGACCCGGTTGTAATGGCGGGTGGCCGGGGCGGCGGCGGATGAGGGCGTCCGCCGCCGCCAATACCTTTTGCGCCCCCGAGTCCTGGTTCTCCAGCGAGGCCACGGCGTCACCGACCCGCCGCGCCCGGTCGAAGGTTTCGCGGTCGCCCGACGCCTTCAGCGGCTCGGCTAGAGACGCGTCGCGCCATGCGAGGGTCGCAGACGGGTCGCGCCCCGCCATACCGGCGATCAGCGGCGCCAGGAACAGCCGCGCCGTCACCATCGCCGAGGTCGGATTGCCGGGCAGGCCCAGCACCAGCCGCCGCCCGACGCGGCCGAACCACACGGGCTTGCCCGGCTTGATGGCGACTTTCGAGAAGATGAGTTCCAGATCCATGCCGGCGAACATGGCCTTGGCGAAGTCCTTTTCCCCGACCGAGGCCCCGCCCGTGGTCACGATCACGTCGGCCCGCTCCAGGGCCTCGCGCGCGGCGGCCTCCAGCTCGGCCGGCGCATCGGCCAGGCGGCGGCGTGCAACCACCTCGCCGCCATACCGACGCGCCAGGGCGGCCACGCCGAACGACACGCTTTCGGGCACGGCGCCGGGCGTCTCGGACGCCTGTCCCGGCTCGGCCAGTTCGTCGCCGGTTCCCAGGATCGCCACCCGGGGCCGGCTCACCACCGACAACTGCGCCGAATCGGCGGCGGCGGCCACGACCATGGCGCGAGGACAAAGGCGCGTCCCCGCCGTCAGAAGCACCTCGTCGACGCGGAAATCCGAACCCGCCGGCCGGATGTTGCGCCCCGCCCCCGGCGGCGTCGTGAACACGGCCTCGCCGCCCTCCTGGCGGACGATCTCCTGGACCACCACCCGCTCCGCGCCGTCCGGGACCGGCGCCCCGGTGAAGATGCGCGCGCAGGCGCCGGGCGCCAGGGCCGGAACGTCCGCACGCCCGGCGAACACCGTCCCGGCCACCGGCAGGCGCGCCGGCAGGGTCGCGATGTCGGCGTCGCGGACGGCGTATCCGTCCATGGCCGAAACCGCCGTTCGCGGCGCATCGCCGCGCGCGCACAGGTCGGCGGCCAGCACACGGTCTTCGCATCGCTCCAGCGGAACCGTCTCCGGCGGCAGGGGCCGCGCCTCGGCCAGGACCAGGGCGACGGCTTCGTCGAAGGAGATCATGCGGGTCGCCTTTCCTTGCGCCAGAAGGTTTCGTGCAGCCTCATCGCTGCCCCCTTCGCCTTCGGATCGCCAATCATCAATCGCGCGACCCGCCGGGGACCGCGGCCCAGTCGTCGGACTTGCCGCCGGTCTTGGAGATCAGGCGCACATCGCGGATGACCATGCCTTTGTCGGCCGCCTTGAGCATGTCGTAGAGGGTCAGGCAGGCGACCGAGACGGCGGTCAGGGCCTCCATCTCGACCCCTGTGACGCCGGTCAGCCGCGCCTCGGCCCGCACCACGAAACCCGGCAGGGCCTCGTCCGGCGTCACCACGACCGAGACCTTCTCCAGCGCCAGGGGATGGCACAGGGGGATCAGGTCGGCCGTGCGCTTGGCCCCCATGATTCCGGCCAGTTCGGCGGTGGCGATGACCGCGCCCTTGGGGGCGTTCGCCCCCAGCACCAGGGCCAGGGTGTCGGAGGAACAGGCCAGCCGCCCCTCGGCCACGGCGACGCGGCGGGTCGGCGCCTTGTCGCCCACGTCGACCATGCGCACGCGGCCGTCTTCGTCCGTGTGGGTCAGGCGGCTCATGGGCATATCCCCCGGAAGCGCGGGATCTGGCCCACCAGCGAGCAGGGCCGGAAACGGCTGTCCAGTTCCTCGGCCAGCACCCTGTCCCAGGCGTCGCGGCACGCGCCGGTGGAGCCCGGCACGCAGAACACGAAGGTCTCGTCCGCCTGGCCGGCGAAGGCGCGCGATTGCAGGGTCGCCACGCCGACGGTCTCCAAGCTGGCCATGTGGAACACCACCGAGAAGCCGTCCAGCTCCCGCCGGAACAGGGGTTTCAGCGCCTCGGGCGTCACGTCGCGCGGCGAAAAGCCCGTGCCGCCGGTGGTCAGCACCACATCCACGTCAGGCGAGGCGACCCAGGCCGAGACCTGGGCGCGGATGGCCTCCACCTCGTCCTTCACGATGGCGCGCCCGGCCAGCACATGGCCCGCCGCCGTCAGCCGGTCGGCCAGCAGCGCGCCGGAGGTGTCGGTGGTCTCGTCGCGCGTATCCGACACGGTCAGGACAGCGATGTTCAGCGGATGAAAGGGCAGGCTCTCGTCTATTCCGGCCATTCTAGTCGCTCCAGCGCGCGCGGTCGGCGCGATCCTGTTCGGTCGGCTCGACCCAGCGGCCGCCGCCCGGGCCGCTCTCGTGTTTCCAGAACATCGCCTCGGTCTTCAGGCGGTCCATCAGGTGATCGGCCGCCAGGAACGCCTCGCGCCGGTGAGGGGCGGCGACGGCGACGAAGACGATGGTCTCGCCCGGCGCGATCTCGCCGCATCGGTGGACCGCCGCCACGTCGCTGACGTCGAAGCGGGCGGCCGTCGCCTCGGCCAGGACACGCAGCGAGCGTTCGGTCATGACCGGGTGCCAGTCCAGGCGCAGCCGCTCCACGGCCTCTCCCGCCGCCGACGCCGCGCGCGCCAGGCCTGTGAACGACACCACCGCCCCGTCTCCGCTGCGCCCATGCAGGAACGTCGCCAGTTCCCCCGGCGCGTCGAGGACGCCCTGTTCCAATCGTGCGAACACCGCCATGTCAGCCGCCCGAGACCACCGAGAAAAAGACGATCTCCTGACCCGGGCGCACAAGCGCGTCGTCCGTCACCGTCTCATGGTCCACCGCCGCGCGCACCTGGGGCCGCAGCAGGATGTCGGCCTCCTCGTGCGCCTGGGCCAGGCGGCGGCGGATCTCCCCCACCGTCGCGCCCTCGGCCGGCAAGGACAGGGGACGTTCGCGCCCCAGCCTGTCGGAGACCTCGCCGAAGAAGAGGATGGTCGTCATCTTTCGCTCCATTCAGGCCGCCCCTTCCGGCGGGCGACGCGCCGCGCCGTCGTCCAGGGCCGCGCGCAGTTCGGCCACGAACATCGGCGTCAGCCGCCCGTGCACCTCGGGCTCGCACCAGTAGGGGTTCATCACCACGCAGCGCATGACCGTCAGCCGCTCATCGTCATCGATTCCGCCGTAGCGCGCCAGATGCGCCGCCTTCATCGCCGCATTGTCCGGGCCGAAGGCGGTTCGGGAGACGGAAAAGGCGGGGGAGCGGTGGAAATGGTCGAACACCGCCGCCGTGCGGGCGTTGGAGCGGCTGAGACGCTCGCCGTCCTCGGCGATCGAGAAGCACAGGATGTTGGTCTCGGCGGGCAGGAAGCGCGCTTGCGGAACCGCCTCGGCGATCGCCGCCTGGAAGGCCTTACGCGCCTCCACCGTTCCGGCCAGCAGGGCGCCCAGCCCGTCCGGCCCCAGGCCGATGCTCTCGGCCGTCAGCCAGGTGGCCGCCGCGCCCGTCGCGGAGCGCGAGCCTTCCAGCGTCGACGACCATTTGCCTGCGCCCAGCTCGGGCCGGTCCAGATAGGGCGCGTCGAAGGCCGAAACCACATAGCGGTCGACGTCGGGGCTCAGGAACGCGCCGCAGGCATAGGGCACATAGCCCAGCTTGTGGGGATCGATGGTGACCGAATCCGAGCGTCCGATGGCGTGCAGCGCCCGCGCCGTCTCCGGCGCCAGCGCCGCCTCGGCGCGCCCGCCCAGCATGGCGCGGAAAAACCCGCCATAGGCCGCGTCCACATGGCGCCAGATGCGCCAGCCGCGCTCCGCCTCCCACAGGTCCATGCGGTCATAGAGCCGGTCCAGGGGATCGACGGCGCCGGTCTCGGTGGCGCCGGCCACGCCCACGACCATGAGCACGGGCCGGCCGAGACCCTCGGCCGCCAGCACCTTGTTTTCCAGGTCGTCGACGTCAAGGCGGCCCGTGGCGTCCAGCGCCACGCTCCAGATCGCCTCGCTCCCCAGGCCGAAGACGTTGGCCGCCTTGCTCCATGAATAGTGGCTGCTGCCCGGGACCAGCATCACCGGTCCCAGATAGTCCCGACCCGCCGCGCGCGACAGGCGCCGATAGACGTCTGCGGGGTTGCCGGCGGCCGCGCTGCACGGCTTCAGGACGGCGTCCGAAAGGTCGTGGGCCTTCCACTGCGCCCGGAAATGATCCCAGCCCATATGGGCGGCGCGGAACAGGTCCAGCGGCTCACCCCTGGCTTCGGCCAGATGCAGCCCCAGGGCCAGCCAATGGTCCATCCGGTAGCGGGCCCGCCAGACGGCCTCGAAATTGGCCACCGTGCCGCCCGAGGTGAAGTGACCCTGGGCGCGGGCCGGGTCATAGCCCAGCATGGCCGCCAGCCGCGCGATCGCTTCGGCCTCGATCACTCCCCCCGCGCGGCTGGCCTCGGGCGAACTGTTGTTGGGATTGTGCAGCATGGCCGCGAACCAGCCCAGAAGCCCCGGCAGCGACAGATCCGCCTTCATGTGCGCCAGGTAGCGGGGGGTGAAGGTCGGGGTCTCCGCTGTCAGGGCCTCGCACAGCGCCCCCAGGCGTTCACCCAGGCGGTCGTGCTCGGCGCCCGCCGCCGGCTCCGGCGCGGTCCGGGCGCCCGCCTGCGGCTCGCCGTCGGCGAAACGCCGCTCGCGCCACGCGAACCAGTGGTCCAGGACGGCCTGCATTCCGGCGCCCAGCCGGCCCGCATTCTCGGATCGGCCGCCGGGGAAACAGGCCTGGGCGATCCGGCTCGGGGACGAAGCCTCCTGGGGCTCGATGACGGTGGGGGCGGTCATGGGATCCGGCGCTGCGAAGCGGCCGCCGCATCGGCGCCCGCCAAGAGCTTAAAGCCATAAGGCCCGGCGGACCGGTTGTGATTGTCTTCCGTCAAGCGCCGGGTTCAAGGCGGTCAATGACAGCGGCGGCGGCGGCCGCATGATGACCATATGCCCAGATCGTCACGGTCAGAACGCCAGGGCGGCGACGACCCCGTGCGCACGCTCCCGCCCGCCTGGGCGGCCCACGCGGCGCGCAACCTGCCGCGCTACACCAGCTATCCCACCGCCGTTGATTTCCAGGCCCTGGACGAGGACGGCCCCCAGAGGCGCGAGACCCTGGGCTGGGCGGCCGAGCTGGACGCGGACCAGGCCCTGTCGGCCTATGTGCACACGCCCTTCTGCCGCCGGCTGTGTTGGTATTGCGGCTGCAACACCTCGGTCTTTCACGAGTACGACCGGGTCGCGGCCTTTCACGACGTGCTGATGCGCGAAGTCGACCTGTGGGCCGAAGCGCTGGGGCCGCACGCGGGGTTGAGTCACCTGCATTTCGGCGGCGGCAGCCCGAACGCGCTGTCACCGGCCCATTTCACCGCCCTGGTCCAGCGTCTGTGCACGCGCCTGGGCCTGCGCCCCGGCGCCGAGGTCGCCGCCGAACTGGATCCCGGCCTGCTGACCGACGCCTTCATCACGGCGACGGGCGAGGCCGGCGTCACCCGCGTCAGTCTGGGCGTCCAGACCTTCGACCCCGAGGTGCAGGCCCGCATCAACCGCATCCAGCCCTTCGACCAGGTCGAGCGCGTGGTCGAAAGGCTGCGCGCGGCCGGGATCGGGGCGATCAATTTCGACCTGATGTACGGCCTGCCCGGCCAGACGCCGGAAAGCACGGCCGCCTCGGCCGAGGCGGCGGCGGCGCTCGCACCCGACCGGCTGGCGGTGTTCGGCTACGCCCATGTGCCGTGGATGAAGAAGCACCAGAAGATGATCGACGAGGCCGCCCTGGCCGACGCCTCGGGCCGCTGGGCGCAGGCCCAGGCCGCCGACGACGCCCTGACGGCGGCGGGCTATGTGCGCATCGGGCTGGATCACTACGCCCGCCCGGACGACCCCCTGGCCCGAGCGGCGCGAACCGGCACGCTGAGGCGAAACTTCCAGGGCTACACCGACGACGCCGCGCCGGTGATGATCCCCGTCGGCCCGTCAGCGATCGGCCGGTTCCCCGGGGGCTTCGTCCAGAACGCCACGCCGCTGGACGCCTGGCGGCGCGCCGTCCTGGCGGGCCGGCCGCCCCTGGCGCGCCGCCTGGCCGTGACGGCCGAGGATGAGCTGCGCGCCGCCGTCATCGAGCGGCTGATGTGCGACCTTGAGGCCGACGTGGGCGCCCTGTGCATCGCCCATGGCTTCGACGTCGCGGCGCTGGACGGCGCGCTGGCCGAGGCGGCGGCGCTGCAGGCCGACGGCCTGTGCCGGGTCGAGGGCCGCGTCGTCCGCATCCCGGCCGGCGCGTGGCGCATGATGCGCGTGACGGCCGCCTGTTTCGACGCCCGCTCGACAGCGGCGGCGACGCGCCATGCGATGGCCGTCTGAGATGGCTGTCGGCGAATGCTGATATTCGCCCCGTCTTGAAACTGGACCCTTTCTTGGATTCGTGTCGTTTCGAGCGGAAGCAAGTGGTCCAGCTTCCAAGTTGAGAGGATATTTCGGTTCCGGTGGACGCGCTCCTCCTGAACCCGGATATTCACCCCGCTTCGGATGCCGATGGGGCCCGAGGGAGACACATTCATGACCCGCAACCGCACCGTCGCCACCCTCTGCCTTTCGGCCGCCGTCGCCCTGGCCGCCGTAATTCCGGGCGCCTGCTCCGGGCGCGGAAACGACAGCCTCGACGCCATGGCCCAGGACTATGTGATGCTGACCCTGGAGATCGGCGAGCGCGAGGACGGCTATGTGGACGCCTATCACGGCCCGCCCGAGTGGGCCGAAACCGCGCGCATGAACCCCCGCACGGTGGAGCAGCTGCGCACGGCTTCGGCCGCGCTGGTCGAACGGCTGGAGCAGTCGCCGACGCGCGGTCTGGACGCCGACGAGGTTCAGCGGCGGGCATGGCTGATCGCCCATGTGCGCGCGGCCGAGACCCGGCTGCGCATGATCGCGGGCGAGGAGCTGGTTTTCGGCGATGAGGCCGAGGGTCTGTTCGGCGTCCGGCCCGAGACCCCGCCGCTGTCGACCTATGACGAGACCCTGGCGCGCATCGACGCCCTGATCCCCGGCGCCGGGCCGCTGCATGACCGGGTGGCGGCGTTCCGGTCCCGCTACGTCATCCCCACCGACCGGCTGGAGGCGGTGATGGGCGCCGCCATCGAGGAATGCAAGGCGCGCACGGCCCGCCACCTCGACCTGCCCGAGACCGAACGCTTCACCCTGGAGTTCGTCACCGACCAGCCCTGGTCCGGCTACAACTGGTATCAGGGCGACGCCGTCAGCCTGATCCAGATCAACACCGACCTGCCCATCTACATCGACCGCGCCGTCGACCTGGGGTGTCATGAGGGATACCCCGGCCATCACGTCTACAATGCGCTTCTGGAACGCACCTTCGTGGATGAGAAGGGCTGGATGGAGATGAGCGTCTATCCGCTCTACAGCCCCATGTCCTTCATCGCCGAGGGCAGCGCCAACTACGGCATCGACCTGGCCTTCCCCGGCGAGGAGCGGGTCCGGTTCGAGGCCGAGGTGCTCTATCCGCTGGCGGGGCTGGACCCGGCGACGGCCGAGGCCCAGGCCGGGCTGCTGGACCTGATGCGGGGCCTGCGGCGGGCCGAATACACCATCGCGGCGGACTATCTGGCCGGACGCATCGACCGCGAGACGGCGGTGGACCAGCTGCAGCGCTACGGCCTCACCGACCGGGCGCGGGCCGAGCAGCGCCTGAGCTTCATCGAGCGCTACCGCAGCTATGTCATCAACTACGGCCTGGGTCGCGACATGGTGCAGGAGTGGGTCGAGGCCCAGGGCGGCGATCCGTGGGCGGTGACCGAGCGGCTGCTGTCGTCCCAGGTTCTGCCCGCCGATCTGGCGGAATAGGGAAGCCGCCGGGTCCGCCCCGGCTCCGCAAGGCCGTTTCGACCCCATCCAGGGCGTTTTGTGTTGGAACGGCGCCACAGTCGTCGCATTCGCGGCGTATTTTCGGGAACCCCCGCGCACGTGGCTCGTTCGGACCGTTCGAGCGCCACGCGAAAGCGTCGGGGTTTGGGCAGATTCTTTCAGACGATGAGGACCAAGATGAAGTTGAAGCTTCTCGCCGGTGTTGCGGCGGCAGGGCTCCTGGCGGCGACCAGCGCGTCAGCCGAGCCGGACGGATGGTACGGCGCCATCGACCTGGGCGGCCACTGGATGGAGAACGACATCAATGCGCGTTCCGAGGCCGGTCCCGCCTGGAACTGGGAGGTCAATCAGGGCTGGGCCGCGTTCGCCCGTCTCGGCTACCGCCTGAATCCCAACTGGCGCGTCGAACTGGAAGGCGGCCACCGGTCGGGCGACATCGGCACCGTGCGCCGGCCCAACAACGCCGTGCCGTCGGGGCTGTGCAACCTGACGCCGGCCACCGGCCCCTGTCATTCGCCCGAAGGCGACATCACCTCGACCACCCTGTTCCTGAACGCCATCTATGACTTCGGTTCGCCGGAGTGGGCGTTCCGTCCGTTCGTGGGTCTGGGCGTGGGCGCCAACCACGTCGCCATTGACACCATCGGCGCGCTGCGCGGTGATCGCGGCGCCACCCTGGCGGCGGACGACTCCAGCACCGAGATGGCGTTCCAGGCCCTGGCCGGATTCGCCTGGGCCCTGGGCGAGCGCACCAACATCGACCTGACCTATCGCTACCTGACCGGCGAAGCCGGGTGGGACACGACCACGGTCGGCGCGGCGCCGCTGGGCCGCTTCGAAGGCGACTATGACTTCAGCCACACGGTGACCGTGGGTCTGCGCTATGCGTTCGGTCCGGTCGCGGCTCCGCCGCCTCCGCCTCCGCCG
>JAEZCL010000227.1 GCA_023433585.1 Pseudomonadota bacterium
CGGCGGAGGCGGAGGCGGCGGAGCCGCGACCGGACCGAACGCATAGCGCAGACCCACCGTCACCGCGTGGCTGAAGTCATAGTCGCCTTCGAAACGGCCCAGCGCCGGAGCGCCGACCGTCGAGGTGTTCCAGGCCGCATCGCCGGTCAGGTAGCGATAGGTCAGGTCGATATTGGTGCGCTCGCCCAGCGCCCAGGCCACGCCGGCCAGGGCCTGGAAGGCCATTTCGATGTTGTCGTCATCGGCGCCGAGAGCCGCGGTGCGGTTGCCGCGCAGATTGCCTTCCGTGTCGATGGCGACGCGGTTGGCGCCCACGCCCAGACCCACGAACGGACGCGCGGCCCAGTCCGTCGAGCCGAAGTCGTAGATGGCGTTCAGGAACAGGGTCGTGGACTCGATGTCGCCTTCGGGCGAATGGCACGGTCCGCTGGACGGCGTGTAGTTGCACAGGCCCGAGGGCGCCATGTTGCTGGGACGGCGCACGGTGCCGATGTCGCCCGACCGATGGCCGGCTTCCAGCTCGACGCGCCAGTTGGGATTCAGGCGGTAGCCGAGACGGGCGAACGCGGCCCAGCCGTCGTTGACCTCCCAGTTCCAGGCCGGTCCGGCTTCGGACCGCATATTGAGGTCATTTTCCAGAAAATGACCGCCGACGTCGATAGCGCCGTACCAGCCGTCCGGCTCGGCCGACGCGCTGGTCGCCGCAAAAGCGAGCGCGGCGGCGGCGCCCGTGGCCATCACAAAGTTCTTGAAGCGCATGGGTGCTAGCCCTCTCCGCAGTTTCCTCGGCGGTCGTGCCGCCCCGCAATTCTCATAACAGCCTTGGTTGGACAGGTCGATACCGACTTGACGCGGAATGTGTCCGCAAGATCGAAACCGTGGCCGTAATGCGACAGCAGGTTGCGTCGGAGCGAGCAAAACGCCCTCTGGTGCGTTAAGAATCGACACCATTGGTGAGCGCCTGTCCGCTGGACGGCTCGGGCGGCGGAGCCTTAATGACGCGGAATCGACGAACCCGGACAATTCAGGACGTCTCATGAGCATCCCTTTCATCGACCTTCAGGCCCAGCGGGCGCGCATCGCCGAGCGGATCGACGCGGCCGTGCTGGGGGTGATCGCCCACGGCGCCTATGTGATGGGGCCTGAAGTCCGCGCCTTCGAACAGCAGATGGCCGAGTTCGGCCGCGCGAGCCATGCCGTGTCCTGCGCCAACGGCACCGACGCCCTGGCCCTGCCGCTGATGGCGTGGGGCGTAGGGCCGGGCGACGCGGTGTTCTGCCCGTCCTTCACCTTCGCCGCCACCGCCGAGATCATTCCGTGGTTCGGGGCCACGCCCGTGTTCGTGGACATCGATCCGGCCACCTACAACATGGATCCGGGCCATCTGGAGGCCGCCGTCGAGGCGGTGCTGGCCGAGGGTGCGCTGAAACCCAGGGTGGTGATCGCCGTGGACCTGTTCGGTCAGCCCGCGGATTATCCCCGCATCGCCGAGATCGCGCGCAAGCATGGCCTTAAGCTCATCGCCGACACGGCCCAGGGCTTCGGCTGCACCCTGCACGGCAAGCATCCGGTGGAATGGGCCGATGTGGCGACCACCAGCTTCTTCCCGGCCAAGCCGCTGGGCTGCTACGGCGACGGGGGCGCCGTCCTGACCAATGACGACGACATGGCGCAGCTGCTGGATTCCCTGCGCGTGCACGGCAAGGCCGTGGCCTCGGACCTGGAGGGGCGGACCTTCGAGCATGATCCGAAATATCTGAACATGCGCGTGGGCATGAACTCGCGCCTGGACACCCTTCAGGCCGCCATCCTGATCGAGAAGCTCAACATCTTCGCCGACGAGATCGAACGGCGAAACCGCATCGCCGAACGCTACAACCGGCTGCTGAAGCCGCACGTCGCCTCGGTTCCCGCCGTGATCGAGGGCGGCGTCTCGGTCTGGGCGCAATACACCGTCGAGCATGATGACCGCGACGGCCTGGCCGCGCACCTGAAGGCGCAGGGGGTTCCCACGGCGGTCTATTATCCCATCCCCATGCACCGTCAGCCGGCCTACGCGCATCACCCGACCGGTCCCCAGGGCCTGCCGGCGACCGACGCGGCGGCCGAGCGCGTCATCAGCCTGCCCATGCACGCCTGGCTGGACGAACAGACCCAGGACCGGATCGTGGAGGCGGTTGCAGGCTTTTCGGGCTGAGCGCGGCTAAAGGCGGGAGCCAGAAAATATCGGGCGAGCCGTCGCTTCCGAACCGCTAGTAGACGGTTCCGTTCGTCCTCGCGGACAATCGGTATAGTGTCCCGCGCCCGCGTCCCGCCAGGAGGCCTTCCCTGTCCGCCGCCCTCTCATCGTCCCGCCTGACCCACCTGGACCGTCTGGAGGCGGAGAGCATCCACATCATCCGCGAGGTGGCCGCCGAGATCGAGCGGCCGGTGATGCTGTATTCGGTGGGCAAGGATTCGGCGGTGATGCTGCACCTGGCGAGGAAGGCGTTCTTCCCGGCGCCGCCGCCGTTCCCCCTGCTGCACGTGGACACCACCTGGAAGTTCCGGGACATGTACGCCCTGCGCGACCGCATGGCGGCCGAGGCGGGCATGGAGCTTCTGGTGTTCCGCAATCCCGAGGCCGAAGCCAAGGGCATCAACCCGTTCGACCATGGCTCGGCCCTGCACACCGACCTGTGGAAGACCGAGGGGCTGAAGAAGGCGCTGGATCATCACGGCTTCAACGCCGCCTTCGGGGGCGCCCGCCGCGACGAGGAAAAGAGCCGGGCCAAGGAGCGGGTGTTCTCGTTCAGGAACGCCGCCCACCGCTGGGATCCCAGGGCCCAGCGGCCGGAGCTGTGGAGCCTCTACAACACGCGTGTGAACCGCGGGGAGTCGATCCGGGTCTTTCCGATCTCCAACTGGACCGAGCTGGACGTGTGGCAATACATCATGCGCGAGGCCATTCCGGTCGTGCCGCTCTATCTGGCCGCCGAACGGCCCGTGGTGGAGCGCGACGGCCTGCTCATCATGGTGGATGACGACCGCCTTCCCCTGCGGCCCGGCGAGACGCCCGAAATGGCCCGTGTCCGGTTCCGCACCCTGGGCTGCTATCCCCTGACCGGCGCGGTGCGATCCGAAGCCGCGACCCTGGCCGAGGTGGTCCGGGAGATGCTGATGACCACCACCTCCGAGCGCCAGGGCCGGGCCATCGACCACGACCAGTCCGCCTCGATGGAGAAGAAGAAGCAGGAGGGCTATTTCTGATGGCCCCCAATACAAGGACACCCGACACTGGATACCGCCCCGCCGAGCTGGCGGGCGAGGACATCGGCGCCTTCCTGGCCGAACACGAAGCCAAGGGGCTGCTGCGCTTCATCACCTGCGGCTCGGTGGATGACGGCAAGTCCACCCTGATCGGGCGGCTGCTCTATGATTCGCGCATGGTCTTCGACGATCAGATGACGGCGCTGGAGGCGGATTCGAAGACGGCGGGCACGCAAGGGGGCGACCTGGACTTCGCCCTGCTGGTGGACGGCCTGGCGGCCGAACGCGAACAGGGCATCACCATCGACGTGGCCTACCGCTTCTTCGCCACGGCGAAGCGCAAATTCATCGTCGCCGACACGCCCGGCCATGAGCAGTACACGCGCAACATGGTCACCGGCGCCTCCACCGCCGATCTGGCCGTGGTGCTGGTGGATGCGCGCAAGGGCGTGCTGACCCAGACGCGGCGCCACAGCTTCCTGGCGTCCCTGCTGGGCGTCCGCCATGTGGTGCTGGCGGTGAACAAGATGGACCTGGTGAACTGGTCCCGCGAGCTGTTCGAGGAAATCGTCGCCGACTACCGCGCCTTCGCGGCCCAGTTGGGGATCGAGGACGTGCTGTGCATCCCGATCTCCGGTCTCAAGGGCGACAACATCACCGCGCCCGGCGCGAACACGCCCTGGTACGACGGCCCGCCGCTGATCGACCATCTGGAGACGGTCGAGGTGGACGATGATCGCCTCGCGCGCCGCCCCTTCCGGCTGCCGGTGCAGTGGGTCAACCGGCCCGATCTGAATTTCCGGGGCTTCGCGGGCCAGATCGCCTCGGGCGCGGTGCGTCCCGGCGACCGGCTGCGTGTGCTGCCGTCGGGCCGCGCCACAGCCGTGGAGCGCATCGTGACGCCGGGCGGGGACCTGGACGTCGCCGTGGCGGGCCAGTCGGTGACCCTGACCCTAGCGGATGAGGTGGACGTCTCGCGCGGCGATGTCCTGGCCGCCGCCGACGATCCGCCGGAGGTCGCGGACCAGTTCGAGACCACCATCGTCTGGATGGCCGAGGACGAGCTCCTGGCCGGGCGATCCTACTGGCTCAAGATCGGGACGCGCACGGTCTCGGCCCAGGTGACCGAGATCAAGCACCGCATCGACGTGAACACCCTGCGCGAAACCGCCGCCAAGACCCTGGGCCTGAACGGGATCGCGGTGTGCAACATCTCCCTGGCCCAGCCGGTGGCCTTCGAGCCCTATGAGGACGACCGGGGCCTGGGCGGCTTCATCCTGATGGACCGGCTGACCAACGCCACGGTGGGGGCGGGCATGATCCGCTTCGCCCTCAGGCGCTCGCACAACATCCACTGGCAGGCCCTGGACGTGACCCGCGAGGCGCGCGCCGCCGCCAAGGGCCAGAAGCCGGCGGCGGTCTGGTTCACCGGCCTGTCCGGCTCGGGCAAGTCCACCATCGCCAATCTGGTCGAGAAGCGCCTGCACGCCGAGGGCCGCCATGCCTGCATCCTGGACGGCGACAATGTGCGCCACGGGCTGAACCGCGACCTGGGCTTCACCGAGGCCGACCGGGTCGAGAACATCCGCCGCGTGGCCGAGGTGGCGCGCCTGATGACCGACGCCGGGCTGATCGTGCTGGTCAGCTTCATCTCGCCCTTCCGGGCCGAACGCCGCCTGGCCCGCGAACGCATGGCCGAGGGCGAGTTCATCGAGGTGTTCGTGGACACGCCGCTCAAGGACGTGGAGGCGCGCGACCCCAAGGGCCTCTACGCCAAGGCCCGGCGCGGCGAGCTGAAGAACTTCACCGGCATCGACAGCCCCTATGAGCCGCCCGAGAACGCCGAGATCCGCGTCGACACCACGACCATGAGTCCCGAAGACGCCTGCGAGGCCATCATGACGGCCCTAAGGACGCGCGGGCGACTGATCGGATAGGCGCCGCCCCGCTTGACGGCCGGAACACATGCGGAACATATGGCGCCATGCCCGCCGCCGCCGTCCATATCGAGCTGGTCTTCAGCCGTCCCGAGACCACCCAGTCGGTGACGCGCGGCGCCGCGCGGCGGATGATGGCCATGGGCTATGG
>JAEZCL010000255.1 GCA_023433585.1 Pseudomonadota bacterium
CTACCGCTCGCGTCGCGGACGCTCGCTGCTTGAGCGCGCTGTCTCGCCTTGCCCTCCCCACCCGCTTCGCCTTCGGCTCGGCCCCCTCCCCATGAAGGGGAGGGAGAACGCCTGGTCCGCCGCTCAATCCGCCGCCTTAGAGCGGCGTTAACCCTCGGGGGGCATGGTCGTCAGCAAGTTTCGGGCCACACGGGTCCGGACCGCTTGGGGGCTAGGCCGGTGATCGGGCAAAGGCTGGAGATCAGACAGGGCCAGGGGTTGGTCATCACGCCCCAGCTGCAGCAGGCCATCAAGCTGCTGCAGATGTCCAACATGGAGGTGGACGCCTTCGTCGAGGCCGAGCTGGAGCGCAATCCGCTGCTGCTGCGCGACGAGGGCGACGGCGATCCCGAGGAGCGGCGCGGCGCGGCCGAAGCCGAGGCCGGCGATGACCGGGACGCTTCCGAACGAGACCTGACCGAAGGCTCCGCCCGTGACGCCGAAAGCGCCATGGACGCGCGCGATGACGATCTCTACGGCGACGCGGCGCCCGGAGAGCGCGCCGGCGACCGCGCCGCCGACGAGGCCGGACAGCCGGGCCTTTCGGACTGGTCCGGCGCGGGCAAGGGCGCCGCGCCCCTGTCCGGCGATCCGGGCGAGGACCGGGCCGTCCGCCGCGAGAAATCCCTGTGGGAGCATCTGGCCGACCAGGCCCTCGTCGCCGGGTTCAGCCCCGCCGACCATGCGGTGGCCCTGGCCCTGATCGACATGACCGACGAGGGCGGCTATCTGCGCGGCGACCTGAACGAAGTGGGCGAACGGCTGGGCTGCGGCCTGGACAAGGTCGAGGCGGTGCTGGCCGTGTGCCACGGCTTCGAGCCCACCGGCGTGATGGCGCGCTCGGCGCCGGAGTGCCTGAAGCTGCAACTGGTCGAGCGCAATCGCTTCGATCCGGCCATGGCGGCCCTGCTGGACAATCTGGAGCTTCTGGCCCGGCGCGACATGGCGGGGCTGAAGAAGGTCTGCGGCGTGGACGACGAGGACCTGCGCGACATGATCGCCGAGTTGAAGGGGCTCACGCCCCGGCCCGGCGGGGCCTTCGGCGGCGAACCGGCCCAGACCATGATCCCCGACGTCTTCGTGCGGCCCGATCCGGCCGGCGGATGGCGCGTGGAGCTGAACGCCGACACCCTGCCGCGCCTGTTGGTGGACAAGCGTTATCACGGCCTGGTCTCGGGCGGCGCGCGCGGCGATGAGGAGAAGTCCTTCGTGGCCGATTGCGCGGCCCAGGCCAACTGGCTGGTCAAGAGCCTGGACCAGCGGGCCAAGACGATCCTGAAGGTGGCTTCCGAGATCGTGCGCCAGCAGGACGCCTTCCTGGCCTTCGGCGTGGAGTTCCTGCGGCCGCTGAACCTCAAGACCGTGGCCGCCGCCATCGGCATGCACGAATCCACCGTCAGCCGCGTCACCTCCAACAAATATGTGGCCACGCCGCGCGGGGTGTTCGAGCTGAAGTTCTTCTTCACGGCCGCCATCAACGCCGTCGACGGCGGCGCCGCCCATTCGGCCGAGGCTATCCGCCACCGCATCAAGTCGATGATCGACAATGAGACGCGCGACGGCGACGTGCTGAGCGACGACCGCATCGTCGATATCCTCAAGGAGGCGGGGGTCGACATCGCCCGGCGCACCGTCGCCAAGTACCGCGAGGCCCTGCGGATTCCCTCTTCGGTCGAGCGCCGCCGGATGCTGAAGAGCGCCTGACGCGCTCGCCGGACGTAACGGATTCTCACGGAAAAGGGTCCGGCCTTCAAACCCCCGTGAGACCCGGGCGAAAAGGCCGTCTCGGCTTGACACCAAACCGCGCCCGGCGCGTTGATGGGGCATGCAGATCCAGGTCAGCGGCAAGCATGTGGATGTCGGCGACGCGTTAGGCTCGCGCATCTCCCAGGAACTCGAAGACGGCATCGGAAAATATTTCGAACGCGGCGCCCAGGACGCCGAGGTCGTGGTTTCGCGCGATGGACATCAATTCCGCGTGGACTGCTGGGTCCGGCTGGCGTCCGGCCAGACGCTGGTGACCCAGGGCCGGGGCGGCGACGCCCACGCGGCCTTCACGGAATCCCTCGACCGGCTCGAGAAGCGGGTCCGGCGCTACAAGCGGCGGCTCAAGGACCACCATGCGGGTCCCAAGGGCTATTCTCCCGAGCAGGAGGAGAACGCCGCCCGCGAAGTCGCGGCCCTGACCGTCTTCCGCAGCCCCGACAGCGTCGAGGACGAGGATTTCGGCGAAACGGGGACGCCTGGCGACGCCCCGGCCGCCATGGTCATCGCCGAGAGCCATTCCGAGATCCGCACCCTGACGGTCGGCCGCGCGGTGCTGGAGCTGGATCTGACCGATTATCCGGTCCTGATGTTCAGGAACGCCGGCCACGGCGGCATCTCGGTGGTCTATCGCCGTCCGGACGGCAACATCGGCTGGATCGACCCTGAACGCACCCGCTCTTCACGGAACGGTCAGGGTTCCTGAGTTATTAGGCTTCCCCAACCGGCGGCGAACGTCTAAAGGGGCGCCGCCGCCCGGCGAGAATAGACAGTGTTTCGGGGTGATGATGGACATCGGTGAGTTGCTCACGCGTGACGCGATCGTCACGCGGAGCGGGGCGTCGTCCAAGAGGCAGGCCCTGAATATCGTCGCGGACGTCGCGTCCGGCGTGCTGGGCCTGGACCAGGCCCGCATCCTGGAGGCCCTGATGGAGCGCGAGGCCCTGGGTTCGACCGGCCTGGGCGGCGGCGTCGCCGCCCCGCACGCGCGTCTGCAGGGCCTGGAGAAGGTCTCGGGCGTCTTCGTGCGCCTGGACACGCCGGTGGCCTTCGAGGCCGTGGACGACCGGCCTGTGGACCTGCTGTTCGCCCTGTTCGCGCCGCCTGAAGCGGGCGCCGAGCACCTGCGGGCCCTGGCGGCGGTGTCGCGCCTGCTGCGCTCGTCGGAAAAGCGCGAGCAGCTGCGTCAGGCCCGCACCGCGGACGCCATCAACGCCCTGTTCGTGCGCGACGCGCCGGTCAAGGCGGCCTGAGCGGCCGATCAGGTCGGCGGCGACGCCTCGAACCGCCTGAACGCCGCGACCACCTGTTCATAGGCGGGCCGCTTGAAGGGCACGATCAGGCCGCTGACCTCGTCCAGCCGGCCCCAGCGCCAGGCCTCGAACTCGATCGGGGGATGGGCCTGAAGGTCGATCTCGGCCTCGTCCCCGTCGAAGCGCAGGGCGAACCATTTCTGCTTCTGGCCCTTCCAGCCGCGCGCGATCTTCGCGCCCCTGGCCTCGGGCGGAAAGTCGTAGGTGATCCAGCCGTCCGTGGCGCCCAGCAGGGTCGCGCATCGCACGCCCGTCTCCTCCGCCAGTTCGCGCCGGGCCGCGCCCTCCCAGTCGCCGCTCTCGACCTCGTGAGGGTCCACGCCTCCTTGCGGGAATTGCCAGCAGTACGGTTCGGGCGTCCCGGCGCGGCGGCCCAGCCAGACGCGGCCGTCAGGGTGGAACAGCACCACCCCGACGTTGGGGCGATAGAGCGAAAGGTCCGTCACCGGCCGGGGCGCGCCGTCACCGCCGAGGCCGGGGCCAGTTGCAGGCCACGCTCCGCAAGGCCGTCGGCCCAGCGGGCGGCCGCCTCGACCGTCACGGGGTATGAGAAGCCGGTCCCCAGCGCCTGGCCGTTCTCGCGGGCGGCCACCTCAAGCGCATTGAGCTGAGCGACGATGGCGGCGGGGCTCTGCACCTCGTCCACGATGCGGTCGGCGCTGGCGCGGGTCCAGGCGCCGGGACGGCGGCGCGCCGAGCCGTCATCGATGAAGGCCAGACCCCGGCTGCGCATCACGCCGAGGAAGGCGGACATGGCCCCGTCCGAGGTCACGAAGCGGTCGCCCAGATAGTTGGTGACGCCGAAATAGCCGGTGGTGCGGCCCAGGAGCCAGTCCAGCCGCCGACGGATGTCGTCCGGCCCGGCGTTGGCCAGCAGCGTGTAGGGGCCGGGATCGTTGTCGGGATAGCCGGCCGGCTCCATGGGAATCTCGATCAGCACCTCATGGCCGTGGGCGCGGGCCAGGTCGACCCAGCCCTGAAGCCCTTCGGCGTAGGGCACGAAGCTGAGGGTCACCTCGCCGGGCAGGCGTTCGATGGCGGCGCGGGTGGTGACCGCGTTCAGGCCCAGTCCGCCGACGATCAGCGCCACGCGCGGCCGGCCGTTCGGTCGGAAGGGCCGGGCGTAGGCTTCGGCCGGCGTGCGGCCGTCGGCGTTGATGACCGGCAGGGCGCCGTTGGGACCGGGTTGCGACAAGCCCGCGATGGGCGCGGCGGGCAGCGGGTCGGCCGGGGCTCGGCGCGGAGCGGTGATGACGGCGCCGCCTCCGGCGCTGGCGCCGTCCGGCAGGGTGATGAGCGCCTCGCCGGTGAGGGGCGCGCCCTCGTCGTCCAGGGCGAAGCCCGGCGCGGTCAGGTCCTGATAAAGGCCCAGGGTGTCCAGGGTGAAGGCCTCCATCCCGGTCGGGACGTCGGGCGCGGCGGGCGCCTCAGGGCGGTCCAGCGACACCCGCGTGGACGGACTGCCCGCCATGGGGTCGCCCAGCACGGTCAGGAACAGGGCCAGGGCGCCCAGCATCAGCACCAGGGCGCCGACGATGGCGACCACAGGCTTGCGGGCGAAGGCCAGCAGAGGCGACAGGCTCATGCCGGGACGCCGGCGCGGAGCCGTTCCGGCGTTGGCGGCCAGGGTGGACTGACGTTTGGCGAACATGGCCAGGCGGACTCGGAAGCGGCGCGCCGACACGGGCGCGGCCCATGTTCGCCGCGCGCCGGTTAAGAAAGCCTAACGCGCCGTTCACCATGACGGCGCACTCTGCGGCGCCAAAAGAAAACCGGCCGGGAGATCGCTCTCCCGGCCGGCTTCGTCGTTCAGGCTGCGGCGCGGATCAGTAGCGCACGCGCAGGGTCACGCCCCAGGTCCTGGGCTGACCCAGGAAGGCGTTGTAGGTCATGGTGTCCAGGGCCGGGTTGTAGAAGGAGCCGGCGTAGGGACCCGAAGCGGTGGGCGTGGCCTGGAAGGCCGAACCCTGCAGCGGGCCGTTGAACACCACCTGGGCGTATTCCTCGTCGGTCAGGTTCTGGCCCCAGACCTCCAGGGTCCAGCGCTCATCCTCCGAACCGATGCCGATGCGGCCGTTCACCAGGGTCATGGCGTCGTTCATCTTGAGCGGCAGCAGGTCGGAACCGGTGTTGTATTCCGAGGTGTATTTGGCCGACAGGTTGAACAGGCCGCGCAGACCGCCGCCGATGGAGCGATCATAGTTGATCCCGGCGGTCACCGACCATTCCGGGGCGAACGACATCTGGGCGCCCGGCAGCAGGCTGAGGGCCGGGAACCGAGACGCGTTCGACAGGTCGGCGGCGGTGAAGTCGCCGTACTCCGTCTGGGCGTAGGTCAGGCCGCCGGTCAGGGTCAGACCCTCGACAGGGGTGAACCACATCAGGTCCGCGTCCACGCCGGTGGAGGTCAGTTCGGGGATCGATTCAACGATGAAGTTGATGCCCGCGAAGGTGTTCAGCTGGAAGTCCGAGAAGGTCTGGTGGAACCAGGTGGCGTTGAACAGCAGCTGACGGTTCAGCAGGGTCGACTTGAAGCCCAGCTCCCAGCTGTCGACGGTTTCGGCCGGGAACGAGGTGTCGTCGATGGGCAGGACGTCGCCCGGACGCGCCGGGTTCGGGCCGGAGGACCGCTCCAGGTTGAAGCCGCCCGCCTTGTAGCCGCGCGCGTACGAGGCATAGACCATCAGGTCGGGGTTGAAGCGGTACTGGACCGCGAACCGCCCGGAGATGTCCTCGTCCGTCAGCTCCTGGGTGTAGGCCCGACCGTCGAAGTCCGGGTTCAGCTGGTTGATGCACAGGGCGCCGCCCAGAAGGGCCGCCGGCGCGAACGGGTTGTTGCGCACCGCCGTGCAGACCGCGTCGCTGCCGCCGATGTTGGTCTGCAGCGTGTGCATGTCCTTGTTTTCGCGCGTGTAGCGAAGACCCAGGGTCAGCTCCAGCGCGTCGGTGGCCCGCCAGGTGTTGTTGGTGAAGAAGGCGATCGAATCCGAGGACTGGCTGTAGTTGTCGATGTAGCCCGATCCGGCCGGAACCACCGGGCCGAAGCTGGGAACGAAGCCCGGGAAGGGCGCCAGGTTGCCCGTGCAGACCAGGAAGGTGACCGCTTCGGCGGTGATGCACGGCAGGGCGCCCGGATCGGGCGCGCCCAGCTGCGACGTAATCAACGTCGAGAAGAAGGGCGTGAAGGCCCCGCCGAAGATGAAGCTGTCCTGACGGCTCAGCTGCTCCTCGGCGTAGAACATGCCCACCAGCCAGTCGAACCGGTCGGTCGAGCCGGCCAGGCGGAGCTCCTGGCTCCACTGGTCCATGCTGAAGCCGAAGTTGCCGTCCGGCGCGCGGTAGAACAGATCCGCGCCCGAGAAGTCGATGTCCGACCCGTTGACCGAATCCCAGCCGCGCACGGCGGTGATCGAGGTCAGGGTGGAGCCGCCGAACGACTCCAGGTCCAGGTTCACCTCGGCCGACAGACCCCAGTCCTCGACCTGCTGATCGGTGGAGCGGTTGGCGTTCACCGAGCGGGTGAAGGGGTTCGGGGCGAAGCCGGGCTGCGGCCCCACCACGCCGTTGCCGCCCGGCGCCAGGGCGTTGACGATCGGGCCGGTCGGGCCGGTGCGCCACTGGGTGGCCACGCAGCAGTATTCGTCACGCTTGGTGTAGTCGGCGATCAGGCGGATGGACGCCGAATCGCTGGGCAGGATCAGCAGCTGGCCGCGCAGGGTCCAGAAATCCTGGTTCTGGTCGTCCGTCGCCGTGCGGGGGCCGCTGGTCGGATTGACGTCATAGAAGCCGTCCCGCTCGCGCATGGCGAAATAGATGCGTCCGGCGATGTTCTCGGACAGCGGCCCGGTGGCGGAAATCGATCCGCCCAGGGCGTTGTAGTCGCCCGCCGTCAGCTCGGCGTTGAAGCCCGGCTGGAACGACGGCGCCTGGGTGATGATGTTGATGACGCCCGCCGAGGTGTTCTTGCCGAACAGAGTCCCTTGAGGCCCCTTCAGCACCTCGATGCGGGCCATTTCGCCCAGGTCGCCGAAGCCGACGCCGTTACGGGGGCGATAGACGCCGTCGATGACCACGCCCACCGAGCTTTCCAGACCGGGGTTGTCGCCCACCGTGCCGACGCCGCGGATGCGGGCGGTGGTGATGGTTTCGGACGTGGTCGAGGTGACGGTCAGGCCCGGGGTCAGGATCTGCATGTCCTTGATGTCGCGGACCCCGGCGTTGTCCAGGACTTCCTGCGACAGCGACGTGACCACGATCGGCACGTCCTGGAGGCTCTGTTCACGCTTTTGTGCGGTGACGATGATCTCGTCGACCGAGGTGACTTCCTGGGCGTTCGCGCCCGTGAAGGCGACGGCGGCCAGCACGGCCGCAGACGCAGAGGTGGTGAGAATTCTGGTGAAGCGCATTGAGGCACCCCCTGGCTCTAGGCCCGGTCGCCGGAATGACGGCCGCGGCGTTTCCTGATCCCTTCGATCTCGATTCTTCGTGGAACCGGGATTCGTCAGTCAACGAGTAATCCAAGGGTTGAATTCCGACAACAAGCCGGAGCCGGTTTCTCCGCCGAAACCTGAGGCTGTGACGCGAAAGTGACAAAAATCATTACCTAGGGTCAATATCAGGCGGGATTCCTGGTGCATATGCTTGACGTAGGGGCGCCGACACGGGGGTTGCGCTCGGGCGCCAAGCCGAGCATCTGGCCCCCATGCCCGTGACACCGCAGTATCGGCCGACGCCGCATTTCTTCGCGCTGGGAGACCAATTCGCCGACGCGGTGCAACCGGCGGCGTTTCCCGAGCACCGCCTGCGGCTTCGCAACGACAGGGCGGCGGCCGCAGTGGGGCTGGACGGGCTGACGGATGCGGAATGGATCGACGCCTTCGGGCGCTTCCGGCCGCTGCCGGGCCAGCCGGGACCCATCGCCATGCGCTATCACGGCCATCAATTCCGCACCTACAATCCCGATCTGGGCGACGGGCGCGGGTTCCTGGCGGCGCAGATGCTGGAGGTCGGGACCGACCGCCTTCTGGACCTGGGAACCAAGGGCTCGGGCCGGACGCCCTGGTCGCGCGGCGCCGACGGCCGCCTGACGCTGAAGGGCGGGGTGCGCGAGGTGCTGGCCGCCCAGATGCTGGAGGCGCTGGGCGTGCCCACCAGCCGTCCGTTCAGCCTGATCGAGACCGGCGAGCAGCTGGCCCGCCACGACGAACCCTCTCCGACCCGCGCGGCGGTGCTGGTGCGGCTGTCCCACAGCCATGTGCGTTTCGGCGCCTTCCAGCGCGCGGCCTATTTCGACCGCCTCGACCAGATCGAGACCCTGATCGAGCATGTGCGGGCGCATTATCACCCGCTGGTGGCCGAGGGGGACGCGGCCGGCTTGCTGGCCGCCGTGGTGGAAGCGTCGGCGCGACTGACCGCCCGCTGGATCGCGGCCGGGTTCGTGCACGGGGTGCTGAACACCGACAATCTGAACGTCACCGGCGAGAGCTTCGACTACGGCCCGTGGCGGTTCCTGCCGCACTATGAGCCGGGATTCACCGCCGCCTATTTCGACCAGTTCGGCCTCTACGCCTTCGCGCGCCAGCCCGAGGCGGTGTTCTGGAACCTGACCCAGCTTGCCGGAACCCTGCGCATGGTCGCGGACCCCGAGCCTCTGACCGACGCCCTGAACGGTTTCGGCCCGGCCTACATCCGCCATCTGAGGGCCGCGTTCCTGATGCGGCTGGGGGTGAGGAGCCTGGGCGAGGCGGCGGACCAGCGGCTGACGGACGCGGCCCTGGCCCTGCTGCGCAAAGGGGGCGAAGCCCTGCGGTGGGAGCCGCTGTTCTTCGACTGGTTCGCGGGCTTCGCCTCGTCGGAACGGGCGCTGAGGGGGCCGAGGGCGAAACTGTATCAGGGGGAGGCGTTCGACGCCTTCCGCTTCGCCCTGTTCGAGCATGAACCGGAGCGGCCCGAACGGCTGGAGCACCCGGCGTTCGCGGCGCCGGAACCAGAGGAGATGCTGATCGACGAAGTGGAGGCGATCTGGGCCGCCATCGCCGAGCGCGACGACTGGGACCCGTTCAACGCCAAGCTGGCGCGCATCGAGACGTGGCGCCGGGCGCTCGATTTCCCGGCCTGAAACGAAGAAGGCCCGCCGTGGGGCGGGCCTTCCGGTCGTCGATCGAGCGTTTCGCCTATTCGCGGCCGCCCATGAAGGCGAGCAGGAACTGGAACAGGTTGATGAAGTTGATGAACAGCGCCAGCGCTCCGAAGCCGGTGGCCACGCCCATGGCCGTCCGGTCACCGCCCAGAGCGTAGTAGGTCATCTTCAGCCGCTGGGTGTCGTAGGCGATCAGGCCCGAGAAGATCAGCACGCCCAGCGCATTGACGACCCAGTAGATCATCGGGTTCTGCAGGAACATGTTGACCACCGAGGCGATAATCAGGCCGATCACGCCCATGATGAGGAAACTGCCCCATCCGGAGATGTCCTTCCTGGTGGTGTAGCCCCACAGGCTGAGCGCGCCGAAGGCCGCCGCCGTGACGAAGAAGGTCGAGGCGATGGAGGCGTCGGTGTAGATGTGGAACAGTACGCCCAGGCCCGCGCCGATGGTCGCCACCACGGCCCAGTAGAGCAGGTTCACCATGCGCGGGCTGGGGTTCTTCATGAAGAACATGGCGCCGAACAGCATCACCAGGGGCGAGAACTGCACGATCATGCCCAGCGGCGTCAGGCCCAGGCGGCCCTCGGCGCTCACGCCGAACAGATACTGGCCGACCGCCTCCACATTGCCGGTGACATAGGCCAGGGCGCCGGCCACGATCAGGCCCAGGGCCAGCTTATTGTAGACGCCCAGCATGAAGGCGCGCAGCCCGGCGTCGATCGCCATGTCCGCGCGCGCCGGCGCCTGGGCGGCATAGCCTCGGTTGAAGTCGTTCATGCGCTCTCTCTATCGTCCTGCGGCCGAGCTTCAGGCCCGGCCTTCCCGCCGAATATCGGAATCAATGCCCGCTCATGCAAGCGAAACCGGGCTATCGGGCGCTGTGCCGCGGCGGTAGTGATGACACATGATCCGTCTGTTTACGGCCGTGGCCGTTCCCTTCGACATCGCCGAGGCCCTGGCGCGGCGTCAGCGCGGCCTGCCCGGCGCCCGCTGGCGGCCGGCCGAGGCCCTGCACGTCACCCTGGCCTTCTATGGCCCGGTGGAAGAGCCGCGCGCCGATGACCTGGCCGCCGAACTGACCCGGGCGCGAGTGGATCCGTTCGAACTGCGCCTATCCGGCGTCGGGGCCTTCGGCGACGATCATCGCAGCCGTGCGCTGTGGGCGGGCGTGGCGGCGTCCGAGCCCTTGGGCGTTCTCGCCGGGCGCTGCCGCGCGGCGGGGCGGCGGGCCGGGATCGTCATGGAGGCGCGCGACTATCGTCCCCATGTCACCCTGGCCTATCTCAGGGGCGCCGAGCCCGACCGCATCGGCGCCTGGATGGCGGGGCACAACCTTCTGGAATCGCCATCTTTTCGGGTGGACCGATTCGGCCTCTACTCCAGCGTTCTGACCGACGAGGGATCCCATTACCAGCTGGAGCAGGAGTATCCCCTTTGAGCGAATTGAGGATCGAAACCGAACGGCTGATCCTGCGCCCCATCGCTCTGGAGGACTTTCCCCGCTGGGCCGAATTCATGGCGGACGAGGAGAGCGCGCGGTTCCTGGGCGGGCTGCAGAAGCCCGCCGCCGCCTGGCGCGGCTTCATGGCCATGGCCGGGGCCTGGTCCCTGACCGGCGTGGCCATGTTCTCGGTGATCGAGAAATCCAGCGGCCTGTGGGTCGGGCGGCTGGGCCCGTGGACCCCCCACGACTGGCCGGGCACGGAGGTGGGCTGGGGCCTGCACCGCGACGCCTGGGGCAAGGGCTATGCGGTGGAAGGCGCGGCGGCGGCCATCGACTACGCCTTCGACCGGCTGGGCTGGGACGACGTGATCCACTGCATCGACCCGGACAACCGCCCTTCACAGAAGGTGGCCGAGCGGCTGGGCTCGACCAATCGCGGGCCGGGCCGGATGCCGGCCCCGTTCGAAGACCACCGGATCGACATCTGGGGCCAGACGAAGGCGGAGTGGCGGGCGCGCCGTCAGGTTTCGGTCGATGCGGGCTGAAGGGATCAGGCCGCGTCGGCGCGGTCTCGGAAATGGTCCTTCATGGCGCTGACCCAGCCGGTGAAGGTGTCCGTGCGCGCCGCCAGCCCCGCGAAATCGGCGGCGGAGGCGGCCGGGCCGGAGCCCGCCAGGGCGATGCGGAGGGCTTCGGGCGCGCGGGCTCGGTCGACGAAACCCGTGTAGCGGTCCGACAGCTGAGCCAGGGGTGCGCCGCGCCGGGCCAGGCTGTAGCCGACGCCGGCCCGGATCAGCCAGGTCTCCTCGGCGGCCGTCAGGGGCGTGGCGGCCTCGCGCCAGCGTTCGCCCAGCAGACTTTCGTACAGGGCCGCCGCCTCGCCGTACTCCAGCCGCCGCCAGTGCAGGTCGGCGCGCACCTGCCGGGCGCCCGGATTCTGGTCTCTCCCCAGGATCTCCAGGGCGTGGTCATAGCGGCCCAGCTCCATCAGGGCCCGGGCTTCCACCGTGCGCCGTTCGGCGTTCAGGGCGGCGGGAAGCAGGGTGGTGCGGGTGGCCCACAAGGCGCGCAGGGCCTCTTCCGGCTGGCGGTTCATCAGGTAGACGGCGGCCAGGTCGGCGGCCACCTGGGCCTGGGCCACCCCGTCCAGGCGGTTCTCCACCTGATGCTGGAGCAGTTCGGCGGCGGAACTGAGGAGGTCCACGTCGATCAGGCGGCGCGCCAGGCGGCGCACCATGTCGTCGCCGTCCGCCCCCACCGGCGTCAGTTCGCGGAAATCATAGAACAGGGCCAGGGCCTGGACCGGCTGCAGGCCGTCGGCGGCGCCGTCAAGAAACAGGCTGCGGAACGCCTCGGCCAGGTCCTGCTGAAGCTCGGCGGCCTGGGGCAGGCTGGTGAAACGCGAGCCCGCGCCGCGCAGGGCGTCCAGCGCCTCCCGGTAGCGGCCCTGCGACAGGTAGAGGCCGCCCAGGGTGCGGATCACCTCCAGCTCCGTGGCGTCGCCCCGCCAGCGCCACCGCAGGGGCTCCAGTTCAGCCGCCGCCTGAATGGGCGTGAGGGCGCCCGAGGCTGTCTGGAGCCGGATCATCCCCAGCCGCGCGGGGGTGGCGAGGCCGTCCAGCGGCGCGCGGGCCACGGCGCCATAGACGGCCAGGGCGCGGTCGGACTGGCCCTCCAGCTCGAACAGCCGCGCCTGGACCAGGCGGGCGGCCAGCTGGTCCGTCGCGGCGGCGTTCTGGCTGAACACATAGGCCAGCAGCGACCGGGCGGCGGGCAGGTCGCCGGTCTCGATCGCCGCCCGAGCGTGGGCGGTCCCGAAACGGGCGCGCCAGGCCGGCGGGAACTGGTCGATGGCGCGCGCGCCCTGGGCGAACGCTCGGCGGGCCGTGGCCCAGTCCGACTGCGCGGCGGCGATGTAGCCGCGCCATACGGCGGCGGACGGATCGTTGGCCAGGGCCGAGCCGGCGAAGTCGCTGAGCGCCTCGTTGTGGCGGCCGATGGCGGCGCGGGCGGCCCCGCGCAGGCCGCGCACCTCGGGTTCGGCGGCCAGGGCCGGCGTCTCGGCGACCAGGGCGTTCAGGGCGCCGATGGCTTCATGGTTCAGGCCTGATCCGATCAGGAACCGCGCCAGGGCCAGGCGCGCCTCCACCGGTGCGCGGGGCTGGCCCTCGGCTTCGGCGGTTTCGCGGGCGGCCTCGGTCTGAAGCTGTCGACGGCGGGTGGGGAAATCGGCCTGGCCGGTGTCGGCCCAGTCGGCCAGAATCAGAGCGGGATAGGCCGCGCGCCGAGGGGCGCCGCGCACGGCGGCGGCCCGCTCGAGCGCGTCGGTGGGCGGCGACAGGGTCAGGCCCGCCGGGCGCGTCACCCGCACCAGGTCGCCGCGCGTGATGATGCGCAGATCGTCGGCCGCCGCCTCGATCCCCAGGCCGTGAGCCGTGGGCAGAAGCGTCAGGTCCACCATGCGCCGGCGCGCGCCCACGCCCTTGACCGGCCCCAGGGCGGTGACGGCGGCGAAGCGGTCGCCGGCCAGCGGATCGGTCAGCCAGATCGCCCGCCCGGCCCCGGCCAGTTCGGCGACCAGGGCGGTCGGGCCCTCATCCGCCTCGCGCGTCAGATGCACGCCGGAGCGGCCGCCCGGGGCCCCGCCAACCGAGACGGTCCAGGCGGCGCCCTGACTGTCGGCGCTGACGGCCAGGTTCTCGGGCGCGGCGATGCGCACGGCCACATAGTCCGGTCCCGCCGCCCAGCGCACGCCCGACGCCGGACCGAGGCTGCCGACGGCCTGGTCCAGGTCCAGCCGCGCGGCCGTGTCGAACACGATCCATACGGCCACGCCACGCCGGAACACCGCCGCTCCGACCGGGGCGGCCCAGTCGAAGCGCATCCGCAGCTGGGAGGTCGTGGCGTCCACGGCGACCGGCACCACGCCCGAGGCCGGCACGGCCGACGACGGCGCCGCCGCCGGCCCCTGGCCCGGGGCATAGAGATTGACGAAGACGGCGCCGTCGGCGCGGCCGGTCACGGCCTGGGCGCCCTCGATCAGATGAATGACCACCTCGGTCGCGCCCTGCACCGCGCGGGTTTCGACGCTCTCGACGCCGGGCGGCGGATCAACCCTGAGGCGGGCGATGTCCGGCGCGGCGGTGGAGCCCACCCGCACGATCACCTGGCGTCCTTCGCGGCGGATGCGCGCGCGCGATCCCACCACGCCGGAGAACTCCACGCGGGTGAAGGCCGCTGCGGCGCCGACCCGCACGGCGACGGGCTGGGTTGAAGCGCTCTGGGCGGTCGGGGCGGTGGGGGCGAGCGCCATCGTCCCCGCGGCGGTCAGGGCCGCGGTGGTCTTGAGAATGCCTTTGCGCACAGCCTTGCCCGACATCGCGCCGAGCTTGGCGCGAAGCCCTTTAATCGCGGTTAACGGTTGATGACCGGGCGAACCCGGATCAGGCCTTGGTCTCGGGCGTCAGGTCGGGCCAGTCGGCCATGGTGCCGGTGCTCTTGGGCGGGTTCTCCGAACCGGTGAAGGCCCCCTGGAAGCGGGCTCCGGGCTTCAGAAAGATGATGACGTCCTCGAACTCATACACCGCCACGCGGGCCGAGGTGTTGGACAGCCGCACGGCCATGGTGGAGATCGGGGTTTCAAGGTCATCGGCCATGATGTCGTCCTGGGTTCGGGAAAGGGAAGGGGATCAGGCGCTGTGGGCCAGGGCCTGTTCGCGCAGCGCCTCGTTCATGGCCTGGCAGGCCAGGCGCAGGGGGCGGCGGTGCTTCATGAAATAGCTCTCGCCGCGCATGCCGCCGTAGATCTCCCCCACGGTGACGATGCAGCTGCCGCGTTCGATCTCGTCAATCACCACATAGCGGGTCGAGGTGAATTGCCAGCCGCGTTTCTCCGACCAGACCAGCTTGGCGTAGGGGGTCCAGTCGCCCAGCCGCGCCTGAACCCGGCGCTCGCCCAGGCTCTCGATCTGTTCGGTCATGGTCAGGGGCGCGCCGAAGCCCAGCGCGCCCGACGCTTCAGTGAAGACGGGATTCCACGCAGACCAGCGCTCAAAGGCGGTCAGCACCTGCCAGATGGCGTCGGAGGTGGCGGGAACGCCCGTCTTGTTCTCGACACGAAAGTCCATGGGCGGGCTTTTACAGCATCATGCGGCGGGAGGAAGGCGTCAGTCCAGGTTCTGCCTGCCTTCGGGGCCGGGCTGGGAGGCGGGCGCCTGGACCGTGCGAACGGCGCGGCGACGCCCGGACGGCGCGTTCCTGAGGGGCGCGCTGGTGAAACAGACGGCCAGGGCGGCCGCCAGCAGGACGGCGTTGGCCAGGAACGGCGCCGGCTCGACCAGTTCATAGAGCGCCACGCCGATCACCGGCGGGGCCAGGAAGCTGAGGCCGGCCAGGGACATCATCAGCCCGGCGATGGCGCCCTGTTCGTGCGGCTCGACCGCCAGGGACGATCCGGCGGTGAATCCCGGCCGGGCGAAACCGACGCCCATGGACACCACCGCATAACCCACCACCACGCCGAAATAGCCGGGCGCGGCGATGCTCATCAGATTGCCGATCAGCGCCAGGGCCGCCCCCCAGCGCATCAGCTCGCGCGGCTCCAGTCTGAGCAGCGGGATCAGGCCCCACTGGGCCAGGAGGGTGGCGGCGGCGCCGGACAGCATGGCCAGCCCGATGAAGGACTGGGCCTCGCGCCCGGGCAGACCCATCTCGTCGATCACATGGAATCCCAGGACCGCGATGTTGATGGCCTGGGCGCCGGTGACCAGGAGGCCGTAGATCAGGAAGCCGCGCACGCGCGGGTCCTTCCACAAGCCCTTTCCGGCCGGGGCGCCGGGCTGGACGGGATGACGCGCCACGTCGCCGCTGGGCAGGCGCCGCCACACCAGCACGAGCACCACCGCTCCCATCAGGGCGAAGGCGTACATGGGGCCGGCCAGACTCACGAACGGCAGGACGAAGAAGGGCGCCATCGCCGGGCCGATCACCGTCCCCAGCCCTTGCGCCGAAGCCAGCAGCGACATGGCGCGGGTGCGGCCTCGCCGGGTGGTGCGGTCCGCCACATAGGCCTGGGCCGCGATGGGGGCCGCCGAACCCAGCAGGCCGTAGATGGCGCGGGCGAAGACCATGAGAACGAAGGCGATGGGCGCCGACAGCCAGTGCACCAGGCCCAGGGTCGCGGCCACGCCGAAGCCCAGCATCGAGGCGATGAAGCCGCCGAGGCCGATCATCATCACCCGCTTGCGTCCCCAGCGGTCCGACAGCCGCGCCCAATAGGGCGCGGCGAGCGTCCACAACAGGGCGGACAGGGCGAAGGCGAAGGCCACCAGGGTGTCAGCCAGGCCGAATTCGCGCCCGATGGCCGGGAGGACGGACTGGAGCGCCATGTTGCCCGCCGCCGCCGTCAGGGTGACGGCGAACAGCAGGCCGAAGGCTTCGGACTTGAGCTTCATGGCTGCGGCGCCGGGGCTTGCCGTGCGCATCCGGCCACGGCCATGATGGCGCGGCTGAACGGGAGGAACGGGAATGGGCGGACGAAATCGGTCATGGATGATCGGGATGACGGCGGGGGCGGGGCTGATCGCGCTCGGCCTTCCTGCCTACGCGCAATCGCCGGTGTCCGCCAGCGGCGTGCGGGCCCAGGCCGAGGCGATCCAGCCCCAGGTGGTGGAATGGCGCCGCCACCTGCACGCCAATCCGGAGCTGGGCTTTTCCGAGCACGCCACGGCTGAGTATGTCGCCGAGCATCTGCGCGGTCTGGGGCTTGAGGTGCGCACCGACGTGGCCGTGACCGGGGTGGTCGCCGTTCTGCGCGGCGGGGCCGGGGACGGCCCGGTGGTGGCCCTGCGCGCCGACATGGACGCCCTGCCGGTGCGCGAGGCGACGGGCCTCGACTTTGCCTCCACGGCCACAGGCGAATACATGGGTCAGACCGTGCCGGTGGCCCACGCCTGCGGCCACGACGCCCACATGGCCATGCTGATGGGCGCCGCGCAGATCCTGGCGGGCATGAAGGATCAGCTCGCCGGAACCGTCGTCTTCATCTTCCAGCCGGCCGAGGAGGGCGCCCCGCCGGGCGAACCCATGGGCGGCGCTGCGCGCATGCTGGCCGAGGGCGGGCTGGACGACCCCCGGCCCCAGGCGATCTTCGGTCTGCACGTCACGCCCGGCGAGACGGGGACGCTGCGATACCGCCCGCGCGGCTTCATGGCGGCGTCCGACCGCATCGACATCACCCTGACCGGGGTCCAGACCCACGGCGCCTGGCCCTGGCGCGGCGTGGACGTGGTGGCCGCCTCGGCCGCCATCGTGAACACCATCAACACCCTGACCGCGCGCACGGTGGACCCGACAACCACGCCCACCGTCTTCACCATCGCCACCCTGAACGCCGGGGTGCGCTACAACATCATCCCCGACAGCGCCGCCATGAGCGGCACCCTGCGCACCTTCGATGTGGCCCAGCGCAACGACCTGGTGGAGCGCGCCGTCGCGGCGGTCGAACACGTCGCCCACGCGCACGGGGCCGAGGCCGAGATGACCGTGTCCCAGAACGCCGCCCTGGTGTTCAACGACCCGGACCTGTCCGTATGGCTGGCGCCGGTGCTGGAGGAGGTGGTGGGCGCGCAAAGCCTGGACGCCGCCACGCCGCCGACCACGATCGCGGAGGATTTCTCCTACTTCCAGCAGCGGATTCCGGGGGTGTTCTATCACCTGGGCGCCACGCCGGACGGCCTTGATCCGGCGGAGTCCCCGCCGAACCATTCGCCCCTGTTCGACGTCAACGAGGCCGTCCTGCCGGTCGGGGTGACGGCCCATGTGATGAGCGCGATCCGGTTCCTGGAGCGGGGCGGGCAGGAATGAGCTTCTCCTCCCCATCGCTTTGCGATGGGGAGGTGGCGCGGGCGCGACTCAGCGTCCGTGACGGAGGGGGCGGCTCGATGGTTGGCGATCATCACCAGAACGACCGTGCCGGCTGAACCAACCCCTCCACCGCTTCGCGGTCCCCCTCCCCGCTCGGGCGGGGAGGAGAGGCGACCTTCCCTAAGCGGCGCCGTCCCCCTATTGTCCGACGAACGCTCCAGGGACCTATACGCATGGCCTTTCCGCATCGCAGGACCGTCATCGGCGCGGGCCTGGCCCTGGGGGGGCTGGGCCTTCACGCCTGCGGGCGCGCCGAGGCGCCGGTGGATGAGGAGGGCCGGGTGCGGCTGCGCTTCGCCACCGACTGGCGCGCCCAGGCCGAGCACGGCGGCTTCTATCAGGCCCTGGCCATCGGGGCCTATGCGGCGCGCAACCTGAACGTCCAGATCATCCAGGGCGGGCCGGGGGTGAACGTGCCGCAGCTGCTGGCGTCCGGCGCGGTGGAGCTGGGCATGGGCTCCAACAGCTTCATCCCCATGAACCTGACGGCCGAGGGCGCGCCGGTGAAGGCGGTGGCGGCCTTCTTTCAGAAGGATCCTCAGGTGCTGATCGCGCACCCGGATCCGGAACTGGAAGGCATCGCCGATCTGGCGGGCCGGCCGTTCCTCCTGGCCACCGCGTCCCGCGACGCCTTCTGGGTGTGGCTGAAGGCCCAGTACGGCTTCACCGACGACCAGGTGCGGACCTACACTTTCAATCCTGCGCCGTTCCTGGCCGACGAACGGGCGGTGCAGCAGGGCTATCTGACCAGCGAGCCCTATACGATCCGGCAGGCGGCCGGATTCGAGCCGCGCGTGTTCCTGCTGGCGGACGAGGGCTATCCCTCCTACGCGGCCATGGTCCTGGCGCCCAACGCCTTCGCGCGGGACAACGAGGCGTCCCTGCGCGCCTTCATCGCCGCCTCGGCCGAGGGCTGGCACGATTACCTGAACGGCGACCCGACCACCGCCGACGCCCTGATAATGGCCGACAATCCCGAGATGACCGAGGGCGTCCTGGCCCAGGCGCGCGAACGCTTGCGCGACAACCAGATCGTCCAGGGCGGCGACGCGGCCATCATGGGCATCGGCGCCATGACCGAGGCGCGCTGGCAGGCCTTCTTCGAGGCCACGTCCCAGGCGGGGGTCTATCCCGAGACCCTGAACTGGCGTGAGGCGTTCACGCTGCAGTACCTGCCGGGGCGGGGGTAGGCGCTCTTACCCCCTCTCCCGATGGGAGAGGGCTGTGCGCACGGATGCGCAAGCATCCGTCCTTCGCGCGCAGGGTGAGGGGCGGGTGCATCCTGCTGATCCACCGAACCCTCATCCCCCGCGCCAGGACGAAGCCGCTTCGCGCCTTCGTGCGCGGGTTCCCCCTTCTCCCATCGGGAGAAGGTAAGGCTAGCGCCTCACCGCGTTGCGCCGGGCTTCCACAGCACGTCGTCGGCGCCGTTCGCATTGGCGCGGCGGGCGGCGACGAACAGCAGGTCGGACAGGCGGTTCAGGTAAATCACGGCCTCGGGCGTCACCGCCTGGCCGGACTCGACCAGCGCCACCGCCTCACGCTCGGCGCGGCGGCACACCGTGCGGGCCAGATGCAGGTAGGCCGACAGGGCCGAGCCGCCGGGCAGGATGAAGCTGTCCAGGGGCTTCAGGGCGTCGTTGATCTGGTCGATCTCGGATTCCAGCCGCTCGACCTGGGAGGCGACGATGCGCAGCGCCTCCCATTTCGGCGGCGGGTCGTGGGGCGTGGCCAGGTCGGCGCCCAGGTCGAACAGCTCGTTCTGGATGCGCGCCAGCATGGCCTCGATCCGGTCGTCCTGGCCGCAGTGCAGACGACCCAGGCCGATGACGGCGTTCAGCTCGTCCACGGTCCCGTAGGCGGCGACCCGAAGATCGGTCTTGGACACCGGCGCCCCGCTGGCCAGGCGGGTGCCGCCCTTGTCGCCGGTGCGGGTGTAGATCCTGTTCAGCGTCACCATGGGGCGGTCATCCTCCGTGCTGGGATTTCCACCACATCCCTACGACCAGCAGGATGATGGCTGCGGCCTGGAGCGCGACGCGCAGGCGCATCAGCTTGTTGGACCAGGTCCGCCCGAAATCGCCGCCGCGATAGAGCGAATAGATGCCCATGCCCAGGGTGATGGTCACCGCCGCGATGGCGATCAGGATCAGGATGTCGAACAGATTGCCCATGCGGTGGTTCTACGCTCCGCCGCCGCCCGGCGCTAGCGACGCGACGACGCGGAGGCCCGGCGCACCGCCTCGAACTCGTCGCCCTCGGTCCATTCGGGCCAGACGGCCGAGTTCGCCAATTCGGCGCCCACGTCGAACAAGAGCTGCACGTTCACGGCCGCGGCGCCCATGGTCCAGGTCTCGTCCCATTCGTCGGTGGGCTGGTGATAGCGGTTGGCCACATAGTCGCGGCTGGCGGCGTTGTGGCCGGTGAAGTCGGCGGCGGCGAACAGGGCCGGCACCCCTCGGCGCGCCAGGGGGAAGTGGTCCGAGCGGTAGAAGGCCCCGGCGTGCGGCGCCGGGTCGGGGATCACCGTGCGCCCGGCGGCCGTGACACGGCGCTCCAGCAGAACGTCCAGACTGCTCTTGCCCGGCCCGATGATGACGACCTGCGGGTCGATCGCGTCGCCCGGCAGGAAGGAATCCATGTTGATGTTGGCGACGGTGGTCTCCAGCGGCCAGACCGGATCGGCCGCATAGTGCTCGGCGCCCAGGAGGCCCGGCTCTTCGGCCGCCCAGGCGACGAACACCACCGAACGCTCGGGTTGCGGCCCTTCGGCGAACAGGCGCGCCAGCTCCAGCAGGCCCGCCAGGCCGGTCGCGTTGTCCACCGCGCCGTTATAGATGTCGTCGCCCTCGGCGTTCGGCGTGGCGCGGCCGAAGGCGTCCCAGTGGGCGCCGTAGATGACCGTCTCGTTCGGGCGCTGCGCGCCCGGCACGCGGGCGATGACGTTGCGGGTCTCGATGCGGTCCACCGCCTGTCGGAAATCGACGGACAGGGTGACGCCGTTCAGCTCGACGGGCCGGAAGTCGCGCCGCTGGGCGGCGGCCTTCAGTTCATCGAAGTCCAGGCCGGCCTGGGCCATCAGGGCGGCGGCTTCGTCGCGCTGAATCCAGCCCTGGAAGGGCGTGCGGTCGGCGTTCGGATTGGCCCGCACGATGTCCAGCTTGGGCGCGGTGGCGGAGTTCTCCAGCACGCTCCAGCCATAGCCCGCGCCCGCGTCCTCGTGGATCACCAGCACGCCCGCCGCGCCCTGCCGCGCCGCTTCCTGGAACTTGTAGACCCAGCGGCCGTAGAAGGTCATGGCGTTCCCCTCGAACAGGCCCGCCGTGGGATGGTCCGCCGCAACCTCGAAGTCCGGGTCGTTGACCAGCACCACCATGATCTTTCCGGCCAGGTCCAGACCCTTGAAGTCGTCCCAGTCCCGCTCCGGCGCGCTGACGCCGTAGCCGACGAAGACCAGCGGGGCGTTCGTGACCGTGATGCGGGTTTCGGGCCGGTCGCTGCTGACCAGGATGTCGGGGCCGCGCTCGAGGGTGCGGGTCCAGCCGTCCGCGCGGGCGGTGATCGTGGCCGGGCCGTCCTGGGCCGTGCGGCTGAGGGGCACGGTCTGGATCCAGCCGCCGTCCGGCCCGCCGGGCTGAAGGCCCAGGGCCTGGAACTGCTCAACCAGATAGTCGACGGTGCGCTGCTCGCCCGCGCTGGCCGGGCCGCGCCCCTCGAATTCGTCGGAGGCGAGGACGCGGACATATTCGTTCATCCGCTCGGCGTCGACGGCGACCTCGGCCGACGGCCGAGCGCATCCGGCCAGGATGACGAGGGGCGCCAGGGCGGCGGCGAGGGCGAGGCGCAGGGACATGGGGGGCTCCGGTCGGTGTCGTTCAAGGCTGCCCGCTGGGACGGCGCGTGTCGACCCCGGCGCGAGGATTCAGCCCAGCCGTTCCGCCGCGCCCAGACACGCCGCGCCCAGGCCCGCCGCCCGGCCGGTGGCGAAGCACGCCTGGAGCAGATAGCCGCCGGTCGGCGCCTCCCAGTCCAGCATCTCGCCCGCGACGAAGACGCCGGGCAGGGCGCTCAGCATCAGCCGGTCGTCCACCGCATCCCAGCCTACGCCGCCCGCGCTGGAGATGGCGCGCTCCAGCCCCTGCACGCCGGTGAGGCTCAGGGGCGCGGCCTTGACGAGGGCGGCCAGGGCGGCGGGATCGGCGAGCGGGGCGCCGCCGGACGCCTCGCGCAACAGGCCGATGGCGACGGGCGCCAGACCGGCGGCCTTCCTCAGATGGTTGGACAGGGATTGTGACCCACGCGATCGGGCGAGGCGGGCGGCCAGGGCCTCGACGGTCAGGTCGGGCTTGAGGTCGAGGGTCAGCACCGCGCGGCCGTCCCGCTCGACCGCATCGCGCAGGGTCGACGACAGGGCGTAAACGGCGCCGCCCTCGATCCCGTAGGCGGCGATCATGGCCTCGCCGCGCACGGTGCGGCCGCCGTGGGCGAAGGCGGCGCCCTTCAGCGGCTGTCCGGCGAAGCGTTCGGCGAAAAGGGCGCTCCAGCCGATGTTGAAGCCGCTGTTGGCCGCGCGGAACGGCGTGACGGGAACGCCCCGTTCGATGAGCCATGAGGCCCATTCGCCGGTCGAGCCCAGACGGGGCCAGCCGGCGCCGCCCAGCGCCAGGACCACCGCGTCGGCCGCCTCACGCATCTCGCCGTCCGGCCGGGCGACGATCAGGCGGCCGTCCGCGTCCCAGCCGCGCCATTCGTGGCGGGTGCGGATGTCCACGCCCTGATCCGCCAGCCGCGCCAGCCAGGCGCGCAGCAGGGGCGAGGCCTTCATGGCGCGGGGAAAGACCCGGCCGCTGCTGCCGGTGAAGACCGGCTGGCCCAGCCCCTCGGCCCAGGCGGCAAGGGCGGCGGGCGGGAAGGCGTCGATGAAGGGGCGCAGGCGTGGTTCCGTCTCGCCATAGCGCCCCATGAAGCGCTCAAGCGGCTCGGAATGGGTCAGGTTCAGCCCGCCGCGCCCGGCCATCAGGAATTTGCGCGCGACCGAGGGCATGCGCTCATAGACGGTCACCGCGTGGCCCGCCTGCGCCAGGGTCTCGGCCGCCATCAGCCCGGCGGGACCGGCGCCGATGACGACGGCGCGGCGAGAAGCGGAAGGGGGCGAGGCGGGCATGGAGCGTCCTTAGCCGATTTGGCGGAACCGCGCGCGGGCCCTACATCATCCGCATCATGAGCGTCGCCTTCACTCGAGAAGAAGATCTGGAAGCCACGGCGGCGGACCTGCCCGACCGTCCGATCTCGCCCCATCCGAACCTGGTCACGCCCGAAGGCCTGGCCATGATCGAGGCCGAGCTGGCCGCCGCCCGCGCCGCCTATGGGGCCGCTCAGGCCAAGGGGGACATCGAGGCGGATCGCACCGCCATGGCCCGCGCCACCCGCGACCTGCGCTACTGGTCCGCCCGGCGGGGCAACGCGCAACTGGTTCAGACCACGCCGGACGGAACCGTGCGCTTCGGCGGCTCGGTCACCATCGAGCGCGAGGACGGCCGGGTGCAGACCTGGCGCATCACCGGCGAGGACGAGGCCGATCCGGCGAAGGGATCGGTGTCCTACATCTCGCCGCTGGCCCGCGCTCTGATGGGCAAGCGCGTGGGCGACGTGGCCGTCGTGGCCGGCCAGGAGGTCGAGATCACCGCGGCGGATTAGGTCCCGACCTGCGTGCCCCCGATCCTCCCCCATGCTTGCATGGGGGAGGGGGACCGCGAAGCGGTGGAGGGGGCAAGCCTCAAGCGCGGTGGATGGGTGGGGGGGGGGGGGGGGGGGGGGGGGGGGGGGGCGGCGGG
>JAEZCL010000271.1 GCA_023433585.1 Pseudomonadota bacterium
ACGGAAAACCACCCAAGGTCGCCATCGTCGCCGTCATGCGAAAACTCATCGAGGCCGCAAACCTCGTCCTCAAGCGCAACCAGCCTTGGCTCACGCCACAGAACAACTGACATGGTTGCTCCCCATCCGCCTTCGCGGATGGAGAGGAGAAAGGACGCTATCCACCCGCCACTTTCGCCAACGCCGCCGTCATGCGCTCCGCCGCCTTCAGCCGGTCTTCCGGCGTCGGCCAGTCGCCCTTGACCACGATCTTGTGGTCGGGGCGGATTTTCCAGGCGGCGGGGTTCTTTTGGATGATCCCGACCAGGCCCATGGGGTTGGGGAATTCGTCGTTCCTGAGGGTCAGCACGGCGCCCATCGGCCCCATGTCGATCTTGGCGATGTTGGCCGTGCGGCAGTTGGCCTTGATCTCGACGATGCGCAGCAGTTGCGCCGCCTCGTCCGGCAGCGGGCCGAAACGGTCGATCAGTTCGGCGGCCAGGGCTTCGCGGTCGGTGGACTGCTCGGCGTCCGCCAAACGGCGATACAGGCTGAGGCGGACGTTCAAGTCCGGCACATAATCCTCTGGAATCAATACGGCGGCGCCGACATTGATCTGGGGCGACCAGCCGCGATCGGAGGCCTGTTCGCCCTTTTCGCGCAGTTCGGCCACCGCGTCCTCCAGCATCTGCTGGTAAAGCTCCACGCCCACCTCGCGGATGTGGCCCGACTGTTCGTCGCCCAGCAGATTGCCCCCGCCCCGCTGGTCCAGGTCATGGCTGGCCAGCTGGAAGCCCGCGCCCAGGTTGTCCAGCGATTGCAGCACCTGCAGCCGCCGTTCCGCCGACAGGGTCATAGGCTTTCTCGGATCAATCGTCAGATAGGCGAAGGCCCGCGCCTTGGACCGGCCCACCCGCCCCCGGATCTGATACAACTGCGCCAGGCCGAACATGTCCGCCCGGTGCACCACCAGGGTGTTGGCCGTGGGAATGTCCAACCCGGATTCCACGATGGTGGTGGACACCAGCACGTCATACTGCCCGTCGTAGAAGGCGCTCATCACCTCTTCCAGCTGGGTCGGCGCCATCTGGCCGTGGCCCACGACGAACTTCACCTCGGGGACCTGTTCGCGCAGGAATGTCTCGATGTCCGGCAGGTCCGACAGGCGCGGGGCGACGTAATAGGCCTGGCCGCCCCGATATTTCTCGCGCAGCAGCGCCTCGCGCACCATCACCGGATCCCAGGGCGCCACATAGGTCCGCACCGCCAGGCGATCCACCGGCGGGGTGGCGATGATCGACATCTCGCGGATGCCGGTCAGGGCCATCTGCAGGGTGCGCGGAATGGGGGTGGCCGTCAGGGTCAGCAGGTGAACGTCCGCACGCAGATTCTTCAGCTTTTCCTTGTGCTTGACGCCAAAGTGCTGCTCCTCGTCCACGATCACCAGGCCCAGGGTCTTGAACCCCACTTGCTCGGACAGCACCGCGTGGGTGCCGATCACGATCTCGATGGAGCCGTCCTTCAGCCCCGCGCGGGTTTCGCCGGCTTCCTTGGCCGGAACCATGCGTGACAGCTGGCGCACCGTGACGGGCCAGCCGGCGAAGCGTTCGGTGAAGGTCTTGTAGTGCTGGCGCGACAACAGGGTCGTGGGGCAGACCACGGCCACCTGCATCCCGCTCATGGCCGCGACGAAGGCGGCGCGCAGGGCCACTTCGGTCTTGCCGAAGCCCACGTCGCCGCAGATCAGCCGGTCCATGGGCTGGCCCTTGCCCAGGTCCTCCAGCACGTCGCCGATGGCGTTCAGCTGGTCGTCCGTCTCCTCATAGGGGAAGCGGGCGCAGAACTCGTCGAACAACCCTTGCGGCGGGGTCACGGCGTCGGTCGTCCGCAGCGCGCGCTTGGCGGCGATGGCGATCAGCCCCTCGGCCATTTCGCGCAGGCGTTCCTTGGCCTTGGCCTTCCTCGCCTGCCATCCGGCGCCGCCCAGCCGGTCCAGCTGCACGCCCTCGGCCTCGGCGCCGTAGCGGGTCAACAGGTCGATGTTCTCGACCGGCAGATAGAGCTTGGAATCCCCGGCGTAGCGCAGCTCCAGGCAGTCGTGCGGCGCGTCCTGGATCTCCAGGGTCTTCAGCCCCTCATAGCGCCCGATGCCGTGATCCAGGTGCACCACCAGGTCGCCGGTGGTCAGGGCCGAGGCTTCCGCAAGGAAGTTGGACGCCCGGCGCTTCCGGCGCGGCCGCGCCAGCCGATCGCCCAGAATGTCGGTCTCGGAGATCACCGCCAAGTCGTCGGTTACGAACCCCGCGTCCACCGGCAGAACGGCGCGTAGATAAAGGCCCTCGGGCGCCGCCTGAACGTCGCGCCAGTCGCGCACCGCCACCACATGATCCAGCCCGTGATCGTTCAACATGACCGCCAGGCGCTCGGAGGACCCCTCGGTCCAGGAGGCGAACACCACGCGCCGCCCCTGCCCCTTCAGCCGTTTGGCGTGGTCCGCCACGGCGGCGAACAGATTGACGGAATCCTGCGCCCGCTCGGCGGCGAAGCTGTGGCCCAGGCGCCCCCCCGCATCCCCGTCAGGACGCTGCAGCGGACTGAACCGCCGCACCGGATGCGGGGCCAGGGCCGCGCGCCAGGTCTCATCGTTCAGATAAAGCCGCTCCACCGGCAGGGCGCGATAGGCGGACCCGCCCCGTCCCTGCGACGCCTCACGCCGCGCCTCATAGGCGTCGGTGGTCAGGGCCAGGCGCTCGCCCCGCGCCGCCTCCGCGTGATGGTCCAGAAAAACCGCAGAACCCTCGGGCAGATAATCGAAAAAAGTCTCCATCCGCTCGTAGAACAGCGGCAGGAAATGCTCCATGCCCTGACGCCGGGCGCCCTCGCTGACGGCCGCATAGAGCGGGTCATCCCCCGCCGCGCCGAACAGGCTCAGATAGCCGGAGCGGAACCGCGACACCGCCTCGGCGTCCATCAGCACCTCGGACACCGGCGACAGGTCCACGGAGGTCAACTGCTGGGTCGAGCGCTGGGTGGCCGGGTCGAACGCGCGAATGGACTCCAGCTCCTGGCCGAACATGTCCAGGCGCACCGGCTCGTCGAAACCGGGCGGAAAGACGTCGATCACCCCGCCTCGAACCGCATACTCGCCGCGCTCCGACACGGTGGAGGCGCGCACATAGCCGTTGACCGCGAAATAGGCCTCCAGCGCCGCCGTATCCAGTTCGCGCCCAACGCGGGTCTGGAAGGCCGCCGCCGTGGTCGTTTCCCGCGGCGGGGTGCGCTGGGTCGCCGCCGCCACGGTGGCTACGATCAGCAGAGGCGCCTTGTCCCCCGGCTCGCGCCGGGCCAGCCGGGTCAGGGCCGCCATGCGCTGGGCCGACACCGCCGGGGTCGGGCTCATCCGGTCATAAGGCAGGCAGTCCCAGGCCGGATATTCCAGAATATCAACATCATGAGCAAAAAACCGGAACGCCTGAACGAAGGCCTCCGCCCGCGCGAAATCCCGCGCCACGAACAGAGCCGCCCCGCCGTGTTGCGTCAGGTGTTCGGCCAGGATGCGCGCGTCCAGCCCTTCAGGCGTGCCGGACAGTTCCCGATCGTCCAGCGCGATGATCGAGCCGTCCATCAGCCGATGCCCCCCTGCACCGCCACGGCCACATGTTCGGCCATGAAGGCGCGGATGTCGGCCATCACCGGCGTCTCGAACTCGGCCGGCGTCGGCTCGCGTCCGATGATCCAGGCGTAGAGCGGCTGGTCCTCATTGGCCAGCAACGCCTCCAGCACATCCAACTGGGCGTCCGAATAGCCGGCGGCCACCCTGTCCACGAAGGGGCCCAGCACCATGTCCGCCTCACGGAATCCTCGCCGCCAGGCGCGGAAGCTCAGGCGTTTCAGGCGGTCTTCATGCCCTTGCGGACGCGCGAATTCCTCGGCCACGGGTCCATTCCGTTCCGTCAAATTGATAGGGTGGTTCACATAGCGTTCCACACGCGCCCGCGCCACCGGCTATGCTCAACAAATGCGGCCCGAGATTCTCTTTCCCCTGTTCGCGGACGTCACGACCCTCAAGGGCGTGGGGGCCAAGGTCGCGCCCCTGATCCGCAAGGTCGCCGGGCCGCTGGTGCGCGACCTGGTGTTCCTGCCCCCCAACGGGCTGGTGCATCGCCGCGCGGCCACGGCCGATCAGGCGCGCGACGGCGAGGTGGTCATCCTGGACGTGGTCATCGACCGCCACATCCGCCCGCACAAGATCGGCGCGCCCTGGAAGGTGCGCGTGTCAGACGCCACCGGCTTCGCGCACCTGATCTGGTTCCGGGGCGGCCCCCACCTGGAGCGGCTCGTTCCGCCCGGCGAACGGCGTGTCGTCAGCGGCAAGGTCGAGATCTTCAACAACGAGATCCAGATCGCCCACCCCGACGTGGTGAAAGCCGAGAACGCCGCCGACATTCCCCTGGCCGAAACCGTCTATCCGGCCACCGAGGGCCTGGCGCGCCGCACGGTGCGAAAACTGGCGCTGGAGGCGCTCAAGGCCGCGCCGGAATTGCCGGAATGGCAGGACGCCGCCTGGATCGAACGCAAACGCTGGCCCGGCTGGCGCGCGGCGCTGGAGGCCCTGCACAATCCGCAGACCGAGGCCGACCTGGCCCCCGACGCCCCGGCCCGCCAGCGCCTGGCCTATGACGAACTGTTCGCGCACCAACTGGCCCTGGCCCGGCGGCGGCAGGCGCGCCAGACGGTTCCCGCTCCCGCCGTCACGCCGGGCGCGGCGTCGGACCAGGTGCTGGCCGCCCTGCCCTTCACCCTGACCGGCGCCCAGCAGCAGGCCATCGTGGAAATCCGCGCCGACCTGGCCTCTGGCGAACAGATGGGCCGGCTGCTTCAGGGCGACGTGGGCTCGGGCAAGACGGCGGTGGCGGCGGTCGCCATGGCCGATGCGGCCTCCAGCGGTTTTCAATCCGCTCTGATGGCGCCCACCGAAATTCTGGCGCGCCAGCATCATCAGCGATTGTCGCCCATGCTGGCGGCGGCCGGGATCGAATCGGTCCTGCTCACCGGGCGCGATACGGCGGCCGAACGACGGCCGAAACTGGCGGCCCTGGCGTCGGGTCAGGCCAAGGTCGCCATCGGCACCCACGCCCTGTTCCAGGACGCGGTGGCCTTCCATGACCTGGCCCTGGCGGTGATCGACGAACAGCACCGCTTCGGCGTCAACGAACGCCAGCGGCTTCAGGCCAAGGGCAAGGCGGGCGTTCACCTGCTGACCATGTCCGCCACGCCGATCCCGCGCACCCTGGAGCTGACCCAGTACGGCGACCTGGACGTGTCCCGCCTGAGGGAGAAGCCGCCCGGCCGCACCCCCGTAACCACCGCCGTCCTGCCCCTGGCGCGCATCGAGGAGGTGGCGAACCGGCTGAAGGCGGCGGCGGCGTCCGGCGCCCAGGCCTATTGGATCTGCCCGCTGGTGGCCGAATCCGAGGCGATGGACCTGGCGGCGGCCGAGGCCCGGGCGGTGGAGCTGCGCGCCCACCTCGGCCGCAACGTCGGCCTGGCCCACGGTCAGATGTCGGGCGCCGACCGCGAAAGCGTCATGACCGCCTTTTCCGAAGGCCATATCCCCGTGCTGGTCGCCACCACCGTGGTCGAGGTGGGCGTGGACGTGCCGAACGCCACCATCATGGTCATCGAGCACGCCGACCGCTTCGGCCTGGCCCAGCTGCACCAGCTTCGCGGGCGCGTGGGGCGCGGAACGAAACAGAGCGCCTGCATCCTGCTCTACGGCGACCTGGGCGAGACGGCGCGCGAACGGCTGGACGTCCTGCGCCGCACCGAGGACGGATTCGAAATCGCCGAAGAAGATTTCAGGCTGAGGGGCGGCGGCGATCCCCTGGGGCTGAAACAGAGCGGGTTTCCCGCCTACCGCTTCGCCGACCCCATGCGCCAGCGTGACCTGATTTTGGCCGCGTCCGACGACGCCCGCCTGATCCTGAACCGCGACCCCGACCTGACCGGCGAGCGCGGCCGGGCGGTTCAGGTGCTGGAGGAACTGTTCGACTGGCGCGCCGACCGCCCGAGCGCGGATTAGGTCGTGAACCTGTAAACCCCGTCATCCTCGGGCTTATCCCGAGGACCCATTGCGGCCTCAAGCGAGATTGAGGAGCGGTTTCAGCGACTTAGATAGAGGACTCTCGTCATTCCCGGCCTTGTGCCGGGAATCCATGGTCACGGAGCGTTCCCGGTTCGCCATACCCTGTGGGCGCGTATGGATCGCCGGGACAAGCCCGGCGATGACGGAAGATTATGAGTAAAGTCAGCAGCTTGTATGGGCCCTCCCCCCATGCTCGCAACCCAGGCCAGATCGACAGTCAGCCTTCCCGCCACGCCGCCAGCCGTCTTTCAACGTCAGCTTCAATATCACCATAGAACAAGTTGTATGACGGCGCTTTTCTACGATCCGCCCAGGATCCGGTCTGGCGGAACACGTTTGAGGCCGGGCGCGAATACCGCAGCACCCCGTTTCGGCATTGGGCCTTCGTCTGTCGACTGAGGAAGGCGGGGCGCACGCCCCATTCCAGGTCCGTGGCGTTGGCGCCGCCCAGATGCTCGCGCTGTTCGGCGGGGGCGTCCGATCGCGTCCCCAGCACCGGATTGACGCACAGATAGGTCCGGTCCCCCAGCAGCTCCAGCGCGCCCCGCCCGGTCCAGCCCATGGCGCGGCGGCGCAGGCGGCTCAGCGAATCCTCGTCCATCTCGCGCACCTGGACCCAGCCCACGACGCAGCCGGTCTCCGATCGATCCCGGCAGGCGGGAATGGGCGCATCCGGCCCGTATTCGTCGGCCGGCGCCACGGTCCCCATCAGATAGGCCGCCGCCAGCCGCGCCCGCAGGTCCGCGTCCGGCGCCACCCGTTCACGCAGCAGCAGCGCGGCCAGCTCGCCCCCCTGCTCCACCCCGGCGATGATGATGGGTCCGTCCGGATGGCGCGTCAGCCAGGCGTCGAAGGCGGCGGCTACGTCCCGATAGGCGAAGGCCCTGGCCTCGCGCGCATCCTCGCGGATGGTCAGACGGGTGTAGAGGCTGGCCTGACGATAACGCGGCGCGCTGACGGCGCCGGCGCGGGCGAAGGGCGCGGCATGGTTGGGCAAAACCGAACGGCGCAGCCACCGATCCGCCTGGGGCTCGTCGATGGGCGCGTTCCAGTGCGCCCCGCCGTCATAGGTGGTCGAATGGATGAAGAAGACCGCCGCCCCGTCCGCCTGTCCCGCGTCCATCAGCGCCCAGGCCGCCGGATCGGCGTAATCCGGTGCGGGCGGCGGCTCATAGGTCTGGAACGGCACCTCCGGGTCCAGGCCCGCGCGCAGGATGTCGCCGCGCCAGACCAGGATGGCGATGACGATCAGGGCCACCAGTCCGATCAGCACCCCGCCGATGACGCGGCGGACCATCAGGCCGGATGCGCGCTGGGCCAAGGCGTCCTAGGCCGCCCGCCGCGCCGCCTGGCGCTTGGCCAGGTCGTCGAAGGCGATCAGGTCGGCGGCCAGGGCCTCGAACTGGTCCAGCGGCACCATGTTCGGCCCGTCGGACGGCGCATTGTCGGGGTCCTGGTGCGTCTCCATGAACACCGCGTCCACGCCCACGGCCACGGCGGCGCGCGCCAGCACCGGCACGAACTCGCGCTGTCCGCCCGAGGACGTGCCCTGGCCGCCCGGTTGCTGAACGCTGTGGGTGGCGTCGAACACCACCGGACAACCGATCTCCTTCAGGATCGGCAGGGCGCGCATGTCCGAGACCAGGGTGTTGTAGCCGAAACTGGCCCCCCGCTCGCAGGCCATGACGTTGGGGTTCCCGGCGCCGGTCACCTTGGCGATGACGTTCTTCATGTCCCAGGGCGCCAGGAACTGGCCTTTCTTGATGTTGATGACCTTGCCGGTCTGGGCGGCGGCGATCAGCAGGTCGGTCTGACGGCTGAGGAAGGCGGGAATCTGCAGCACATCGACGACGTCCCCGGCGATGCGGCACTGCTCTTCGTTATGCACGTCGGTCAGCACCGGCAGGCCCAGGGTCTCGCGGATTTCCGCGAAGATCGGCAGCGAGCCTTCCAGCCCGAATCCCCGCGCCGCATTGGCCGAGGTGCGGTTCGCCTTGTCGAAGCTGGTCTTGTAGATGATCCCCACATCCAGCCGCTCACCGATCTCCTTGAGCGTGGACGCCATCTCCAGGGCGTGCTGGCGGCTTTCCAGTTGGCACGGTCCGGCGATGAAGACGATGCGGCCGCCCCCGCCGATACGCACCGGGCGCGACAGACCCTGGGAAATTTCGATGACGGCGTTGGGACTGGTCACGGATCGGTCCTTGAAGCATTGGGGAAAACGGCGCCCTGACGATCAGGATGACGTTTCCATGCGGCGTTCAGGTGGCGCCCGCCGACGAAGAACGCAAGATATCGGCTGAACACGCCCCCGCCAATGACCGGGTCGAATTGCCGTCGTCCCGGGGTGACTATTGGCCCGTGATGAGTGACCATGCGGGCGAGACAGCACGCTGCGGGCGTCCTGCCGGCCCCGGGCGTCGTTCGAGGAGGCTCGCATGACCGCCGTGACGTCCGACATCACCGCCGCCGCCGCGCGAACCCCGGCCGGGTTCGCCGTGCTGCTGAAGCTGCTGGCCGCCAACTGGGCCATCGGGCGGCTGGCCGTGCGCCTGCCCAACGGCGAGAGCCATGAACTGAAGGGCCGCCAGGCCGGGCCCTCCGCCACCCTGGTGGTCAAGGACTACGGCTTCGCCCGCCGGGTGCTCGCCTCCGGCGACATCGGTTTCGCCGAAGGCTACATGGCCGACGAATGGGACACGCCGCAGCTGGCCGAACTGCTGGAGGTGCTGGTGCGCAACTATGAGGGCATCCAGCGCCTGTTCCGGGGCAACCCGGTCATGCAGGCCGTGCACTGGGTCCGGCACCGGCTGAACCGCAACAGCCGCGAGGGCGCCAGGAAGAACATCCACGCCCACTACGACCTGGGCAACGCCTTCTACGAAACCTGGCTGGACCGGACCATGACCTACTCCTCGGCCGTGTTCGAGACGCCCGGCGAGGCGCTGGAGACGGCCCAGACCCGCAAATACCGCAGGCTGGCCGAGGCCATGGACCTGAAGGCGGGGCACCGGGTGCTGGAGATCGGCTGCGGCTGGGGCGGCTTCGCGGAATACGCGGCGCGCGAGGTCGGCGCCCATGTCACCGGCATCACCATCTCCCAGTCCCAGCATGACTACGCCGTCCGGCGGCTGGCCGAAGCGGGCTTGGCCGACCGCACCGACATCCGCATGGTCGACTACCGCGATGTCGACGGGCGTTTCGACCGCGTCGCCTCCATCGAGATGTTCGAGGCCGTGGGCCAGGAATACTGGCCCGCCTATTTCGGCAAGATCCGCGAGGTTCTGGTCCCCGGCGGCCGGGCGGCCCTGCAGATCATCACCATCGATGACGCCCTGTTCGGCGGCTATGACAAGCGCACGGACTTCATCCAGAAATACGTCTTTCCCGGCGGCATGCTGCCCAGCGAGGCGGCGCTGAAACCGATCATCGACCGGGCCGGGCTGGCCTGGGGCGAGGTCGAGCGCTTCGGCCATTCCTACGCCGACACCCTGAAACGCTGGGACGAGCGCTTCAGCGCCGCCTGGGACCAGATTCGCCACATGGGCTTCGACGAACGCTTCCGGCGGCTGTGGCGCTTCTACCTGGCTTACTGCGAGGCCGGATTCCGCGCCGACCGCATCAATGTGGTCCAGCTGGCCCTGAGCCGGGCCTGATCCATGTCTGGTCCGCTGATCCGCACGGATGACCTGGCGCGGATTCTGGACGCGCCGGACCTGCGCATCGTCGACGCCACCTGGCGTATGGATGGGAGCCGCCCGGCCGAGGACGCCCCCCGCCTGCCCGGCGCCGTGCGCTTCGACCTGGACGCCGTGGCGGACCAGACCAGCCCCCTGCCCCACATGCTGCCCGCGCCCGAGGACTTCGCGCAGGCCGTCGGCGCCATGGGGATCGGCGAGGCGGATCACATCGTCGTCTATGACGAGGCCGGGCTGGTCTCGGCGGCCCGGGTCTGGTGGAGCTTTCGGATCATGGGCGCGCACCGGGTTCAGGTGCTGGACGGAGGCCTGCCGAAATGGCGCGCCGAGGGCCGCCCCGTCCAGTCCGACCCCTCGCCCGCTCCGGCGTCCGTCCGGTTCACGCCCCGCTTCGAGCCCGGCCTCGTCGCCGGTTTCTCCGAGGTGAAGTCGGCGCTGGACGATCCGTCGATGCGGGTGATCGACGCCCGCGCCGCCGAGCGCTTTCGCGGGGAAACGGATGAACCGCGTCCCGGCCTGAGACGCGGCCACATGCCCGGCGCGACCAACCTGCCGTTCCAGACGCTGCTGAATCCGGATGGAGCGCTGCGCCCGCCCGCCGAACTGCAGGCCGTCTTCGCCCAGGTCGGATTGACGGCCGCTCATGACGTCATCACCACCTGCGGGTCCGGCGTGACCGCGGCGGTCCTGAGCCTGGCCCTGGCCGCGCTGGGCCGCGACAGCGCGGTCTATGACGGCTCCTGGGCCGAATGGGGCGCCCGGCCGGACGCCCCGGCGACCACGGGCGTCTAGGCGCCTGCGGGCGCGGGCGGGGTGAACGGCTCCTCGGCGTCCGGCGGCAGATTGTCGTCGCTCTGCCCTCTCGACACGACCGTCGCTATGACGAGGTCGCCGGTGACGTTCAGCACGGTTCGGCACATGTCGAGGAAGCGGTCGACGCCGAGCACCAGGGCGATGCCCTCGGGCGGCACCCCGACCATGGCCAGGATCATGGCGATCACCGGCAGGGAGCCGGACGGCACGCCCGCCGTGCCGATGCCCCCCAGGATGCACACCAGCATCACCAGCGCCTGCTGGGCGATGGTCAACTCGATGCCGAAGAACTGGGCCAGGAACAGCACCGTGACGCCCTCGAACAGGGCCGTGCCGTTCTGGTTGCCCGTGGCCCCCACCGTCAGCACGAAACGAGCGATGCGCCGGGGCAGGTTCAGCTCCTCCTCGGCCGCCTTCAGCGCCACCGGCAGGGTGGCGTTGCTGGACGACGAGGCGAACGCCACCACCATCGGCTCGCGCACGCTCTTGAAGAACGCCAGCGGGGACATCTTGCCCAGACCCCACACCACCAGCGGATAGACCACGAACATGTGGATCGCCATGGCGCCCACGGCCACGGCCGCGAAGGCGCCCAGCCGCAGCAGCAGGTCCCATCCGAACAGGGCCGCCAGGTTGAACATCAGGCAGGCCACCGCCAGGGGCGCCAGTTTGATGACCAGATTGATGAGGGTCATCATGACCTCGAACAGGCCTTGGATCGCCTCCTGCAGCCGATCGGTGGCCGGGCTCTTCACCATCACCAGCCCGATGCCGAAGAACAGGGCGAAGACCATCACCGCCAGAATCTGGTTGGCCGCCGCCGCCGTGAAGACGTTGGAGGGGATCAGCCCCAGCAGGAAGTCGCCCGGGCCCTCGATCCGATCCGGCGCACTGCTGAGGATGCTGGCCGCCCCGTCCGCGCCCTGGACCAGGAGTTGCTGGGCCAGCACCGGATCGACCCCGTCGCCCGGGCGGAACATGTTGACCATGAACAGGCCGATGACCACCGCGACGGACGACATGAACACCGTCAGCATCAGGGTGCGGCCGCCCGCCTTGCCCAGCAGTTTCAGGTCGCCCATCTCCGCCACCCCGACCACCAGGGCCGAGAACAGCAGCGGCATCACCAGCATGAACAGCAGCCGCAGGAAGATCTGGCCGATCGGTCCCGTGATGTTGGCGGTCATCCACAGCACCCAGCCGGCGTCCGCCCCCGTGCTCAGATTGACGATCAGGCCGCCGGTCAGGCCGACCAGGAAACCGATCAGCATCTGGGTGTGCAGCGGAACGCCGCGCAGCAGTCGGACCATGTTGGATATTCCCCCTCAGGGACCGCCGCGGCGGCCTATCGAATCGGCAGAGCGTACATCAGCCCGCGCGGATTGGCGTTCCAGCGCGCATTGAGTCCCCTGGCCAGATCAAGGGACGATCGCGCCCCCAGGTTGCGGTCGAAGATTTCGCCATAGTTGCCGACCCCGGCGACGGCGTCGTGGGCCCAGGCGTCGGACAGGCCCATCATGGCCCCGAATCCACCCTCGACCCCCAGCAGGCGGCGCACCTGCGGATTGGTCGATTCCCGCGCCAGCGTCTCCACATTGGCCTGGGTCACGCCCAGCTCCTCGGCCAGGATCAGGGCGTTCAGCGTCCAGCGCACGATGTCGGTCCACTGATCGTCGCCCCGGCGCACCACCGGCCCCAGCGGCTCCTTGGAGATCACCTCGGGCAGGATGGCGTGGGCCTGGGGATTGCCCAGCATCGCGCGCGCCGCCGCCAGGGCCGAGACGTCGCCGGTGAAGGCGTCGCAGTCCTCGCGCGCATAGGCCTCGCGCGCGGCCTCCTCGCTGTCGGCGGCCACGGCCTCGTAGCGCAGGCCCCGCTCCGAGAAATAGTCGGCCAGGTTCAGTTCGGTGGTCGATCCGGTCTGGACGCAGATGCGCGCGCCGTCCAGCTCGGCCACGCTGGCCAGGTTCAGCGACCGCCGCGCCAGGAATCCCTGGCCGTCGTAATAGTTCACCCCGGCAAACTCCATGCGCTCGCCCGCGTCGCGCCCCATGGTCCACGAAGTGTTGCGCCACAACACGTCGATGCGGCCCTCGGCCAGGGCCTCGAACCGCTCGCCGATGTTCAGGGGCACGAAGCGCACCGCCTCCGGGTCGCCCAGAACCGCCGCCGCCGTGGCGCGGCAGAAGTCCACGTCGAAGCCGCGCCACTGCCCGCGATTGTCCGTATAGGCGAAACCCACCAGGCCCTGATGCACGCCGCAGTTCAGCCGCCCGCGCGCCCGCACCGCCGCCAGGGTCTCGCTGGGCTCGGCCGCGTCCTGCG
>JAEZCL010000272.1 GCA_023433585.1 Pseudomonadota bacterium
CTCCTACATCAAGCGCAAGACCGCCGAACTGGGCGCCCTGGCCGGGTTCGAGAAGTCAGGCCACTTCTTCCTGTCGGGCGATCTGGGCCACGGCTATGACGACGGCCTGGTGGCGGCGGGCGCCGTCCTGGCCATGCTGGACCGTAATCCCGGCAAGAGCCTGTCGGAACTGAAGTCCGCCCTGCCCGACGCCTGGACCAGCCTGACGATGTCGCCGCACTGCGACGACGAGCTGAAATACGACGTCCTGGCCAGGATCGTGAAGGAGTACGAGGACCTGGCGGCCTCCGGCGGCGAAATCCTCGGCCGCAGGATCGTCGAGGCCATCACCGTCAACGGCGTGCGTGTCCATCTGGAGGACGGCTCCTGGGTGCTGGTCCGCGCCTCGAGCAACAAGCCCGAGTTGGTGGTGGTGGTCGAAAGCATGAGGTCCGCCGACGACATGCGCGACCTGTTCCGCAAGGAAGTGAAGCCGCGCCTGGGCGCCCATCCCGGCGTCGGCGCCTACAATCAGGAAATCTGAACGACCGTTTGACCCGCCGCCGCCGCCCGGATACGCCGTCTTCCGGGGAACGAGGAACGGCTCGGGTGATTCAGACGGTTGCGATCGTCGGCGGCGGCTATTCCGGCGCCATGCTGGCCGTGCGGCTGGCCGAGGCGGGGCTGCGCGCGGCGCTGGTGAACCGCACGGCGGATTTCGGCCTGGGCGTGGCCTATTCCACCCCCTGCGACCGGCACCTGCTGAATGTCCGCTCAGGGCGCATGAGCGCGCGGGCCGATGATCCGAACCATTTCGTCCGCTGGCTCGAGCGGACCCATCCGGCCCTGGCCGATCCCGAAGGCTTCGCGCCGCGCCGCATCTTCGGCCTCTATGTTCAGGAGACGCTGAAGGCGGCCGTGGCGGCTCACCCCGGCGCGATCGAAGCCTTTGTGGGCGAAGCCGTGGCCGTCGAGGACGGCGGCGTCCGCCTGGCGGACGGGCGTCGGATCGCGGCGGACGCCGTGGTGCTGGCCACCGGCAATCCGCCGCCGCGCGTGGGCGATGCGGTTCCCGGCGTGATCCGCGATCCCTGGGCGCCCGGCGCGCTGGACGTCGTCGGTCCAGACGACGAGGTGGTGATCGTCGGCACGGGCCTGACCATGATCGACATGGTGCTGATGCTGGACGCGCGCGGCTGGACCGGGCGCGCAACGGCGATCTCGCGTCGGGGGCTGGTCCCGCGCGGCCATGACGCGACGCAGGTCCGGGTGGCGGCGCGGCGGCCCGCGTCCGGCCCCTTGTCCCGCCGCCTGAACGCGGCGCGCAAGGCGGCGCGGACGGATGGCTGGGCCGTGATGATGGATCGGCTGCGCGACCTCAACGCCGAGCTGTGGGCCGAACTGTCCGAGGCTGAGCGGGCCCGCTTCCTGCGCCATCTGCGGCCCTGGTGGGACGTGCATCGGCACAGGGTCGCCTGCGAACCGGCGGCGCGCATACGGGCGCTCATGGACGCGGGAAGGCTGACCGTCGCCGCCGGGCGGTTGAAGGCCATGGAGGCGGTGGAAGGCGGAGTGACGGTGCGCTGGCGCCCGCGCGGGGCGTCGGCGGATCAGACGATGCGAGCCGCCCATGTGATCGACTGCACCGGTCCGGGCCACGATCCCTTGCGCGCACAGGACGCCCTGACCCGGCAATTGCTGGAAAGCGGACGCGCCCGTCCCGCGCCGCTGGGCCTCGGGCTGGAGGTGGACGTTCAGGGGCGCGTCATCGGCGCGGACGGCAGGCCGTCGGGCCTGCTGATGCTCGGCCCGCCCGCCCTGTCGGCCTTCTGGGAGACCGTCGCCGTTCCGGACATCAGGAAGCGGATTGAAGAGGTCGTCGCCGGCTTGAAGGGCCAGGGCCGGGCCGCGCGCGCCTGAGGCTATCGCGCCGCCGCCACCGCCTCGGCGATGTCGTCCACCACGGCGTTCACCAGCTTCGAATCGTCGCCTTCGGCCATGATGCGGATCAGGGGCTCGGTGCCCGAGGCGCGCACCACCACCCGGCCCGAGCCGTTCAGGCGGGCCTGGCCGTCCGCGACGGCGGCCTTGACCTGTTCGTTCTCCAGGGGGGCGCCGCCGTTGTGGCGAACGTTCTTCAGCGTCTGCGGCACCGGTTCGAACTGGGCCGCCAGCTCGCTCATGGGCTTGCCGGACTCCACCAGCACCGCCAGCACCTGAAGCGCGGCGATCAGGCCGTCGCCGGTGGTGGCGTGGCGGCTGAGGATGATGTGGCCGGACTGCTCGCCGCCCACGTTGAAGCCGCCCGAGCGCATACGCTCCATGACATAGCGGTCGCCCACCTGGGTGCGCTCCAGGGTCAGGCCGTCGGCCTTCAGGGCCCGTTCCAGGCCCAGGTTGGACATGACGGTGGCCACCACGCCGCCGCCGGTCAGGATGCCCCGTCTGGCCCAGTCGCGGCCGATCAGGGCCATGATCTGGTCGCCGTCGATGATCCGCCCCTTCTCGTCGCACAGGGCCAGGCGGTCCGCGTCGCCGTCCAGCGCGATGCCAATGTCCGCGCCGTATCGCCTGACCGCCTCGGACAGGGTGCGCGGATGGGTCGAGCCGCATTCGGCGTTGATGTTGCGCCCGTTCGGCTCCACCCCCACCGGGAACACGTCGGCCCCCAGCTCATAGAGGGTGGTGGGCGCCACGCGATAGCCCGCGCCGTTGGCGCAGTCGATGGCGACGCGCAGGCCGTTCAGGTTCTGGCGGCGCGGGAAGGTGGCCTTGGCGATCTCCACATAGCGGGCCTGGGCGTCGTCGATGCGCTTGACCCGGCCCAAAGCGTCCGGATCGGCCAGGCCCTGGCCCAGGTCCTCGTGCATCAGGGCCTCGATCTTCAGCTCCATCTCGTCCGACAGCTTGTAGCCGTCCGGGCCGAACAGCTTGATGCCGTTGTCGGCGAAGCTGTTGTGCGAGGCCGAGATCATGACGCCCAGGTCCGCGCGCATGGAGCGGGTCATCATGGCCACCCCCGGCGTCGGCAAGGGCCCGAAGGTGCGCACGTCCATGCCCACGCTGGCGAAACCGGCCACCAGGGCCGGCTCGATCATGTAGCCGGACAGGCGGGTGTCCTTGCCGATCACCACCAGATGGCGGCGATCGTCGCCCGACATGAACAGCTTGCCCGCCGCCAGGCCCACGCGCAGGGCCACCTCGGCGGTCATGGGATGCTTGTTCGCCTGACCGCGGATGCCGTCGGTTCCGAAATAACGTCGCTTGCTCAAGGGGCCTCCGATTTCGCCGGGAAACCTGACGAAACGTCATTTTAGTTGGGCGGCGGCGACGTTTTCATTAAAGCCGCATCCGTCGGATCTTGCGGGCTTAACGCCGCGCGCCGCCTGTGCCAAGCAGCACACGGCTTCTGGATGGACGGAGACGAAACACCTCATGTGCGGAATTATCGGCGTGACGGGCCGCGCCCAGGCCGTGCCCCTGATGATCGAGAGCCTGAAGCGGCTGGAGTACCGGGGCTATGATTCCGCCGGCGTCGCCGCCCTGGCGGACGGCCGCATCGAGCGCCGCCGCGCCAAGGGCAAGATCCGCGAACTGGAGAAGGTGCTGGACGCCTCGCCCCTGGCCTCGGTCGTGGGCATAGGCCACACCCGCTGGGCCACCCACGGCCCGCCCACCGAACCGAACGCCCACCCGCACAGGGCCGGGCGCGTGGCCGTGGTGCACAACGGCATCATCGAGAATTTCGCCGAGCTGAAGGCCGAACTGGGAGCCGCGGGGCGTGTCTTCGAGAGCCAGACCGACACCGAGGTGGTGGCCCATCTCATCGACGCACGGCTCGAGGCCGGCGACGATCCCATGACCGCCTTCAAGACGGTGCTGGACCGGCTGACCGGCGCCTATGCGCTGGGCGTGCTGATCGAGGGCGAGGACGAACTGATCCTGGGCGCGCGCCGGGGCAGTCCGCTGGTGATCGGCTGGGGCGACGGCGAGATGTATCTGGGCTCCGACGCCCTGGCCGTGGGGCCGTTCACCCAGAAGATCAGCTATCTGGAAGAGGGCGACTATGTGGCCCTGACCCGGGACGGAGCCGACATCCGCGACGTCGCCGGGCGTCCGGCGGACCGTCCCGTGGTCCTGGTTTCGGCCTCCGCCGCCATGGCCGAAAAGGGCGAATACCGTCACTTCATGGAAAAGGAGATCCATGAACAGCCCGACAGCGTCCAGCACACCCTGTCGGCCTATCTGGACCTGGTGGCTCTGAAGGTGAAGCCTCAGGATCAGATCGACCTGACGAAGGTCAGCCGCATCCAGATCGTGGCCTGCGGCACCGCCTTCTACGCCGGCGAGATCGCCCGCTACGCTTTTGAACGGCTGGCGGGCCTGCCGTGCGACGTGGAGATCGCCTCTGAGTTCCGCTACCGCGAACCGGCGCTGACGCCGGGAACCCTGGTCATCGCCGTCAGCCAGTCCGGCGAGACCGCCGACACCCTGGCCGGCCTGACCTGGTGCAAGGCGCAGGGGTTCGACACGGCGGCGGTGGTCAATGTGCACACCTCGTCCATGGCGCGCGAGGCCCGGGCCATGTGGCCCACCTGGGCCGGACCCGAGATCGGGGTGGCCTCCACCAAGGCCTTCACCGCCCAGGTGGCGGCGCTGCTGTCGCTGGCGGTGGCCGCCGGGGTGGCGCGCGGGCACATCGGCCCGGACGAGGAGGCCCGGCTGGTCAAGGCCCTGTTCGAGGCGCCGCGCCTGATCGCCGAGACGCTCCAGGACGACGAGGGCCTGAAAATGGTGGCCCAGGACCTGGCCAAGGCGTCGGACGTGCTGTTCCTGGGCCGGGGCGTCATGTACCCCCTGGCCATGGAAGGCGCCCTGAAGCTGAAGGAGATCAGCTACATCCACGCGGAAGGGTATGCCGCCGGGGAGCTGAAGCACGGCCCCATCGCCCTGGTGGACGAAGAGACCCCCGTCATCGCTCTGGCGCCCATGGACGAGGTGTTCGAGAAGACCGCCTCCAACCTTCAGGAGGTGGCCGCGCGCGGCGGTCCGGTGGTGATGATAACCGCCCGGGGCGCGCCCTCGCCCCACGGCGCCCAGGTGCGGCGGATCGAGATTCCGCCCTGCGATCCCGTGGCGGCGCCGCTGCTCTACGCCATTCCGGTGCAGCTGCTGGCCTATTATACGGCCGTCCAGAAGGGCACCGACGTGGACCAGCCGCGCAACCTGGCCAAGTCCGTGACGGTGGAATAGAGCGAAATCGGTTCAGGTGGACGCAGTCCGCCTGAACCCAGAACAATGGCCCAAGGCCCGGTCAACCAGAAACGTCAGGCCAGAAACATCAACCTTGCGGCGGCGGGCTCTGGGCGGGGCTGGCCCCGGCGCCGTTCTCTGCGGGCAGAACGGGCGGGGTCTCCGGCATGGGCAGCCCTTCCTGGCCCAGGGCGGGGGGCGCCTCGGCCTCTTCGGGCGGCATGATGAGGTCCTGGGGAAGCTCGGAGGCCTGCGTCGTGGTCGGCGGAACGACGGGCGCCTCCTGCTCCTGCTGGCAGGCGGCCACCGCCGTCAGGGCCAGCGGCAGGGCGACGAGGACGAAGGGTCTGAACATGCCTGAACCTCTCCATGATGAACGGCTGCGGCGCAGTTGAACACGTGTGGAAACGCCGCGCCACGGCGCGAGTTTCCCCCGGCGCTCCCTTCGGACGTTTCCAGCGCCCGGCTAACCGCCTATCAACGGCGGCGCTAGAGCATGATCGTTTTAGACGGAACCGCGAAGCGGTTCCGGCTGAAGCGTGAATCATGCTCTCACTTTTATCTAGAGCCTGTTCGAGCCGGAGACCCTCATGACCGACGCCCAGCCTCCCCGACGCGTGCGCAAGGCGATCCTGCCGGTGGCGGGCCTGGGCACGCGGGTCCTGCCCGGGACCAAGACCACGCCCAAGGAGCTGCTGAACGTCGTGGACCGGCCGATCCTCAGCTACATCGTCGAAGAGGCGCGCGAGGCGGGGATCGAGCACATCGTCTTCGTCACCGGCCGGGCGAAACAGGCCATTGAGGACTATTTCGACCACCAGATCGAGCTGGAGGCCCAACTGGAGGCCAAGGGCAAGACCGACATCCTGGACATGATGAACGCCGAACTGGCGCGCGCGGGCGAGATGAGCTTCACGCGCCAGATGAAGCCTCTGGGCCTGGGTCACGCGGTCTGGTGCGCCCACGACATCATCGGCGACGAGCCCTTCGCCGTGATCCTGCCCGACGTCATCGTGGACGCCGCGCCCGGCGCCCTGAAACAGCTGGTCGACGTCTATGCCGAGACAGGCGGCAACGTCATCGGCGTCGAGGTCGTGCCGGACGACCTGACCCACAAATACGGCATCGTCGACCCCCTGGAGCGCGCCGGAAACCGCATCGTCATGAAGGGCATGGTGGAGAAGCCGGCGCGAGGGACCGCGCCGTCGAACCTGTCCATATCCGGACGTTACATCCTGCAGCCGGAAATCTTCGATCTGCTGAAGACCCAGGAGCGCGGCGCCGGCGGCGAAATCCAGCTGACCGACGCCATGGCCCGGCTGATGGCGGATCAGCCTTTCACGGCGGTGGCCTATGAAGGCGTCACCCACGACTGCGGCGACAAGATCGGCCTGTTGCGCGCCAACGTCGCCCTGGCGCTCAAGCGCGACGACCTGGGCGCCGCCGCCCGCGAGGCGATCTCGGCCCTGCTCTAATCGTCCGCGCGATAACGGCGGCAATCCTCGTTGGAGCCTTCGCGCACCCGGCGTTCGCAGGCGCGGCGCTCCGCCCGCAGGGTTTCCGCGTCCGAGGTGGTGACCGCATCCACACCGGCGCCCACGACGGCGCCGGTGGCCTTCACCCCCGTTCCGACCACGGCCCCGGCCACGCCGACCGCCGTCCCGACCACGCAACCCTGAAGCATCAGGGCCACGACGGCGCAGGCGGCGAGACGGAACGGCGGAGCGGAAAGCTTCATGGACGCGGCCTTGCATCGGCGAGGGTGGGCGGATCGTAGTCCAGGCGTCGGCCGCCCGTCCACAACTGCCACAGGATCACCAGGGTCAGGAACGGCAGGGCCATCTCGCCGATCTCCTCGACGGCCAGCAGCATGTCGGTCAGCCAGGCGGCGGGGCTGACCCCCTGATCGCGCAGCATGCGCGGAAGGCCGTCGATGATCTTCAGCACCGGCAGGGCGGCCAAAAGGGTGACCAGGCTGATGAGCGCCGGGTGACGGCGGGCGCGCAGGCGACGGATTTCGGACCAGACGCCCCGGGTCAGAAGGAAGAAGGCGACGACCAGGGCGATCACAGCCCCCGCCGAAATCAGCTTCTCGGCCAGGGGCACGGCTTCGGACGAATACTGTTTGAGGCTGAACACCCCGTGGGTGGTGAAGGCCTTGTGCAGGTCGATCTCGCGGCTGGCCATGAACACCGAAGCCAGGGCCAGCAGGCCGTAAAGGCTGCGGCGCCCGAACCACATGGCCAGGGCGATCACCGCCGCGCCCAGATGCACAAGCGCGCTGACGCTCTCGACCGGCCCGTCCTCGCGCAGAATCAGGCGCGCCTGATCGATCGGCATGACCAGGTCGAACAGGATGGCCGCCACGAAGGCCAGACCGATGACCATGGGGGCCGTGAAGGGCGCCAGGACCGAAGCCGTGGGCGATGAAGACGTCAGGATCGACATCCGAACCTCGATGGCGTGTGGAATCGATCCATAGCGGAACCGTCCGGAGGCGTCATGACCGTTCGGCGGCGCCCGTCTGTCCGCGATGACGCAGCATGGCGTCGGCCAGCACGCAGGCGGTCATGGCCTCCACCACCGGAACGCCGCGCAGGCCCACGCAAGGGTCATGGCGCCCCTTGGTGCGCAGCTCGGTCTCGCCGCCGTCGCGGGTGACGGTCCGGCGCGGGGTGAGGATCGAGGAGGTGGGCTTGAAGGCGACCCGCGCGGTGACCGCCTGGCCGGTGGAGATCCCGCCCAGGACGCCGCCCGCCTTGTTGGACAGGAACACCGGGCTCCCGTCCTCGCCCATCCGGATCTCGTCGGCGTTGGCCTCTCCCGTCAGGGCGGCGGCGGTGAAGCCCGCGCCGATCTCCACGCCCTTGACCGCGTTGATGGACATCAGCGCCCCGGCCAGTTCGGCGTCCAGCTTGCCATAGAGGGGCGCGCCCCACCCGGCGGGAACGCCCGTCGCCTCCACCGCCACGACCGCACCGACGGACGAGCCCGCCTTTCTGATCTCGTCCAGATAGGCCTCCCATTCCGGAACCGCCCCGGCGCCGGCGGCGAACAGGGCGTTGCTGTCCACAGCGCCGAAATCGACATGGTCGTCCGGAATGCGATGCGGCCCGATCTGGATCACCCCCGCACGGATGACGACGGTCTCGCCCAGCACCTTCCTGGCCACGGCCCCGGCGGCGACGCGGCAGGCGGTCTCGCGCGCCGACGAGCGGCCCCCGCCCCGATGGTCGCGCACTCCGTATTTGGCTTGATAGGTGAAGTCCGCGTGGCCGGGCCGGAAGGCGCGGGCGATCTCGCCGTAGTCCTTCGAGCGCTGGTCGGTGTTCTCGATCAGGATGGAGATGGGCGTTCCCGTGGTCACGGCCCCCGCGCCGTCATCGAAGGTTCCCGACAGGATGCGGCACTGATCCGCCTCGCGCCGCTGGGTCACGAAGCGCGAGCCGCCGGGCTTCCTGCGGTCCAGCCACGGCTGGATGTCGGCCTCGGTCAGGGGAATCCCCGGCGGGCAGCCGTCGACGACGCAGCCGATGGCCGGGCCGTGGCTTTCGCCCCAGGTGGTGACACGGAACAGATGGCCGAAGGTGTTGTGCGACATTTCAGGAATCCAGCCGGGCGCTCAGATTAAGCTCATCCGCCGCCTGGGCGAGACGCTTGTCATGGGTCCAGAGTGATGCGCCCGGCGTGATGCGGACGGACGTCAGGAGCATGGCGTCCGCATAGCCGATGCCTCTCGCCCACAGGCGATGACGATCAACCAGAACAAGCATCTCCGCGTCCGAAGCGGGCCGAACCCGGTCCAGTCGGGAGAGCATGGCCAGCATCAGGCTCCTGTTGCGGATGCTGCCGAGCGCCAGTTCGCCGATCACGACAGGGTGGGTCAAAAGCCGCTGTTTCTCCAGGAGGTCGACAAGAATCGCGTTCCGCGCCCGCAGGTGCCCGATCCATACGGAGCTGTCGGCCAGGATCACCGGCCGCCGGCGTCGCTTCGGCGCCGGGGCGCCGCCTCGGCGTCCGGGTCGCTTCCACCGAGCCGCGCCAGACGGCGTGACGCCTCGCGCGCGATCAGGGCCTTCAAGGCTTCGCGGATGATCGCCGATTTCTCGGTCAGGCCCGTATATTCCTCGGCCTTGGTCATCAATTCGTCGTCCAGGGTCAGCGTGGTCCGCATGACGCTCTCCGCATCAGAAACTTCACCAGATGATGCGCTTTTTGATGCGGTTTCGCAATGTCAGGCCGCCATCTGCCGGTTCGTCCGCTCCCTGTGCGCCCACACCGAGGTGAAGCGGGCCAAGAGATGTTCGGCGGCCGACGGCGCGCTGGCGCTGGGCTCCAGGGTCACGAACAGGCGCCCGGCCGGGCGCGGCCCGCGCGCGGGCAGGCCCCGGCCCTTCAGGCACCGGCGCACGGCGCCGTCCATGCCGCCCAC
>JAEZCL010000319.1 GCA_023433585.1 Pseudomonadota bacterium
GCCTCCGCCCCCGCCGCCTCTCCCGCCGCCTCCGCCGCCTCCGCCGGCGCCGGCGCACCAGCAGTTCGTGGTCTATTTCGACTGGGACCGCTCGGCCCTGACTGCGGAAGCCCAGAGCGTCGTCACCGCCGCCGCCAACCACGCCAGGTCGGGCAATCCGACCCGCGTGCTGATCGTCGGCCACACCGACACCTCCGGCTCGGCCCAGTACAACATGGGTCTGTCCCAGCGCCGCGCCCGCACCGTGGCCGACGCCCTGGTCGCCCAGGGTGTCTCCGGCGGCGTCATCCAGCTGGACGCCCGCGGTGAAACCGACCTGGCCCGCGCCACCGCCGACGGCGTGCGCGAGCCGCTCAACCGGCGCGCCTCCATCGACATCAACTTCTAAGGGCAAGCCCCTCCCGGCCCTCGCGGCCCGGAGGCGACCCACAGATGTCGACGGCCCGACGGCCAAGACTTCAGACGCCCCGCCAGGCTCACGCCAGGCGGGGCGTTTTTCATGCGTGATCGGGACAGCCGGCTGGAGGCGCGGCGTTCAGCCCGCGCGGAACAGCCGTCGGCGCAGGTCCGACGCCGCCTGGGGCGCCAGGCCCCAGGGCTCGATGAAATAGCGGTGGAACAGCCGCCGGGGCTCGGTGGCGAAGCGCCACAGCCATTCCACGCCCAGCCGACCGGTCCAGCGCGGCGGGGTGGCCGCCACGCCCGCCTCATAGGCCAGGGCGCCGCCCACCGGCATGACCACGCAAGGCGGCAAGCGGTCGCGGTTGGCTTCGATCCAGATCTCCTGACGCGGCATGCCCATGCCCACGAGCAGGACGTGGGGGGCGAAGCGCGCGATGGCGTCTAGCACGGCGTCGTTCTCCGGCCCCGCCATGTCGAAGAAGCCGTTGCGTGAGACGAGGTTCACGGCCGGGCGCCGCGCCCGGATCGCCTCGACCGCCGCCTCGCCCACGCCGGGCGCACAGCCCAGGTGGAACACCCGCCAGCCTTCGGCCGCCGCGCGGCTCCAGAACGTCTCGCGCCAGTCCAGATAGGTCAGGCGGTGAGCGCGCCCCACATCCTCGCCCATCAGCCGCCCCCAGGCGATCAGCGGCGTGGAATCGATCTCGATCCGGTCCGCGCGGGCGTAGAGCGCCGCCATCCCGGGCGTCCGGCGCCACAGGCGCAGGCTGTGCAGGTTGTGATTGGCGATCAGGGCGGGCCGGCGCGCGGCGACCCGGTCCGAAATGAACGCCATCAGCTGGTCCGTCGTCATGACGTCCACCTCGCCGCCCAACAGGCGGACACGGCGCGGCGGCGCGCCCGAATCTGCGGTGTCGATGACATCTCTCATGGATCCAGTCTCGCACATCCGGGTTTCCCGCCTCTCAGCGAGCACGGTTAACCGTGTGTGACCATTCGATGAAGCGACACCGTGCGGGGTGGCGCACGCGGCGCGGCCCGGCTATGCCGCCCCAAGGATTCTCCGGACAGGGACGGACCCCATGCGCGTGGCGATGATCGGAACCGGCTATGTGGGCCTCGTTTCGGGGGCGTGCTTCGCCGACTTCGGCCACCAGGTGACGTGCATCGACAAGGACGCGGGCAAGATCGCGCGTCTTCAGTCCGGCGGGATTCCCATCTACGAGCCCGGCCTGGGCGCCCTGGTGGCGGGCAACGCGCGCGACGGCCGGCTGAGCTTCGCCACCGATCCGGCCGAGGCCGTCGCGGAGGCCGACGCGGTGTTCATCGCGGTGGGCACGCCGTCCCGACGGGGCGACGGCCATGCGGACCTCAGCTATGTGCACGCCGCCGCCGCCGAGATCGCCGACCTGATGCAGGGCTTCACCGTGGTGGTGACCAAGTCCACCGTGCCGGTGGGCACGGGCGACGAGATCGAGCGCATCATCCGCGAGCGCCGCCCGGACGCCGAGTTCGCGGTGGTGTCCAACCCGGAGTTCCTGCGCGAGGGCGCCGCCATCGAGGACTTCAAGCGCCCGGATCGCGTCGTGGTGGGGACCGACGACGAGCGCGCGCGCGAGATCATGCGCGAGCTCTATCGCCCGCTGAGGCTGAACGAGACGCCGATCCTGTTCACGGGCCGGCGCACGTCCGAACTCATCAAATACGCCGCCAACGCCTTCCTGGCCATGAAGATCACCTTCATCAACGAGATGGCGGACCTGTGCGAGGCGGTGGGCGCCGACGTGCAGCAGGTGGCGCGCGGCATCGGCCTGGATAACCGCATCGGCTCGAAATTCCTCAACGCCGGGCCGGGCTATGGCGGCAGCTGCTTTCCCAAGGACACCCTGGCCCTGGCGCGCACCGCCGACGACGCGGGCTCGCCGGTGCGGCTGGTGAAGACCACCATTGAGGTCAACGACGCGCGCAAGAAGGCCATGGCCGGGCGCGTGACGAACCTGGCGGGCGACCTGAAGGGCAAGACGGTCGCCATCCTGGGCCTGACCTTCAAGCCCAACACCGACGACATGCGCGACGCCCCGTCCCTGGACGTGATCCCGGCGCTTCTGGAGATGGGTGCGACGGTGCGGGCCTTCGATCCGGAGGGCATGGAGGAGGCCGCCCGGCTGCTGGACGGCCTGACTTTCGTCGACGGCCCCTATGCGGCCGTGAAAAGCGCCGACGTGGCGGTGATCCTGACCGAATGGGACCAGTTCCGCGCCCTGGACCTGGACCGGGTCAAGCTGCTGATGAAGTCCCCCACCATCGTGGACCTGCGCAACGTCTATCGCCCGGATGACATGCGCGCGCGGGGCTTCCGCTACAGCTCCATCGGCCGTCCCTGACGATCAGGTCAGCTTGTCGGCCTTGCGGAGGTCGGGGAACAGCCTGGCCCACACCGCCGTGGAGGTCAGTGCGCCCAGCCCGCCGAACACCGCCGCGCCCACCGGCCCCAGAAAACGCACCGCCACGCCGGAGTAAGCTTCGCCCAGTTCGTTGGAGGCGCCGATGAACAGCATGGACACCGAGCTGACCCGTCCGCGCATGTGATCGGGCGTGGCCAGCTGGATCAGGGTCTGGCGAATGTTGACGCTGACCATGTCCGCCGCGCCGCCCAGGAACAGCACCAGCACCGACAGCCAGAACCAGTGCGACAGACCGAACGTCAGGGTGCACAGGCCGAACAGCGCCACCGATCCGAACATCCACCGCCCGCCGCGCCGCCGGATTGGAAAACGCGACAGCCACAGGGCCATGCCCAGGGCGCCGACCCCGAACGACGCCCGCAGCAGTCCGAATCCCTCCGGCCCCACGTGCAGGATGTCGCGCGCGAAAATCGGCGTCAGCAGCGCCACTCCGGCCAGCAGCACCACGACGAGATCCAGCGAGATGGCGCCCAGCACCATCTTCGTCTTCCAGACATAGGCCAGCCCTTCGCGCACGGCGGCCATCCGCGAGACGCCGTCGCCGCCGGCCTCGTCCCCCCTGGGCGGCTTGCCGCTGGTGCGCACCAGCATCAGGGCCGCCGCGCCCGCCAGGAACATGGACAGGGCCGCCGCATAGGCCAGCGGGACCGAAATCCCCACGATCACTCCGCCCAGCGCCGGACCGGCGATGGCGCCGGTCTGAAAGGCTATGGCCTGGGCCGCGATGGCCGGCGGCAGGGCCCGGCGGCCCACCACCATCGGCAGGAACGCCTGGGACGCCGGCGCCAGGAAGGCGCGGCAGGCTCCGAACACCGCCGCCACGGCCAGGAGACCCCACAGGGGCGGCGAACCATGCAGGGCCATGCCCAGAAACGCCATGGCGCACAGGGCTTCGACGATCACCGAGATGATGGCCGTCCATTTGCGGTCGCGCCGATCGGCCATCTCGCCGGCCGGCAGGGTCAGGGCCAGCATCGGCAGGAACTGCACCAGCCCGACCAGCCCTAGATAAAGACTGGCCTGTTCAATGGGATGATCCCGCCGGGCGATCTCGTAGACCTGCCACAACAGGGCCGATGACTGGGTCTGGATGGCCAGCACCGCCAGAAGCCGTCCGATCCACAGGCAGCGGAAGTCGCGGATCACCCAGGGGCTGTCCGGCTTTCCGTCCGGCGGGTCCGGTTCGGAGGCGGGCGCGTGCGGGTTTTCGAAGGATTCTACGCTCACGACCGCCGCTGATACTTCGGATAGGGCGTCCCGTCGCGGTGGAAATAGCGGTCCGCGCCCCTGGGCAGGACCATGTCGATGTCGGGATAGTCGCAGCCGTCGCCGCCCGGCGTGCGGGTCCCCACCTCCAGCAGCACGGCGACCTGCTCGGAACGGTTCTCGATCCTGTGGCCGTTGGGAACCCCGGCCTTAAAGCCTGCGCAGTCCCCTGCGTTCAGCACGGTTTCGCCCTCATCCTCCACAAGCACCACCCGGCCTTCCAGCACCCAGACGAACTCATCCTCACCTTCGTGCCAGTGGCGCTGGCTGGACCAGTCGCCGGGAGACAGGTGCAGCAGGTTCACCCCGAACTGGTCAAGGCCCGCCGCGTCGCCCAGCCGCCGGCGTCGGCGGCCCAGGCACGGCCCGGCATGTTCGTCAGGATAGCTGGTTCCGTGGCCCGTGGGGGCGGTGTCGATGTCGATGCGCGGCATGACGGCTTCTCGCGGGCGGCGGCCCGTCCTAAAGCTGGGCCATGACCGCATCTGTCGATCCCGTGCGCCTGGCGCAAGACCTGATCCGCATTCCTTCCGTAACCCCCGTCGACGAAGGGGCGATGGATGTGGTGCAGGCGCATCTGGAACGGCTCGGCTTCGCCTGTCGCCGGATGCCGTTCGACGGGATCGAGAACCTGTACGCCCGGCGCGGGGCGGCGGGGCCGAACCTGTGCTTCGCGGGCCATACGGACGTGGTGGAGACCGGGCCGGTTCAGGCGTGGCGTCATCCGCCTTTCGAGGCGGTGATCGAGGACGGGGTTCTGTACGGCCGCGGCGCGGCGGACATGAAAGGCTGCATCGCCGCCTGGATCGCGGCGCTGGACGGTGTGCTGAGCCGCGGCGAGCCGAAAGGGTCGCTGTCGCTGCTCATCACCGGGGACGAGGAGGGGCGCGCCATCCACGGCACGAAAGCCGTCGTCCAGGCCCTGATCGACGAGGGCGAGGTCATCGACGCCTGCGTGGTGGGCGAGCCCTCATCCGTGCATGAGCTGGGCGACACCATCAAGATCGGACGGCGCGGGTCGCTGAACGCCTGGATCGCGGTGAAGGGGAAACAGGGCCATGTGGCCTATCCCGAGCGGGCGGCCAATCCGGCGCCGGTGCTGGTGAAACTGCTGGACGAGCTGGATTCGCACCGGCTGGACTATGGCTATCCCGAGTTCCCGCCCTCGAACCTGGAGATCACCTCCATCGACATCGGCAATCCGGCCATGAACGTGATCCCCGAAAGCGCCCGGGGGCAGCTGAACATCCGCTTCAACCCGTCCCACACGGGCGAGAGCCTGATGGCCTGGATCCGCGAACGCTGCGAGGCGGCGCAGGCGGCCAGCGGACGGGTGGTGACGGTGGAATTCCTGCATTCCGGCGACGCCTTCCTGACCGAACGCGGGGCGTTCGTGGAGGCGGTGCAGAACGCGGTCGAGGCGGTGACGGGGCGTCGGCCCGAGCCGTCCACCACCGGCGGCACCTCGGACGCGCGATTCATCACCCGCATGGCGCCGGTGCTGGAGCTTGGCCTGGTGGGCCAGACCATCCACCAGATCGATGAGCATGTGCCGGTGCGGGAGATCATCGACCTGGCGCGAGTGTATGAGCGTGTGATCGAGGAATATTTCGAACGGATGAGATGACGGGCGCGAATCCCGCCGGGGCAGAGAATTATTTCCGCTCCAGCCGCGCCGCGAAGAAGCCGTCCAGGCCGCCCCGCTCCGGCCATTGCGAGGGCAGGATGCGCAGCCAGCCTTCCTTGGCCAGGGCCTCGATGGGCGCGCCCACGGCGGCCGGGTCGGCGGGGGTCAGGCGGAAATCGGCATGGCGGCGCAGAAAGGCGATGACCTGGCTCTCACCCTCCTCGCGCTCCAGCGAACAGACGCAGTAGACCAGCCGCCCGCCGGGCTTCACCCGCGCGGCGGCGGCGTCCAGCAGCCGGTGCTGCACATCCGCCAGGTCGGCCACATCGCCGGGGCGGGTGCGGCGCAGGGCTTCCGGATTGCGGCGGTATGTGCCCGTGGCCGTGCACGGCGCGTCCAGCAGCACCGCGTCGAAGACCCGCGGATCGTCCCAGTCCTCGGCCGGGACGGCGATCACCTCGGACTGAAGGCGGGTTCGCTCCAGGTTTTGCTTCAGACGTTTCAGGCGCGACGCGGACCGGTCCAGCGCGACCACCTCGCCGCCCGCCGCCGCCAGCTGCAGCGTCTTGCCGCCGGGCGCGGCGCACATGTCCAGCGCCGTCTCGCCGGCCTTCACATCCAGCAGGCGCGCGGGCACGGCGGCGGCGGCGTCCTGGACCCACCAGGACCCGTCGGAAAAACCGGGCCATTCGACGATGTCGCCGCGCCGGTTCGTCCGCACCGAACCGCCGGGAAGGACCACGCCCTCCAGCGCCAGGGCCAGGGCGTCCGCATCCGCGCCCGGCTTCAGACTCAGGTCGGTCGGCGGCTCGGCGCATCCGGCCTCGGCCAGCGCCTTCAACGCTTCGGCGCCGTAGGCCGCCCGCCAGCGCGCGGCGATCCAGTCCGGCAGATTGGCCTCGGCGGACGTCTCGCCCGGACCGTCGCGGCCGATCCCGCGCAGCACCGCATTGACCAGTCCCTTGTAGGGCCGGGTCTTGGAGTCCCGCTCGGCCAGTTTTACGGCCGACGACACGGCGGCGAAGTCCGGCGTGCCCAGAACCATCGTCTGGGCCAGGGCCACCCTCAAGATCGTGCGCACGGCCAGGGGCGGCGCCTTGTCCAGGCGCCGGTCAAGCGCCGCGTCGATCTCGCCCAGGCGGCGCAGGGCTCCCATGGCGGCGGCGCGGGCGAAGCCCCGGTCCTGCGGCGACAGGGCCTTCAGCTCGCGGAAGTTCAGCGCCTCGTCCATGCCGCCGCGCCGCTCCAGCGCCGCGTTCAGCAGCACCCCGGCGGCGATGCGGGCCTCGATCCCGGCTTCGTTCGTCTCGGTCAAACCGTCACCTGGGTGCCCATCTCGACCACGCGGCCGGGCGGGATGTGGAAGAAGTCGGTGGGATTGGCGGCGTTTCGCATGAGGAAGGCATACAGCCGATCCTGCCACATGGGCATCCCCTTGCCGGGCGCCGGAACGACGGAACGGCGTCCCAGGAAGAAGCTGGTGGACATGATGTCGAACTTCAGTCCCTGCTTGCGGCACAGGCCCAGCGCCTTGGGCACGTTCGGACCCTCCATGAAGCCGTAGTTCAGCGTCAGGCGCTGGAAGTCGTCATTGATGCGCGCGATCTCGACCCGCCGTTCGGGCGCCACGCGCGGACGATCCAGGGTCTGCACGGTCAGGATGATGTTCTTCTCGTGCAGCACCTTGTTGTGCTTGAGGTTGTGCATCAGGGCCACCGGGGCGATCTCGGGGTCCGAGGTCAGGAAGATGGCCGTTCCCGGCGTCCGGTGCGGCGGGCGGGCCTCCAGCATGGCGATCAAGTCGCCGAGCGCCAGGCTGTCGCGCCGCGCCTTCTCGTTGAGCAGCCGTGTGCCGCGTGTCCAGGTCCACATGATGAGGACGATCGCCGCCCCGATCAGCAGCGGCGCCCAGGCGCCCTGCGGCACCTTGAGCAGGTTCGACCCGAAGAAGGCCAGGTCGACGATCAGGAACGGGACCATGGCCAGGATGCTGAGCGTCAGGCTGCGCTTCCACATGTAGCGCACGACGAAGAAGGCCAGGAGGCTGTCCACCAGCATGGCCCCGGTCACCGCCACCCCATAGGCGCCGGCCAGCTGCGACGAGGTCGGGAACAGGGCCAGCAGCAGCAGAACCCCCGCCAGCATCATCATATTGACCGAGGGCACGAAGATCTGCCCGGCCTGGGTCTCGGACGTGCGGCGGATGTTCAGGCGCGGGAACAGGCCCAGCTGCACCGCCTGGCGGGTGATCGAGAAGGCGCCGGTGATGACCGCCTGGCTGGCGATGACGGTGGCCATTGTCGCCATTATCAGGATGGGCCAATAGATCGGCCCCGGCGCCATCATCCAGAACAGATTCTCCACGGCGCCGGGATTGGACAGGGCCAGCGCCCCCTGGCCCAGATAGTTCAGGATCAGGCACGGCAGGACGAACGCCAGCCATCCGGCGCGGATGGGCGCCTTTCCGAAATGGCCCATGTCCGTATAGAGCGCCTCGGCCCCGGTGACCGCCAGGAACACGCTGCCCAGCACCACGAAGCCCAGGAAGCCGTTGTCGATCAGGAACAGCACGCCGTAGTGCGGCGAAAGCCCTCTCAGGATCGAGGGGTCGTCGAAGATGTGCAGGATCCCCAGGCCCGCCAGGATCAGGAACCAGATCGTTGTGATCGGCCCGAACGCCTTGGCCAGCCCCCCCGTGCCGCGCGACTGGACCATGAACAGGGCGATCAGGATGCCTGCGGCGATGGGCAGGACGAATGGGGTCAGGGCCGGCCCTAGCCCCGGCGCCTCGCGCAGGCCCTCCACCGCCGACAGCACCGACACCGCGGGCGTCAGAACCCCGTCGGCGTAGAACAGGGCCGCGCCGAGGAAGCCCAGGAAAAGAACCAGGCTGGTTCGGCGCCCAAGCGCATGCTGGACCAGCGCCATCAGAGACAGGGTTCCGCCCTCGCCCTTGTAGTCCGCCCGCATCAGCAAGACGACGTATTTGACGGTCACGATCAGGATCAGGGCCCAGAAGATCAGCGACAGCACACCCAGCACCGCCAGCTCGGCGGTCCCGCCGCTGCGCGAATGCAACAGCGCCTCGCGCATCGCATAGAGCGGACTGGTGCCGATGTCGCCGAACACCACGCCTATGGCGCCCACGGTCAGACCCAGAAGCGAGCCGCCTCCATGGCCGGCCGCATGATCCCGGGAAGCTGGATTTTCGGAAGCGCCGTCTGGCGGGGGCGGAGCGGCGGGGAGAGCGCCGGGCTCGCCGGGAACAGGCCCAGCCATTCATCATCCTCCGGCGTCGCGGGGGCGACCGCCATCAAGGGAGCGGCCCTTTACGCCCTTTACACGGGGGGCGCAATCGCGCGGCGGCACATTTTGCTGCGGCGCACAATACGGCGGGATTTGTGCATCGACCCGCCGAGCCCTATCTGTCGCAAGGGAGCCGCCATGTCCGACAGTCAGAGATTTCCCGTCGCCGCCCACACCCTGGCCTATCTGGCGCACAAGGGGGCGTTCGACGCGACGGCCGCCGCCCCGTCTTCGGTGCTGGCGGCCTCCATTCCCACCAACCCGGTGGTCATCCGCAGGGTGACGGCCATGCTCGCCCGGGCGGGGCTGATCGCCACGCGGCCGGGCTCGGGCGGCGGCGCCTGGCTGACACGGCGCCCCGAGACCATCACCCTGGACATGGTGCTCAAGGCCGTGAACGGCTGCGCCCACCTGGGCTCGCCCCCCGCCGGCGCCAAGGGATGCCCGGTGGGCGAGCACATCCCCCGCCAGGTGGCCAAGGCCTTGACCGCAGCGGAGAATGCGGCGTCCGAAGCCCTGTCGCGCATCACCATCGCGGATCTTCTGGCCCGGAACCCGGCCTCGCTTTCCGACACTTCGCTGTCCCCTGCATGAGCGCACCCGCGCCGCGCCCCCTGATGCTGGTCACCGGCGCCTCGGCGGGGCTGGGCGAGGGCTTCGCGCGCCGGTATGCGGCCCAAGGCTGGGACCTGGCCCTGACCGCGCGCCGGGCGGACCGGTTGGAACGCCTGGCCGCCGAACTGCGCGCGCGTCACGGCGGCCGGGTGCTGACCCTTCCGCTGGACCTGGCCGAACCGGGGGCGCCCGACCGCCTGATCGACGCGGTGGAGGCCGAAGGGCGCGTCGTGGACGGTCTGGTGAACAATGCGGGTTACAGCCTGACGGGCGGTTTTCTGAGCCTGAAGCCCGCCGATCACGCCGGGATGCTGGCGGTGATGGCGGGCGCGCCCGTCGCCCTATCGCGCCGCGTGGCGCCGGGCATGGTCCGGCGGGGGTTCGGCCGCATCCTGAACGTGGCGTCCCTGGCCGGTTTCCTGCCCGCCACCGGCGGCGACACCCTGTACGGCCCGCTGAAGAGCTTCCTCATCAAGGCGTCGCAGGGGCTGCACCTGGAGCTGAAGGGAACCGGGGTGCATGTGACGGCCCTGTGCCCAGGCTACACCCTGACCGAGTTCCACGACGTCAACGGCTCGCGCGAGGCGGTCAGCCGCGCCTATCCGTCATGGATGTGGATGGACGCCGAGCCGGTCATACGGGCGGGCTATGAAGCCTGCGAGGCCAACCGGCCGATCGAGGTCCCCGGCGCCTTCAACCGCTTCATGTCCGTGGCGGCCCGGGTGACGCCCGCCGGCTGGGCGCTGAGGATGGCCGAGCGGCACGCGCGGCGGCTGGCGCGGATGCCCGAAGCCGTTGCGGATCAGACCGCCGGCGGCGGACCGAACCGGCCCGCCTGATAATCCTCGATCGCCTGGACGATCTCCTCGCGGCTGTTCATCACGAACGGCCCGTGGGCGAAGACCGGCTCGTCGATGGGCTCGGCGTGGCCCAGCAGGACCACCGCGTCCGAGGCCGCCTCGATCGCCACCGCATCGCCGTCGTCGTTCAGGGCGGCGAGAGTCCAGGCGGGAACGGGCGTTCCGCCAACCGTGACCTCGCCCTTCACGACATAGAGGAAGACATTGCGGCCCGGCGCGACCGGGGCCTCGAGCCGCCCGCCCGGGCTGAAGCGCGCCACCGCCATGTGGATGTCGATGAGGGACTGGATCGGCGCCTCGACGCCCGCCCAGCGGCCGGACACCGCCTCGACGACCACGCGGCCGTCATCCAGCACGGCCTTGGGAATATCCGGCGCCTGCAGGCCCACATAGGCCGGCGCGGTCATCTTGAGACGGCCGGGCAGGTTCACCCACAGCTGCAGGATCTCCATCGGCCCGCCGTCGCGCTTGAAACTGGCGGGCGACAGCTCGGCGTGGATCAGGCCCGATCCCGCCGTCATCCACTGGATCCCGCCCGGCCCGATGATGCTTTCGCCGCCGCCGGAGTCCGCGTGGGACAGCTCACCCTCAAGGATGAAGGTGACGGTCTCGAAGCCCCGGTGGGGATGCGGCCCGAACGGCAGGCCCCGGTTGTTCGGCGGATAGGTCTGGGGCCCGTGGTGGTTCAGGAACAAGAACGGGTCCACCTGGGGCAGGTCCGGCCCTGGCAGGGGGCGACGGGTGACGAGGTCGCCGATGTCGTCCCGATGGGCGAGATGCAGACGGGCGACGGTGCGGGATTTCAGCGCGGGCATCCGCCACAGATAGGGTGACGGATCGCCTGTGGCCAGCGCGAGCTTACTGGCGCGCGGCCTTGCGGCGGGCATAGCGCGCGTCGCGGGCGGCCTTCTGCTCGGCCTTGGTCAGGGCCTTGCGCTCCTTGCGGGCGCTGCGGCGTTCGGCGTCCACGGCTTCCTGGGCCTGCTGCGCCTCGGCCTGGCGGGCGGCGGCCTTCTCGGCGGCCAGGCGCCTTTTCTCGGCCTTCTCCGCCTCATGCTTCTCGCGCAGGGCCTGTTTCTCGGCGGCGCGCTTCTCGGCCAGCTTGTCGAACTCGGGATCGGGCCGCGCGGGTTTGGGCTTGAAGCCGGCCAGGAGCGCCTTCTTGCGGGCCTGCTGGGCGGCGAGACGGTCGGTGAAGCCGGTCTGTTTCAGATCTCTCATGCGAAAGGGGGATTTCCAGTTCTGCGGGCGGCGCGGCCGGAGCGGCGCTCAAGAATGCGCGGGGCTAACGCGGAATTGGGGCGGGAATCAAGGTGAGGCGGCCTGATGCGCCGATAAAGCCTGAAATCAGGCGCCGGCCTTGCGCGCAAAGGTCCAGGCGGCGTCTGACAGCGGCTTCACCTGGGCGGCCGTGGCCAGGGCCTGGGGACTGGCGGCGGTGCCGTCGCGCACACGCCCGGCGATGCCCTGGCAGATGGCCGCCAGCCGGAACAGATTGTAGGCCAGAAGCCAGTCCAGGTTCGCCGGCCGCATGCCCGTGGCCGCGGCGTAGCGTTCCACCGTCTCGTCCAGGGTCGGGATGCCCAGGGCTTTCAGGTCCGCGCCGCCCACGCCGTTCCTCTGGCTGGCCGGAATGACCCAGCCAATCAAATAGTAGGACAGGTCCGCCATGGGATCGCCCAGGGTCGACAGCTCCCAGTCCAGCACGGCCAACACCTCGGGCCTATCCGACGCCAGGATCATGTTGTCCAGCCGCCAGTCGCCGTGGACAATGCGCGTCGGTCCCTCCGGCGGCAGGCTTTCGGGCAAAAAGGCCATCAGCCGGTCCATGGCCGGGATGGTTTCGGTCTCGGAGGCCGCATACTGTTTCGACCAGCGCCCCACCTGGCGGGCGAAATAGTTGCCGGGGCGGCCATGGTCGCCAAGGCCCGCCGCCTGGGGGTCGATAGCATGCAGCCGGGCCAGCGCATCCGTCTGGGCCTCGTAGATCGCCCGGCGTTCCTCCGGCGCCAGGCCCGGCAGCTTCAGGTCCCAGAAGATGCGGCCCTCGACCTTGTCCATGACATAGAACATGGAGCCGATGACCCCGTCGTCCTCGCACAGGGCGTAAGGCCGAGCGACGGGGAACCCCTGCTTCGACAGAGCCGAGATGACCCGGAACTCCCGGTCCACCGCGTGGGCCGAAGGCAGCAGGTTCCCCGGGGGCTTCCGCCGCAGCACATAGGTCCGGCCCGGCGTCGTCAGCTCATAGGTCGGGTTCGACTGGCCGCCCCTGAACTGCCTGATCGTCAGGGGACCGACGTAGTCGGCCACATGGTCCGCCATCCAGCGGTCCAGCGCCGCGACGTCGAAGGCGTGCCGGGGATCGACGGGCCGCGTGCCCGCGAAGTCGGCCTGGGGGTCGGAGCTTTGCGTCATGGGTCTTCCCGTCGTTCAGGCGGCGGCGATCGTCGCGCGCACCGCCTTCGTCCAGCCGGCCACAAGGCGTTCGCGGTCTGCGGCCTTCATGCGCGGCGTCCAGCGCGCAGGCGCCTCGCCCGAGCCGGTCGGCAAGGCGTCGGTCAGCCCGCACCCCAGCGCCGCCAGACGCGCGGCGCCCAGGGCCGTCATCTCCTGGAAGGCGGGGCGCTCGACCGTGACCTCGCAGATGTCGGCCACGAACTGCATGGCGAAGGCGTTGGCGGTGACCCCGCCGTCCACCTTGAGCACCGCCGGGCGCGGCGAGCCGTCGGCGACCAGCGCGTCCAGCAGATCGCGGGTCTGATAGGCCAGGGACTCCAGCCCCGCGCGCACCACATGGGCCGGGCCGGTCCCGCGCGACAGGCCCATGACGGCCCCGCGCGCGTCCGCCTCCCACCAGGGCGCGCCCAGCCCCGTGAAGCCGGGCACGAGGTAAACCCCGCCGTTGTCGGTCAACGATTGCGCCAGGGCCTCTGAATCCCGTGAGGCGGGGATCAGGCCCAGCTGATCCCTCAGCCACTGGATCGTCGAGCCGGCCGAAAAGATGGACCCCTCCAGCGCATAGGCGGTGCGGCCCGCAATCCGGTAACCCAGCGTGCTCAGCAACCGGTTGGCCGAGGCCACCGGGGTCTCGCCCGTGTTCACCACCAGGAACGCCCCGGTGCCATAGGTGATCTTGGCGTCTCCGGCCTTCAGGGCGCCGTGGCCGACCAGGGCCGCCTGCTGGTCGCCCGCGCTGCCGGTGATGGGCAGGGAACGACCGAACAGCCCGGCCTCGGTCTCGCCCAGCGGCCCGGCGCAGTCGCGGATTTCAGGCAGGGCGTTCATGGGAACGCTGAACAGATCGCACAGGTCCGCGCGCCATTCGCCCGTCTTCAGGTCCATCAAGAGGGTGCGCGAAGCGTTGGAGGCGTCGGTGACGAAGGACCGCCCGCCGGTCAGGTTCCAGATCAGCCAGGCGTCGAGGGTGCCCAGGCACAGCTCGCCCAGTTCGGCTCGCTCCCGCGCGCCGGGAACATTATCCAGCAGCCAGGCGAATTTGGTGGCCGAGAAATAGGGGTCGAGCAGCAGGCCGGTGGCGGACTGGACCCTCGGTTCATGCCCCGCCTCGCGCAGGGCCGCCGCCGCATCCGCCGTGCGCCGGTCTTGCCAGACGACGGCCCGATGCAGCGGCTCGCCCGTCGCCCGGTCCCACAGCACCGCCGTCTCGCGCTGGTTGGTGATGCCGATGGCGGAAAAGCGGGCCACGCCTCCGGCCTTGCGGATCACTTCGCGGCAGGTCTGCAGCGTGGCGCGCCAGATTTCGGCGGCGTCATGCTCGACCCATCCCGACCGGGGGAAATGCTGGGCCAATTCGATCTGGCTGACGGCGAGGGGCCGCACCGCGTCCTCCACGGCGCCCTCGAAGGCGATGGCGCGGGTGGAGGTGGTGCCCTGGTCGATGGCGAGGATCAGTCCGCTCATGCCGATCACCTTAGCGATGATCGCCGCTTTCCGCTAAGCAAGCTTCATGACCCAATCCGCCCCCTCGTTCGACGGCGTCCTGGACGCCGCCCGCCAGATCGCCTCCGCCGCCGTGCGCACGCCCCTGATCGAACATCCGGCGCTGAACGAACGGGTCGGCGGCCGGGTGCTGATGAAGGCCGAGACACTCCAGGTCGCCGGCGCTTTCAAATTCCGCGGCGCCTACAACCGCATCAGCCGCCTGACGGATGAGGAGAAGGCGCGCGGGGTCGTGGCCTATTCATCGGGCAATCACGCCCAGGCCGTGGCCGCCGCCGCCCGCATGGTCGGGACGAGGGCGCTGATCGTCATGCCCGCCGACAGCCCGAAGGTGAAGGTCGAGGGCGTCCACGCCTTTGGAGGCGAGGTCCGTTTCTATGACCGGTACAACGAAAGCCGCGAGACCATCGGCGAGGCGGTCGCCAAGGAGCGGGGCGCGATCCTGGTGCGGCCGTTCGACGATCCTCTGGTGATCCAGGGACAGGGCACGGCCGGGCTGGAGATCACCCAGCAGGCCGCCGAGACCGGGGTTGATCCGGCCGATCAACTGTTGTGCGGCGCATCGGGCGGAGGGTTGATCGCGGGCATCAACCTGGCCATGGCCGCCCGCTGGCCGGCGACCCGCGTGATCGGGGTGGAGCCGGAGTTCTACAACGACACCCAGCTGTCTCTGGCCGCGGGCGAGCGCGTTCCGTATCCGCCGGTCAAGACGCCGACCATCTGCGACGCCCTGATGACCGAGCGGCCCGGCGAACTGACCTTTCCCATCAACCGGCGGCTGGAGCGGGTGGTCACGGTGTCGGATGACGAGGTGGCGGGCGCGGTCGCCTACGCCTTCAGGACGCTGAAACTGGTGGTGGAGCCGGGCGGGGCCGTATCCCTGGCCGCCGTCCTGGCGGGCAAGGTCGAGACACAGAACCTGACCACCGTCATCGTCCTGTCCGGCGGCAACATCGACCCGGCCCTGTTCGCCGAAATCATCGAAGGCCGCTTCAAGGGAGCCCGCCCATGACCCCCATCGCCCCCGCCGACCTGCCGTCCCTGATCGGAACCGAGGTGGGCGTCTCGGACTGGATCACGGTGGACCAGGCCCGCATCGACGCCTTCGCCGAGATCACCGAGGATCGTCAGTTCATCCATGTGGACCCGGAAGCGGCGAAACAGACTCCCTTCGGCGGAACCATCGCCCACGGCTTCCTGACCCTGTCCCTGCTGTCGCGCCTGTCATTCGACGCCGTGGCGCCGCTTCAGGGCGTGGTGATGGGCGTCAACTATGGATTCGACAAGGTCCGCTTCCTGGCGCCCGTGCCCTCCGGTTCACGCATTCGAGCACGCTTCAGGCTGGCGTCCGCCGAGCCCAAGGGTCCCGGTCGCTGGGTTCTGAAGCACGAAGTCACGGTGGAGATCGAAGGCTCCGACAAGCAGGCCCTCATGGCCGAATGGCTGAGCATGCAGGTGGTGGGGTCATGATCGTCGTCACAATGACTCAACTGCGACGGCAGTTTCACGAACTGGTCAGGCGCGCCGAGCAGGGCGAGATATTCGTGATTACCAACCGGGGTCGTGAGTGCGCGGAACTCAGAGCCGCGAAAGAATTGGCTATCCCTCACCCAGGCACCTGAGCGCCACATCCAGGTTCTTCAGGCCATCGCGGCCGGTGACGGCGGGGGGCTCGCCGGTGCGGATGGCGTGGATGAAGCCTTCCAGCTCTTTCTTCAGCGGCTCGGCCGGCCAGCTGTTCAGCGTGCGGGTGGAATAGGAGCCGTCGGCCTGCTGGCCGAAATATTCGGTCACCTGGCGGGTGATGAGGTCCGCGACCACGAACTTGCCGCGCGTGGCGACCTGCAAGGTGCGGGTCTTGTAGGGGGTCAGCCAGTTGGTGGTGATGTGGGCGATGACCCCGTTCTCAAGCCGGAATTGCAGCAGGGCCGTGTCCTCGCGCTCGGCGCGGGTGCGCGCCAGTTGCGGCTGAACCTCGGTGATCTCGGATCCGGTCAGGTGGCGGATGATGTCGATGTCATGCACCGCCAAGTCGATGACCACGCCCACTTCGCCCATGCGCGGCGGGAAGGGGCCGACGCGGGTGATCTGGATGGAGATGACGTCCTCGTCGGCGATGGCGCGGCGCACCGTCTCTACCGCCGGGTTGAAGCGCTCCACATGGCCGACCATCAAAACCCGCCCGTTGGCCTCGGCCGCGTCGATCAGGCGCTGGGCGTCCTCAAGCGTCGGGGCGATGGGCTTCTCCACCAGCACATGGACGCCGCGCTCCAGCAGCGCCACGCCCAGATCGGCGTGAAAACGGTTGGGCGTGGCCACCACCGCGCAGTCCAGCCCGGCGCCCACGAAGGCTTCAGCGGTCGTCACCGCCTTCGCGCCGTAGAGGTCGGCCACGCCCTGGGCCGTCACCGCGTCGGGATCGAACACGGCGGTCAGGTCCACATCGCGCAGTTCAGACAGGACGCGGGCGTGGTTGCGGCCCATCACGCCGACGCCGGCCACGCCGGCCTTCAGGGTCTGGGGTGCGGACTGGGGCATGATCGGGCCTGTGCGGCTGAAAGGTCCGCGCGTCCTAACAAGCGCGCGGGCCGCGCGCCATGCCGCGCCGCTCAACTCCGGTTGCGGCTTGCTACGCATTAACCTTTTTTTCTAGGGTGCCGGCCGGGGGAAACGAGAGGGGGGGGCTTCAGGATGAACGACGGCGTCCTGCCGGTGATCCTGTGCGGCGGATCGGGCTCGCGCCTGTGGCCGCTGTCCACCGCCGAACGGCCCAAGCCGTTCCACTCCATCGACGGCGAGGAGACCCTGCTTCAGGCGACCGCGCGGCGGTTCGCGCCCGCGCCCGCCGCGCCCTTCCTGGCCCCGATCGTGGTGTGCGCGGCGGCTCACGAGACCCTGGTGCGGACCCAGCTTCGCCGCATCGGCGTGCGCCCCGGCCTGGTTCTGATCGAACCCGAGCCCGGCGGCACCGCTCTGGCCGTCGCCTGCGCCGTCAGGGCGGCGAACGAGATCGCGCCCGGCGCGCCCGTGCTGATCGCCCCGGCCGATCATCGCATCGAGGCGGCCCAGGCGTTCCGCGCCGCCGTCATGGCCGCCGCCGAGGGCGCGGGCGACGACATCGTCCTGTTCTCCGCGCCGCCGAAGTCGCCGGAGACAGGCTATGGCTATGTTCACGGCGCCTCCGGCCCGCCGGACGGCCTGAGACGCATCGACCGCTTTGTCGAAAAGCCGGAACGCGAGACCGCCCGGACCATGCTGGACGAGGGCGGCTGGGGCTGGAACATGGGCCTGTTCCTGGGCCGGGCCGATGTGTTCGCCGATCAGATCGCGCGCCATGCGCCGGATGTGGCCGCGCGGGCTGACGCGGCCTGGGCCGGCGCACAGCGGCGCGGATCGCGTGTGCGCCTGGCCGCCACGGCCGGCCGGGTCGTCTCACTGGACCGGGCGGTGATCGAGCACAGCGGCCGGCTGGCCATGATCGCCTGCGATGTGGGCTGGCGCGACATGGGCTGCTGGAACGCCCTGTGGTCCGCCTCGGGCCGGGATAGAGCCGAAAACCACCTGAAGGGGCCGGCCAGGGCGGTAGATTCCTCGGGCTGCCTGGTGTGGAGCGCGGGCCTGCCGGTGGCGGTGATCGGCATGGAGGACGTGGTGGTGGTCTCGACGCCCTCGGGCGTCCTGGTCATGCCCCGCACCCGGGCCCAGGAGGTGGGCGCGGTGTCCGACGCGCTGGCGGGCGCCGCCGCGACGTTTCGGGTCTTTAATTCCGACGCCGATGAATTAGGGTCAGGCGTGGAACAGGGAGCGCCCCATGACCTTCGCCGACCGTCGCTGGATATCGGATGAACTGACCCTCTACGCTCGCGACTATCCGGGCGGGGACGGCCCGGCCCGCCTGCCCGTGATCGCCATCCACGGCCTGACTCGCAACAGCGCCGATTTCCACGGGATCGCCCCGGTCATCGCCGCCACGGGACGGCGGGTGCTGGCGGTGGACGTGCGCGGGCGGGGCCGGTCGGAGCGCGCCGCTGACTCCATGACCTATCAGCCGCCGGTCTATGCGCGCGACGTTCTGGCCCTGATGGATCAGGCGGGCCTCGGCCGCGCGGTGTTCCTGGGAACCTCCATGGGCGGGCTCATCACCATGGCCCTGACGGCCCTGGCGCCCGAGCGGGTGGCCGCCGCCATCCTCAACGACATCGGGCCGGAGGTGGCGCCCGAGGGTCTGGCCCGCATCGCCGCCTACACCGGCCAGAAGGTCGAGATCCGCTCCTGGAGCGACGCGGCCGACTATGTCCGGCGCACCAACGGCGTGGCCTTTCCCCATTACGGTCCCGACGACTGGGCGGCGTTCGCCCGACGCGTCTTCCGCGAGGGGCCGGACGGCGTTCCGGCGCTGGACTATGATCCGGACATCGCCGCCCCCATCCGCGCGGCCGGAAAGGACGCCCTGGTCCCGGACCTGTGGCCCGCGTTCAGGAATCTGGCCGAGGGGCGGCCGCTGCTGCTGGTGCGCGGCGCGACCTCAGACCTGCTCAGCGCCGACATCGCCGGACGCATGACGGCGGCCGCGCCCCACATGGGCTTCGTCGAGGTGCCCGGCGTCGGCCACGCCCCCATGCTGGACGAGCCCCCGGCCCGTGCCGCGATCCTCGAATTCCTGACAACGGCCGGGTGAAGCCGCGCACAAAGGCTTGACCGACCGCCGCGCCCTGCCCCACGCTCGCCACGGCTCAGCTCAAGAAGGAGGCCGTCAGTGCACAAGTTCGAGATCTACAAGGACAAGGCCGGCGAATACCGGGTCCGCTTCAAGTATAATTCCGAAGTCATGTTCTCCACCGAGGGCTATTCCTCCAAGGCGTCGGCCCTGAACGCCATCGAATCCATCAAGAAGAACGGCCCGGGCGCGCCGATCGAAGACAACAGCTGACCACCGACTCGGCGCGGCCCGCTGTGGCCGCGCCGGTCACGGCCGTTTCAGGCCGCCGGAATCTCCAGCCCGCGCTGGACCGCCGGTCGCGCCAAGCCCCGTTCCAGCCAGGCAGCCACGCGGGGAAAGTCATCAAAGCCGACCAGTTCGCGCGCCTCATAGAAACCGATCAGGTTGCGCACCCAGCCCAGGGTCGCCACGTCGGCGATGGAATAGTCCCCCATGATCCAGTCGCGCCCATCCAGGCGCTTGTCCAGCACGCCCAGCAGACGACGGGATTCCGCTACGTAGCGGTCCCGCGGCCGCTTGTCCTCGATCTCTTTACCCTTGAATCTGTGGAAGAAGCCCACCTGGCCGAACATCGGGCCGACGGCGGCCATCTGGAACATGACCCACTGCAGGGTCTCGTAGCGCCCCGCCGCGTCCGCCGGGATCAGCTTGCCGGTCTTTTCCGCGAGATAGACCAGGATGGCCCCGGATTCGAACAGAGCCAGCGACCTGCCGCCCGGCCCGTCGGGGTCGATGATGGCGGGAATCTTGCCGTTGGGGTTCAGCGACAGGAACTCGGGCGTCCAGGTCTCGTCCGCGCCGATGTCAATCCGGTGCGCCTCATAGGGCAGGCCGATCTCCTCCAGCATGATGGAGACCTTCACCCCGTTGGGCGTGTTCAGCGAATAGAGCTGCAGCCGGTCGGGATGGGCGGCGGGCCAGCGGCGGGTGATCGGAAAGGCGGACAGGTCGGACATGGAGAGGCTCCTGTAGCGGGACGCCTCATGTCGGAAGCCCTGAGACGAACCGCAACCGCCTCGGATGCGGTCAGTCGGGCTCGCGCTCGCCCACCTCGGCTGGACGCACCGCCAGGATCCAGCCCTCGGCGACATGCAGCTCCGGCGCCGCCTCGCGGGTGAAAGGCAGGTACCAGGTCGGGCCGCCGCCGGCCGGGGCGATCTCCAGCATGTCCGAGGCGCCGAAATTCTGCACGGATCTGATCCGCCCCAGAACCAGGCCTTGCGGATCGCGCGCCTCGAGCCCGATCAGATCGGCGACATAGACCTCGTCCTCGTCCGGCTCGGGGAAGCGGTCGCGCGGGACGAACAGTTTCAGCCCGCGCAGGGCGTCCGCCTCTTCCTTGGTCTCGATCTCTCGCGCCCGGCCGATCACCGCCCCCTTGACCGCCCGCGCCGACGTCAGGGTCAGGGCGACGGTCCCGTCCGCGCGCAACAGCGGTCCATAGGCCGTCAGCGCCAGGGGATCGGCGGTGAAGGCGGTCACCCGCACCTCGCCGCGCACCCCGAAGCCCCCGGCCGTCTGGCCCACGAGAATGAGTTTCGGTCCAGATTCAGCCACCGTGACGCCTCCTGCCCTCGTCCCTCTCCCGGTGGGAGAGGGCTGCGCGCAGCGGGGAGCGAAAGCAAACTGCTCCTTCGCGCGCAGGGTGAGGGTCGGGTGCGTTCTGCCGAACCACCGAACCCTCATCCCCCACGCCAGAACCGGATCGCGCACCCGCTCCGGGGCGCG
>JAEZCL010000186.1 GCA_023433585.1 Pseudomonadota bacterium
GCTCAGGACGGCGACCGCGGTGCTGACCGCACCGCCGCGCCCCTCGGCCCGCGCCGCCTGGCGCCAGCCCCACAGGACGAGGCCGAGGGACAGCGCCAACGCGCCGGTCATCAGCAGGGCCAGGGCCTCGGCGCCCGTCTGGCGCGCGAACACCCACACCAGCCACAGGGCGGCGCCGTACATGGGGAAGGCCAGAATTCCCTTCAGCCGGTCCATCCACGGGCCGGGGCGCGGGAACCGCCTCAGCAGGCCCGGTGACAGGCTGACCGCCACATAGGGCAGGGCCAGGCCCAGCCCCAGCATCAGGAACACCATCACCGCCAGGGCCGCGGGCATGACCAGCGCCGCGCCCAGGGCGAAGGCCATGAAGGGCGCGGTGCACGGCGCCGCCACCACCACCGCCAGCACACCGGTGAAGAAGGCGCCGGCGCCGCCCGGCAGGCGCGACAGCCGCCCACCCGCGCCGCTCTCGGCAAAGCCCTGGGCGGCCATGCCGACATTGAAGACGCCCGACAGGTTCAGCCCCACCGCCAGCATCAACAGGGCCAGGCCCGCGATCACGCCCGGCGACTGCAGCTGGAAGCCCCAGCCGATCGCCTGGCCCGCGCTTCTCAGCACGATCAGCGCCACGGCCAGGATCAGGAAGGTCGCCAGCACCCCGGCCAGGAACGCCAGCCCGTCCCGCCGCGCCTCGGCCGGATCATGCGCGGACGCCGACAGGGACGCCGCCTTCATGGCCAGGATCGGGAACACACATGGCATCAGATTCAGGATCAGGCCGCCGATCAGGGCGAACAGCGCCGCCTGGATGAACAGGCCCAGGCCGCCCGCCGCCGCGCCTTCGCTCAGGACGCCGCCGCCGGTCGTTCCCACCAGCGGTTCGCCCGGCTGGGCGACGATCTCCCAGGCGCCTTCGGAGGTGGCCAGCACCCCCTCGATCGGGTCGGTCAGCCCGGCGGTCAGGATCGCGCGGCCCGCCGTCAGGGTCAGGGCCAGCCCCTCCGGCCCGCGCTCGCCCGGCTGCGCGGCCGGATGCTCGACCACCCCGCCCCGGAAGGGGAAGAAATAGACGTCGGACAGGCCCTCGGCCCTCAGCGGCTCTCCGGTCGCCGTCAGCACCAGCATCCCGTCCCGGCGCGTCACCCGCGCCTCCAGGCCGCCGGGCCGGGGCGCGGTCTCGATGATGCGCGAGACGGCCGCGCCGTGTTCGGGGTCCAGCGGCGCGGCGCCCTCGTCGACGCGCAGGTCCAGGACGGCGGCGCGCTCGTCCGGCACGCACATCTGGTCGCTGCACACCATGGACAGCACGTCCACGCTCAGCCGGATCGTGGAGCCCGGCGCCGCGTCGGCCGGAATGTCGATGGGAACCGGCAGATAGACATGGCCCGAATAGCCGTAGTTCATCAGCCCCTGCAGCGGCTGGCGCTCGGGCAGGGGCCAGATGATGTCGCCGGCCGCCACCCCGTCCGGCAGGGTCCAGGTCAGCTCGGTCGGCCCGCCGGAATCCCCGGGGTTGCGCCAGTAGGTGTGCCAGCCGGGATCGATGTCCTGGCGCACGGCCACGATGGCGGTCGATCCGGGCGCGGCCCAGGCGCTCATGGGGACCAGGGCGACCTCGATGTTCTCGGAGCGCATCTGGGCCGACGCGGGCGAAAGCGCCGCCAGCCACAGGCAAAGGCCGGTCAGGACAGCCGACAGGAGGCGCACGGGCGTTCAGTCTCCACGGGTGATGCGGTCGGGCCGGACCCTAACGATCATCCCGCCACACGCAACCGGAAGCGACGCCGCGCCCCTAGAGATCCGTCGGCATGGTCCCGGCGTTCACCGCGATGCGGCCGATCAGGCCCTTGACGATCAGGTCCACGGCCCTGCCCTCGCGGTAATCGGCGGCGGCGACGAAATTGACCCGGTCCTCCGAGATCAGGGAATAAATCTTCTGCTGGTCCCGCTCGGAGGTCCTCGGGTCATAGACGGCGATGGAGAAGCCGCCCTTGGTGTGCATCATCTTCATGGTGGGCACGTCGGTGTCGCCGTCGCCCAGGAAGATCATCCGCTCGAACGGCACCGGGCGCTCGTCGTCGGGGATGAAGCGATTGATGCGCTCGTGCTCGTAGTGGTTCAGCACGCCCTTGTTGATGCGGAACAGGTACTGGGTCTTGGTAGTGTAGTTCACCCCCACCGCCGGCCAGATGGCCACCCCCTCGTCGTCATAGACGAACTTGGACGCGAACACGTGGCGGAAGACGCCCCTGATGGGGCAGCCGTCGATCATCTCCTCCAGCCCGGCCGAGACGATGTAGTGCTCGATGTCGAGACCGAAACGGGCGCCGAAGGCGTTGATGCGCTCGAACCAGCCGGGCCCGGTGAGGTCGGACTTCAGCCCGTCGAACAGCTTCACATCATGGCCGTGCTCGCGCAGATCCCGGCGCGTGATCGGCTGGCCGTTTTCGCGCGCCCGGGCCAGCATCAGCTGCATGTACATCAGGATGTTGTCGCCGTCGGCCTCGCGCGTCAGCCGGTCGGCCTCGCTCCAGAACCCGCCCGCATCCATGCCCACCGAGGGGATGAAGGTGACCTCCTGCATGTTGCCCCGCGCCAGGGTTCCGTCGAAATCATAGATCAGGGCGGTCTTGAGCGGACGCGTCACGCGGGGTCTCCCTGGAGCGCCAGGCCCAGTTCGGGATGGGCGGCGAACGGCTGGACGTCATGGGGCAGGTGCAGGATGAAGCTGGCGCCCTTGCCAGGTTCGCTCTCCAGCTCGGCCCAGCCGCCGTGCAGTTCGATCAGCGCCTTGACCAGGGCCAGGGCCACGCCGGGGCCGCCCCGCTCGCGCTGCACGAACCGGTCGAACACATGGGCCTGCAGGTGATAGGGAATGCCGTGGCCGGTGTCCGACACCCTGAAACGGGTCTCGCCCACGCCTCGGGCCGCCTCCAGCGTCACACGCCCGCCCTCGCCGATGGAGCGCGCGGCGTTGTCCAGCAGATGGTCCAGCGCCTGGACCAGACGTTTCTGGTCGGCCCGCACGACGGCGACGCTTTCGGGACACACCACCTCGATCACCCCGCCGCGCCCCTCGACACGGGGGCGCACCCGCCCGGCGCATTGCTCCAGCAGGTCGCGCACATGCACGTCGCCCAGGCTCAGCTCCATCTCGCCTGCGTCGATCTGGGCCATGTCCAGCACGTCGTCGATGGAACGGGCCAGCTGGCTGGCGGCCACGCGGATGGCCCCGGCGTGCTGGCGCGCCCGCTCGTCCAGCGACCCCTGCATCTCCAGAAGCTCCGAATAGCCCACGATGGTGGTCAGGGGCGTGCGCAGCTCATAGGAGACGCTGCCCACGAACTGGCGCTTCAGCTCCTGGCTCTCCCTCAGCGCCGCTTCACGTTCGCTCAACGCCTGTTCCAGCTCGCGCCGGGCGGTGACGTCAGCGAAGGCCACCAGGGTGGCGCCGTCCGGCAGGGGTCGGGTCTGCCAGGCCGCCAGGCGGCCGTCCTCGGTGCGCGTCTCGCCCGAGACCGCCACGCGGCTTTCCGGATCGGGATCCGCCACCCGCGCCTTCAGCCCCAGCCACAGGGCCGGGTCCGGCGCCGTGCGCTTGCACAGTTCGGCCAGGGCGTCGAACTCGCCCGCCTGGTTCAACTGCTCGGCGCTCAGGCCCCAGAACGCCTCAAAGGCTTCGTTGTGCAACCGCAGCCGCCCGTCCGAACCGAACACCGCGACCGCGTCGTTCAGCTTGTCCAAGGTCGCCCGCTGGACCTGGATCAGGGCGTTGTAGCGGCTTCTGAGGTCCAGCTCGCCGGTGATGTCCGAGAACAGCAGCAGCACCCCGCCCAGCGGGTGCGGCTGGCGCACCACCCGCAAGGTGCGTCCGTCCGGCAGCGACCAGCTGTCGTCCGGGGCCGCTTCGGTGGCGCCGTAGAACTCCAGCTCCTTCGCCTTCCACGCCGGATAGTCGTCACGCTCGGGCAGCTGGCGGCGCTGGCGCAGCCGGTCCAGCAGTTCGGCGTGGGTGGGACGGTCGTCCAGCCAGGCGGGATCCAGCCCGAACAGCTGCTGAAAGGCGGTGTTGTGGTAGGCCAGCCGCTTGGACGGCCCGAAGATGGCCACCGCGTCGGCCAGGTGGTTCAGGGTTTCGTCATGCCCCTCCACATGGCGGCGCAAGGTGTCGCGGGTCTCCTCCGCCTCGGTGGCGTCCAGGGCGAAGGCCACCGCCCCCATGACTTCGCCGCCTTCGCCCCGGCCCAGCGGCTGGGCGATCACGCGCCAGGCCCGTCGTCGTCCGCCGCCCGAGGTCCAGCGGAACCCTTCCTGGGGCATGCCCAGCCGCGCGGCCTCGGCCATCAGGGCGTCGGCGCCCCGGTCGAAGCTGAGCCCCCGCTCGCGCGCATCCTCCACGCTCTGCGCCTTCACCTCGTCCAGCCAGGCCCGGTTGGCCCACACCAGCCGTCCCGCCCCGTCCACCCGCCAGGCGGGCACGGGCGACAGCTCGGTCAGGGGCTCGGCCGATCCGGCGCCGTCATGAATGGCGGTGCGGTCCACCGACAGCTTCAGCCACGCCGATCCCCCGGCGGCGCGCCCCTCGACCCTCAGGACCCCGCGCGGGGTCCGGGCGATGAAGTCACAGGCCGCGCCACGCGTCTTCAACCGCTCCAGCCGGTCGGCGTTCTCGGGGCTGGTGGCGGCCAGAACGGCGATCGGGTCGCCCGACAGGTCGTCTCCGAACAGGATGTGCTCCACGCCGGTCTGACTGGACGGATCCCCCTGCAGCGTCGCAGGCCGTCCATCGATCCCCGCCGTCAGTTCAAGAAACGTCTCGCCGAAGGCGGCCAGGCTGGCGTCGCGGTCCGCCAGATGCGCCTCGGCGGCCGTCAGCCGCCCCTCGGCCGCCGCCAGGCGCGCCGCCAGGCGGCTTCTGAGCCGCCAGGCCCAGGCGCTCACCGACAGGGCCAGCCCCGCCGCTCCCGCCGCCGCCACGAACGCGATGTCGGCTTCCGCCATCGTCCTCACCCGCCGATTCGGCGTTCACCATAAACCTGCGCCGCGCAATTTCCACGTCTGCGCCGCGCTTCGCGTTGCCAGCCGCGCGCCAGAGGCCGATATCGGGGCCATGGACACCAAGACTCCCGCATGGGCCGATCAGGCCGCCCCGTCCCTGGACGACTTCGCCCGCCTGGCCGAAGCGGCCTTCGCCGGACTCCCCGAGGCGTTCCGTGCCTTCGCCGGAGACGTGGAGTTCCGGATCCTCGATTTCGCGGACGCGGAGACCCTGGCCGAGATGGACATGCGGGACCCCTTCGAACTGACCGGCCTCTACCACGGGGTCGACCTGTCCCAGCGCACCGGATTCGATCCGTCGCCAGGGCCGTCGCGCATCTATCTCTATCGCCGCCCGATCCTGGACGAATGGTGCGAGCGCGGCGACGTGGGGCTGGCCGAGATCATCGCCCATGTCCTGATCCACGAGATCGGCCATCACTTCGGCCTCAGCGACGACGACATCGACGCCATCGAGGCGGGGCTGCGATAAAGTTCACGTCTCCTCTCCACCCCAAGTGATGGGGAGGAGAATCGCGGCGCTTCACGCCGTCCGGATCACGCCGTCCTTCACCTCCACCGGCCAGGGCGTCAGCCGCCCGCCGGCGCACGGCCCGCCGACGCATTCCCCGGTCAGGGGCCGGAACACCGCCCCGTGCCAGCCGCACAGGATCAGCTCGCCGTCCCGCGTCAGATAACGGTCCAGCTCGATGGCGATGGGGAACCCCTGGTGCGGGCAGCGGTCCACCCATCCGGCCGTCCGGCCGGCCTTCCTGACCACAAAGCCGTGGAAGAACGCCTCGCCGATCTGCAGCACGAAGCCGCGCGAGCCCGGATCGGGAATGTCGCCCTCGGCGCACAGGGCCACGCCCGGCGGGGTCTTCCAGACACGCTTTCGCTCCAGGTCCGGCTCCGGCGCGGCCATTCAGCCCGCCTCGAGCCGGATCGGCCGCGCCAGCAGGTCATCGATGGCCTGATCCACGCTCCAGCGGCCGGCCAGGACCTCGGTGGTGGCGATGCAGATGGGCGCCTCCACCGCCAGCTTCTCGCACAGGTCGCGCACCGCCGGGGCGCTTTCATAGCCCTCCGCCACCGAGCGCTTGCCCGCCAGCGCTTCGTCCACCGTCTGGCCGCGCCCCAACGCCAGGCCCAGGCTCATGTTGCGCGACTGCGGGCTGGAGCAGGTCAGCACCAGATCCCCCAATCCGCACAGGCCCCGCACCGTCTCGGCCCGCCCGCCCAGCGCCTCGGCGATGCGGGTGATCTCGGCGAACCCCCGGGTGATGACCGCCGCATGGGCGCTGCGGCCCAACTCGCGGCCCTCCACGATGCCGCAGGCGATGGCCAGCACGTTCTTTATGGCCCCGCCGATCTCCGCTCCGACCAGGTCGTCGGCCAGATAGGGCCGGAACGTGGGCGTGGCGACGGCCTCTGCGATGGCCATGCCCAGCGCCTCGTCCTCGCAGGCCAGGGTCACGGCGGTGGGCAGGCCCCGCGCCACCTCGCCGGCGAAGCTGGGGCCCGACAGCACCGCGACGGGCGTGTCGGGCAGCACTTCGGCCAACACTTCGGTCATCAGCTTCAGCGAGCCGCGCTCGATGCCCTTGGAGCACAGCACCACCGGGATGCGCGCATCGGCCACGGCCCTGAACGCCTCCAGCGTCGCCCGCAGATGCTGGGCCGGCGGCACGGCCAGGATCAGGTCCAGGTCGGCCAGGTCGGCCAGGTCGCCCGTGGCGCGGATCCCCGCCTCCAGCGTCACGCCCGGCAGAAACGCCTCGTTGACCCGCCGCGTGGTGATGCTCTGGACCACTTCCGGCTCCCGCGCCTGAAGCGTGACCTCAAGCCCCGCGCGCGCGCAGACCTGGGCCAGGGCCGTGCCCCACGCCCCTGCGCCGATCACCCCCGCCGTGCGGATGTCCGCTCCCATGCGCAGCTCCTCTTGTTCTGCTTGAGCCTTCAGGCCTTCGCGCCCTTGCGGCCGGTCTTGTAGAGAGGATCGGCCAGCGCCGTCGCTTCGTCCAGCGGCCATCGCGGACGCGCGGCCACGTCGATGTCCGAAGTCAGGCCCAGCGCCAGCCGCTCGGCCCCCGCCAGGGCGATCATGGCCGCGTTGTCGGTGCAATAGGCCAGGGGCGGCGCCAGGAAGGCGAAGCCGTGCTCCGCCGCCGCCTTCTCAAGCTCGGCGCGGACGGTCCGGTTCGCCGCCACCCCGCCCGCCACGACGAACAGGCGATGGTCATGACGCTCGGCATAATCCCGCATGGCCCGGACCGATCGCTCGGTCAGCTGGCGCGTGATGGCGGCCTGCACCGCATCAGCCAGGTCGGCCCGATCCTGTGCCGTATCACACGCCGCCGCCAGCTTCGCCGCCGCCGTCTTCAGCCCCGAGAACGAGAAATCGCAGCCTTTGCGTCCCAGAAGCGCGCGCGGCAGCACGAACCGCTCGCCGTTCCCGCGCGCGGCCAGCGCCTCCAGCGCCGGGCCGCCGGGGTATCCCAGCCCCAGGGTCTTGGCGATCTTGTCGAAGGCCTCGCCCGCCGCGTCGTCGATGGTGGCGCCCAGGCGCGTCATGTCGCCGATCCCGCGCACCTCCATCAGTTGACAATGCCCCCCCGAAACCAGCAGCAGCAGGAACGGATAGGGCGCCGGCGCCCCCAGCCGCGCCGACACCGCATGGCCTTCCAGATGATTCACCGCAATCAGGGGGACGCCCCGCGCCAGGGCCACCGCCTTGCCGAAGCTGAGGCCCACCATGACGCCGCCCACCAGGCCCGGCCCGGCGGTGGCGGCCACCCCGTCCAGCCCGTCGAACGCGACGCCCGCCTCCCGCACCGCCCGGCGCGCCGCCTCGGCGATGACCTCCACATGGCTGCGCGCGGCGATCTCGGGCACCACCCCGCCGAAGGGCGCGTGGTCGGCGATCTGGCTATGGACCACTGACGACAACACCTCGACGGAGCCGTCCGCGCGGACGCGCACCACCGCCGCCGCCGTCTCGTCGCAGCTGGTCTCCAGCCCGAGCACCGTCAGGGCGCGCGGCGGCGCCGGCGTTGCCGCCCGCGCTCCGCTGCTATAGTCCGCGCCCATGGTCATGGGGCCGAGGTAACGACTCGCTCCCATATTCGCAACAAAGCCTTCGCCGCCGGAGCCGTCTTCGCCTTGTCCACGCCCCTTCGCCTCGGAACCCGCCGTTCGGCCCTGGCCCTGGCCCAGTCCGGCCTGATGCAGCGCGCCGTCGCGCACGCCCTGGGCGCCGATGCGGACAGCGTCGAGGACGCGGTGATCCTGGTCCCCATCACCACCACCGGCGACCGCATCCAGGATCGACGCCTGATGGATGCGGGGGGCAAGGCGCTGTTCACCAAGGAAATCGAACAGGCCCTGCTGGACGGCCGGGTCGACCTGGCCGTCCATTCGCTCAAGGACGTGCCCGCAGTCATGCCCGACGGCCTGGCCCTCGCCGCCGTGCCCGAACGCGAGGATCCCCGCGACGCCTTCGTCAGCCTCCGTCACGCCGGCCTGGACGCCCTGCCCTCCGGCGCGATGGTCGGCACGGCCAGCCTGCGCCGCCAGGCCCAGCTCCTGGCCGCGCGCCCGGACCTGAGGATCGAGATGCTGCGCGGAAACGTGGACACGCGCCTGAACCGCCTGGCGGCGGGGGATTTCGACGCCATTCTCCTGGCCGCCTCGGGCCTCGTCCGCCTGGGCCGCGCCGAGATCATCACCCAGCGCCTGGACGTGGACCGGTTCCTTCCCGCACCAGGCCAGGGCGCCCTGGCGATCCAGACGCGCGCGGCGGACACGGTCTCGACCTGGGCCGCAGCCCTCAACCACCCGGCCAGCGCCACGGCCGTGGCCGCCGAGCGCGGCGCCATGCTGGCGCTGGAGGGCTCGTGCCGCACCGCTGTGGGCGCATACGCCGTGATCGAAGACGGCCGCCTGACCCTGGCCGCCGAGATTCTCAGCCCCGACGGATCGGCCCGCTGGCGACGGTCGGGCGTGATCGAAGTGTCCGGCGACGATCCGAACCTCGACGCCGCCCATGCGCTGGGCGTGCGCCTGGGCCAGGCGGTTCACGCCGAGGCCGGCGACCAGGGCCTGCCCGCCTGATGGGCCCCGCCCCGCAGACTCCCATGCGTCTGTGGGTCACGCGCACGCGGCCCGCCGCCGAGGCCACGGCCGAACGCCTGCGCGCCCTGGGCCACATCCCGGTGGTTTCGCCCCTCCTGACAATCCGACGGCTGCGGCCCGCCCTCGACCTGACCGGCGTCGGCGCCCTGGTCTTCACCAGCCTCAACGGCGTGTCCGCTTTCGCCGCGCTTGAGGCCGGGCGCGGCTGGCCTGTCTTCGCGGTGGGCGACGCCACGGCCGAAGCCGCCCGTCAGGCGGGCTTCCACACGGTCAGCTCTGCGGCCGGAGACGTCCACGCCCTCGCCGCCCTCGTCATCCGCGCCCATGACCGCCGGTCCGGACCCGTGCTGATCGCCGGGGCCCGCGAGCCCGCCGGCGACCTGGTCGGCGACCTGGCGGCCGAGGGCCTGGATGTTCGCTCCACCGCCCTTTAC
>JAEZCL010000202.1 GCA_023433585.1 Pseudomonadota bacterium
CCCGCCGACGACACCCCCGCCCCGCTGAACCCGGATCTGCCGGACGCGGCCCAGGACAAGGCGCTGAGCCCCGCCGCGCGCCGTGCGCTGGAAGAGGCCGCCGTCCGCCGCGCCGCCGCGCCGCCGCTGGACCTGCCGCCGGAACGGGGCGGCCCGCGCGGGGCCGAGCCGACACGCTACGGCGACTGGGAGAAGAAGGGTCTGGCGGTGGACTTCTGATGGCGCGCTGGGCCTTCACCGACGAGGAATTCCGCCGCGCCCGCGCCCGGGTGCGCACCTGGGGCGTGCGCGGGTCCGAGGCCCTGATCGTCGGGCTGATCGCGGTGCTGCCGCTGGCCCTGACGCTATGGGTGCTGTGGCTGGTGCTTCAGGTGGCCGCCTTCGTGGGCGGGCTGATGACCGCGCCGGTGACCGCGTCGCTGCTGGCCCTGGCGCCGGGGCTGGAGGGCGTGGTCAGGAACGAGGTCGTCGCCACGATCCTCAACATCGTGGTGGCCCTGGCCGCGCTGATCGTGGTGGGCTTCCTGGCCAAGGGGGTGATCGGCCAGCTGGTGGGCCAGATGGTCGAGAATTTCATCACCCGCATCCCCGTGGGCAATACGGTCTACGGCTCGGCGCGCCAGCTGATAAACAGCTTCCAGTCCACCACCGACAAGGCCCAGAAGGTGGTGCTGATCGAGTTCCCCTCGCGCGAGATGAAGGCCGTGGGCCTGGTCACCCGCCGCTTCTTCGCCGCCGACACGGGCGAGGAGCTGGCCGCCGTCTATGTGCCGACCACGCCGAACCCCACCTCGGGCTATGTGGAGATCGTGCCGGTGTCGCGGCTGGTGTGGCTGGACTGGACCCTGAACGACGCCATCCAGTTCATCGTCTCGGGCGGGGTGATCGCGCCGGAATCCATCAATTTCCGGGTCATGGGCGACATCGACCGCGACACGCCGCCTTCGCCGCCCGCGCCGCCCGCCGAGCCCGGCTAGGACCTGGCCGTCCTCAAGTCCTCGCCGCCCGCCTTGTCCCGAAAGGGCGCCGGCGCCAGCCTGTCCGGTCGCGGCGCGGACAGGGGCTCCCGGTCGCTCTGCATCAGGCGGGCGAGGCTGTGAGCGCCGGCGGCGAGCACGATCATGACCGATTCCTTGCTGAAGGAATTGAGAATGCATCGCAATATTGAGTCGTGCAAGCCCGGCTGTCGGCGCCGCCCCTTGCGGGCTAGTCTCGCCCCATGACCGTCGTCGACGCCGCCGCTCCCGTCCGCGCCTGTGGCGAATGCGGCCTGTGCTGCAAGATCATGGGCGTGGAGGCGATCGCCAAGCCGCCGCGCAAATGGTGCGGCCATTTCCGCAAGGGGCGCGGCTGTGCGGTCTATGCGGAGCGGCCCGGCGCGTGCGGAGCGTTCAACTGCACCTGGCTGCTGGCGGCGAACCTGGGCGACGCCTGGCGGCCGGACCGGGCGGGCTTCGTCATGCATTCGGAAAACGGCGGCCTGAGGCTGATCGTCGAGGCGGACGGCGCGAACCCCCAGGCATGGCGGCGCGAACCCTATCAGGCCGTGCTGCGGGACTGGGCGCGGGCGGGCGCGGCCCAGGGGCTGGAGGTGCTGGTGTTCACGGGACCGCGCGGGGTGCGCCTGCTGCCCGGCGGCGGCGAGGCGCCGGTGACGCGGACGGGCGCCTGACCCTTCAGTGCACCGTGGCGCCCTGGGGCCGTTCGCGGCGATGCAGCCGGTCGCCGATCATGTTTCCCCAGCGCACCGCCGACCCCATGGGCGAGGCGATGAATCCGGCGCGGGGGTCCAGCTTGCGGGCCTGATGGGCGAAGGCGGCGGCGACGCCCGCGCTCATCATGGCGGCCAGCATCTGGCCCGTCAGGCTGCGCGGGCGGGCGGCCATCCAGAAGGCGCTGACCGCCTGGGACACGCCCCACAGGCGCAGGGCGCTGTTCCGCTCCGGCCCCGACGGCGCGTTCCACACGCGCAGGCCCGCCAGGGTCGCGGCCGACATCAGGGCGGGCAGAAGGATGCTGAAACCGCCGCGCGGCTTCTGGACGACGGGGCGGCCGTCGTGGTCCGGCGCCGTCTCACGCGGGTCGGCGCTCAGGGCGACCAGGGCCGAAGCCAGCAGGCCCGTCCCGGCGGTCACCGCGAGTCCGGCCGCCACATGCCGCTCGCTGCGGCCGCGGCTGTTCAGGAACCGGTCGACGGCGGCGCGGGGTCGGGTCATGGCGGTGGTCTCCCTTCATCACTTCAGGGAGCGGAACCGATCAGGACGGGCGACGGTTCCGGACTCAGTTGCCGGTGGCGGCCCCGTCGGGCTCGATGTCCTTCATGGCGCTCTGCAGCCAGTTCTGTTCGCCGATCATCTCGATCAGGTTCAGCTGGTTCTCGAGGAAGTCGATGTGCTCCTCGGTGTCCGACAGGATTTCGGTCAGGATCTGGCGGCTGACGAAATCGGCCGCCGCCTCGCACTGCTTGATGCCCTCGATCTGGGCCTTGCGGCCGTCGATCTCGAGCGTCAGGTCGGCGCGCATGCATTCCACCGCCGCCTCGCCGATCTTGAGCTTGTGCAGATCCTGCAGGTTGGGCAGGCCGTCCAGGAACAGGATGCGCTTGATGAGCTTGTCGGCGTGCTTCATCTCGCCGATGGATTCCTCGTAGATCACCTTGCCCAGGTGGCTGAGGCCCCAGCTCTCGAACATGCGCGCGTGCAGGAAGTACTGGTTCACCGCGGTCAGTTCGTTGGTGAGGACGCCGTTCAGCGTCCGGATGATCGCGGGATCGCCCTTCATGGTCTCAAGCCTTTTCTCAGCGGGACGGCTCACACGACGGCCGCGCCCCATGGCAGAGGCATAACACGCTTCGCGGGCGATTGTTCACCTGCGAATACTTATCAGTTTATTGTAATTGCGAGTAAATCTCGTCTGCGCTCTATTCGGCGGCCAAGGCGAAGGCCTGGTGCGATTCCTGGATCATCTCGCGCATCTCGCAGACACACTTGGCGCACTGGGCCTGGCAGTCGTTGTGGGCGAAGACGTCGCGCGGCCGCCGGGCGCCGGCCTCGATGGCGAGGGCCACGTCACGTTCGCGGATGCCGTTGCAGTTGCAGATGTACACGCTGGGACGCCCGGACCCGTTCAGGATTGAGAACGACTCTCCATAGCAGGTCAGGCCCGTCATGCAAATCATTCGCATGCGCTTCGGCCGCTTGACCCGCGCGACAGGACAGCGCACCCCCCGGGCATGTCCGATCGTCACGCCTGCCGCCTCTATCTCATCACCCCGCCCGCCATTGCGGACCTGGACGCCTTCGCCGGCGAACTGGAGGCCGCCCTGGGCGCCGGAGATGTGGCCGCGTTGCAGATCCGGCTGAAGCCGGCCGGGGACGACCAGGTGCGCGCGGCGGTGCGGCGGTTCATGCCGATCGCGCACCGGCACGGCGTGGCGGTGATCCTGAACGACCGGCCTGATCTCGCCGCCGAACTGGGCTGCGACGGTGTCCATGTGGGCGACGAGGACCCGGCGGTGGAGGCCGCGCGCCGCATCCTGGGGCCGCACGCCATGATCGGCGCCACCTGTCGTGACAGCCGTCACCAGGCTATGGAGGCGGCCGAGGCCGGGGCGGACTATGTGGCCTTCGGCGCGTTCTTTCCAACGGACACCAAGCAAACGACGGCCCGGCCCGATCCGGAGATCCTGACCATCTGGCAGGAAACCATGGCGGTCCCCTGCGTGGCCATCGGCGGGATCACGGTCGACAACGCCGCCGTCCTGATCGAGGCGGGCGCGGACTTCCTGGCGGTCAGCGGCGGGGTGTGGCGCCATTCCGAAGGTCCGGCCGCGGCGATGCGGGCCTTCGACGCCCTGATGCGCTGAGCGTCAAGGCAAGGGATATTTAGCAAACGTCTGGTTTACTGCGAAAATCTGGATTCGCTTCGCGGAAGCCTTCGCCATGATCCTGAGCCGTGCGCTCGCCGACCTGGAGCATCCCGCCGTCGCCGCTGCGGAAGCGCGCGCGAACGCCTGGCGGCGCGGCCATGACATCATGCGTCAGCCGCAGGCCCCGGTGTTCCTGGCGGTCATCATCGCCGGACTGGTGGTGCTGTCTCTGACCACCACCCGATCGGCCGGACTGGTGACAGCCCTGTGGGCGGCCGGGGGCGTGGGCGTCGCGGCCTGGCTGCGGGCGGGGCCGAACCGGTCCGTCAACGCCGCCTACGCCGCGCTGATCGCCACGGGTTTCGCCGGAGGCAACCTGCTGGCGGGGAACACCCCCGACCTGGCGGTGATGTTCACCATCGCCAACATGATCGAGGTGGTGCTGGCCGTCGTTCTGATCCGGCGCTTCGTGCCGGACCTGAACATCGCCACGGTGCCCGGGGCGGCCAAGTTCCTGCTGTTCGCGGCGGTGATCCCGCCCCTGCCCGCCGCCGTGTTCGCCGCCGGCATGCTGAACGTGATGACCGGCCAGCAATTCGCCACCACCATGGAGACCTGGTGGTTCGGCCACGCCCTGGGCCTCGCCGTGTTCGCCCCCTTCGGCCTGGCGGTGACCAAGCGGCATTTCGCAAGCCTGGCGCGACCGCGTCACGTGGCCGAGGCGTGCCTGCTGCTGGGCGGGCTGGCGGCGCTGGTGTTCGCCCTGTTCACCCAGGAGGCGGCGCCCATTCCCTTCCTCATCGTGCCGCTCTTGCTGGTGATCGCGGTGCGGCTGCGCATCGCCGGCGTGACGGCGGCCATCCTGATTACGGCGATCATCGCCATCCTCGCCACCATGAACGGGCAAGGCCCCATGAGTCTGTTCCAGGGCGCCAGCGTGCCAGAGCGCGTCATGCTGGCCCAGTTGTTCACCGCCACCACCGGCCTGCCCATGCTGCTGGTGGCCGCGATGCTGGAGGAACGCGACGTCTTCGCCGCCCGCGCCGCCGCCGGAAAGCAGAAGGCCGAGAAGGCCAGCGAGGGCAAGTCGCGGCTGCTGGCCAACGTGGCCCACGAGATCAAGAGCCCCATCGGCGGCGTCATCGGCATCGGCGACCTGTGGTCTTCCGGCCAGTTGGGGCCGGTCACCGCCACCCAGGCCGAGATGGCGGACATGCTGGTCAGGACGGCGCGCCAGATCGAGACCCTGACCCATGACCTGCTGGATGTGGCGCGCGCGGAATCCGGAGCCGTGCAGATGGACCTGCGGCCCGTCGACGTGGCGGGGGTGGTGGAGGACGTCCGGCGCGCCCTGGCGCTGCGGCCGGACGCGGAGGGCCTGACCCTGTCCGCCGAGCGGGGCGGCGAGGGGCTGGTGGCGCTGGCGGATTCGGTGCGCCTGACCCAGGTGATCGGCAATCTGGCCAACAATGCGGTGAAATACGGCGCGTCCGGCGGCGCGGTGACCCTGCGCACCCTGCGCGTCGGAAACCGCGTGCGGGTCGAGGTCATCGACCGGGGCCCGGGCCTGTCGGCCGAAAAACAGGCCCAGTTGTTCGAGCCCTTCAACCGCCTGGGCCTGGAGCGCTCGGCCATCGAGGGGCACGGCATCGGCCTGACCCTGGCCAAGCGCCTGACCGAACTTCAGAACGGCGAGATCGGCGTCATCAGCGCGGCCGGCGAGGGCGCGACCTTCTGGATCGAACTGCCCGCGACCTGACCCCCGCCGCTCAGCGCGCGGCCCTGACCCGTAAGCTTCGGGCCTTGCCGTTCAAAGGATGAGGCGCGACAGTCGCCCCATGATGCTCCGCAAGACGCTGATCGCCGCCGCCCTGACGGTCCTGGCCGCCCCCGCCGCCGCCCAAGGCGCCGGTCAGGAAGCCGAGGATTTCACCGCGAGCCTGAACCGGATGCCCGCCCAGGCCGCTCCGCCCGCGCCAGAGCCCGAACCGGAGCCCGAACCGGCCGCCGAGCCTGAATCCGACCCGACGCCCGCGCCGGAGGATGATTTCACCGCGCGACTGAACCGTGCGCCCGCCGCCGAGACGCCGCTTCCGCCGCCGGAGCCGGAGCCCCAGGCGGCGCCGGTCGAAGCCTCATCCGAACCGCCGATCCTGGAGGGCCTGTCCGAACAGCTGCGGCGGATGCGTCCGGGGCCCGAGGATGAAGCGGAGCCTTCGCCGGAGCCGGAACCTGAGCCTGAGCCGGAACCTGTCGAACCGGAGCCTGTCGAGCCTGGCCCCGCCCCGGACGAGCCGGACGCCGCCGCCGAAGCCGACGCCGCCGAACCCGACGCCCAAGCCGGGGTCGAACCCGAAGCCGAGCCCGAGGCGGCCGCCCGACCCGCGCCAGAGGCCGCGCCAGAGGCCGCGCCTGAGTCACCGCCGCCCCCCGCGCTGGAGATTCTGTCCTCGCAGGCGGGCCTGGCCTTCCGGGTCGACGTGCCGCCCGCGTTCGATCTGGTCGAGCGACCGTCGGGGCCGAGCTTCGACGTCTATCAGGTGTCGCGCGGGGACGTGCCCTTCGTGGGGATCTATGTGGGTTGCTGCTCGCCCTTCCCCATCTACGACGGGCGCCGGGTCGAGGCGGCGGGCCGTCTCTCCATTCTGGTGCAGGAAGACGGCGCGAACCGGGCGGTCGAGCACCTGTTCGTGCGCGAATCCGACGGCCGCCAGATTCACGTCTGGCTGCACAGCGTCACGGGCGAGGACCGCGCCATCGCCGAGCGCATCGCCCAGACCGTGGACCCGAGGTAGGAACCGCCGCCCTCTCCCTGCGGGAGAGGGATCAGCCTTCCAGGTCCAGGGCGTAGCCTGCGGAGCGCACGGTGCGGATCGGGTCGCGCGATGTTTCGGAAACGGTGAGCGCCTTTCTCAGACGACCCACGTGCACGTCAACGGTGCGGACCTCCACATAGACGTCCGAGCCCCAGACCGAATCCAGCAACTGTTCGCGGCTGAACACCCGGCCGGGGTGCTGCATCAGATGGTCCAGCAGGCGGAACTCGGTCGGCCCCAGATGGACCTCCTTGCCGTCCCGCTTCACCCGGTGGGCGACCCGGTCGATGATGATGTCGCCGTGGGTCACCCGATCATCCGCCAGGCCCGGACGGATGCGGCGCAGCACCGCGCGGATGCGGGCGTTCAGCTCGACCATGGAGACCGGCTTGGTCAGATAGTCGTCAGCGCCCGTGTCCAGGCCCCGCACCCGGTCCGATTCCTCGCCGCGCGCGGTCAGCATGATGATGGGCACGTTGCGGGTCTCGGGGCGGGCGCGCAGACGCCGACACACCTCGATGCCCGACACCTTGGGCAGCATCCAGTCCAGCAGCACCAGGTCCGGCGCCTCCTCCTCGGCCTGCATCAGGCCCTCCTCGCCGTCCTGGGCCAGGCTGACGCGATAGCCTTCCTTCTCCAGGTTGTATTGCAGAAGGGTGGCCAGGGCGTCCTCATCCTCAAGGATCAGGATGTGGGGGGTCATGTCTCGGTCTCCGGTGGCGCGCCGATCTCGTCGGGCGTGGGGGTGGCGGTGGCCCGCGGGCGATCGCCCGCCAGCTCCTCGCCGGTCATTTCATAGTGGATGGTCTCGGCGATATTGGTGGCGTGGTCGCCGATGCGCTCCAGGTTCTTGGCCATGAACAGCAGATGGGTGCAGGCCGTGATGGTGCGCGCATCGCCCATCATGTAGGTGAGCAGTTCGCGGAACAGGGCGTTGTAATGCTCGTCCACCTCGTCATCGGTGGCCCAGACGGCGACGGCCCGATCCACCTCGCCGGTGGTGTAGGCGTCGAGCACCTGTTTCAACCGCAGGTTCACCAGCCGGCCCATGCGCTCGATGGAGCGGGTCAGGGGCGCCATGGGCTCGCTTTCGGCGAGACTGAGACCCCGTTTGGCGATGTTCTTGGCCAGGTCGCCGGAACGCTCCAGGTCCAGGGCGATCTTCATGGCCGCGAGAGCCTTGCGCAGGTCCGTGGCCATGGGCTGTCGCAGGGCGATCAGGCGGATCGCCTTGCGGTCGATCTCGTTGTGCATGGCATCCAGCTTGGCGTCCCGCTCGACCACCTGGCGGGCCAGGGCGATGTCGCGGCGGGCGACCGAGGCGATGGCGTCGTTGATCTGGGCCTCGGCCAGGCCGCCCATGCGGGCGACCTCGGCGGTCAGGGCGTTCAGTTCTTCGCCGTAGGCGCGGACGGTGTGTTCATTCATGGCCATTGAAAACCTCAGCCGAAGCGCCCGGTGATGTAGTCCAGGGTGCGCTTGTCCCGTGGATTCTGAAATATGGTCTCGGTGTCGCCGAACTCCACCAGGTGGCCCATGTGGAAGAAGGCCGTGCGCTGGCTGACGCGGGCCGCCTGGGCCATGGAGTGGGTCACGATGACGATGCAGAACTGCTCGCGCAGCTCGTCCATCAGCTCTTCGATCCGGGCCGTGGCGATGGGGTCCAGAGCCGAGCACGGCTCATCCATCAGGATCACCTCGGGCTGGACGGCGATGGCCCGGGCGATGACCAGGCGCTGCTGCTGTCCGCCGGACAGGCCGGTGGCGGCCGCGTCCAGGCGGTCGCTGACCTCGGCCCACAGGCCCGCGCGCTTCAACGAGTCCTCGACCCGGTCGGCCAGGTCCTCCTTGCTGTCGGTCAGGCCGTGGATGCGTGGGCCGTAGGCCACGTTCTCGAAGATCGACTTGGGGAAGGGGTTGGGCTTCTGAAACACCATGCCGACCCGCGCGCGCAGCAGCACCGGGTCCAGGACACGGTCATAGATGTCCTCGCCGTCCATATGGATGGCGCCTTGCACCCGCGCGCCCGCAATGGTGTCGTTCATCCGGTTCAGGCAGCGCAGGAAGGTGGACTTGCCGCAGCCCGACGGGCCGATGAGGGCGGTCACGGCCTTGTCGGGAATGTCCAGGCTGACGCCGTGCAGGGCCTGTTTGTCGCCGTAGAAAACCTCGACGTCCCGGGCCGTGATCTTGGCGGCGCCGCCCGCCTCGGGGCTCGGCGCGGCGGACGGGGCGGAAGCCGCCCGGGCCGCGCCGCCGCCGTCCGCTTGTCGGAAAGGATTGAAACGCATGGGGCCTACCATCGACGTTCGAAATGGCGCCGCAGCCAGATCGCGGCGGCGTTCATGAGGATCATGAAGACGAGGAGAACCATGATGGCCGCGGCCGTGCGTTCATGGAACGCGCGCTCGGCGGCGTTCTCCCAGATGAAGACCAGCACCGGCAGGGCGCTGGAGGGCGAGGTGATGGCCTCCGGCACGCCGGGCACGAAGCTGACCATGCCGATCAGCAGCAGGGGCGCGGTCTCGCCCAGGGCCTGGGCCATGGCGATGATCGAGCCGGTCATGACGCCGGGCATGGCCAGGGGCAGCACATGGTGGAACACCGACTGGGTGCGTGAGGCGCCCATGGCCAGGGCCGCCTCGCGGATCGACGGCGGCACGGCCTTCAGCGCGCTGCGTGTGGCGATGATGACCGTGGGCAGGGACATGAGCGCCAGCACCAGCCCGCCGACCAGCGGCGATGAGCGCGGCAGATGCATCCAGTTGATGAACACCGCCAGGCCCAGGAGGCCGTAGACGATGGAGGGCACCGCCGCCAGATTGTTGATGTTCACCTCGATGACGTCGGTGATGCGGTTCTTGGGCGCGAATTCCTCAAGATAGATGGCCGCGCCCACCCCCAGCGGCAGGGCCAGGGCGGCGGTGACCAGCAGCATCATGGCCGAGCCCACCACGGCGCCCAGCACCCCGGCCAGTTCCGGCTGGGTGGAGTCCGAGCGGGTGAACAGGCCGGTGTTGAAGCGCCCCTTCACCAGACCGTCGGCCCGCATCTGGTCCAGCCAGGCGATCTGGCGGTCGTTCAGGCGGCGGAACTGTTCCTCGCCCTCGCCGTCCAGCCGCCCCTTGTAATAGAGGTCCGCGTCCGCGCCGATGGGCAGGGTCACGGTGACGGTCCGGCCGATCTGTTCGGGGTTTTCGCGCACCAGCCGCTGCATCTCGAAGCCGACCCCCGCGGACAACAGCCGGCGCATGTCGCGCGAGGCGGTCATGGCTTCGTCGTCCGCCACGCCCAGGCGGGCCAGCTGCTGCTCGGCGACCATCTGGTCGAAGTTGGTTCCTTCGGGATAGATCGGGTCGATGCGCGCCGGATCCAGATGGATCTCGGTCTGAACCGAATGGGCCCAGAAGGCGGTGTGGCCCTGTTCGATGATCCGGCCCAGCAGCAGCGCCAGGAAGCCGATGGCGATGGCGATGGCGACCACGCCGTAGAACTTGAAGCGGCGCTCGCGGGCATGGCGGCGCTTGAGGTTCTTCCTCAGCCGGGCGGTGCTGCGGTCCGAAACGGAGCCGGGGCCGGCGCGGGACAGGGTCGCGTCAGTCATATTGCTCTCGATAGGTCTGGACGATGCGCTGGGCTGCGAAATTCAGGGCCAGGGTGACCAGGAACAGCGTCAGGCCGAGACCGAACGCCGCCAGGGTCTTGGGGCTGTCGAACTCCTGGTCGCCGGTCAGAAGGGTGACGATCTGGACCGTCACCGTGGTCACCGTCTCAAGCGGGTTCAGGGTCGTGCGCGCGGCCAGGCCGGCGGCCATGGTCACGATCATGGTCTCGCCGATGGCCCGCGACACCGCCAGCAGGAAGGCGCCGGCGATGCCCGGCAGGGCGGCGGGCAGGACCACCCGCTTGATGGTCTCGGACTGGGTGGCGCCCATGGCGTAGGAGCCGTCGCGCAGGGACTGGGGCACCGCATTGATGATGTCGTCGGACAGGGACGAGACGAACGGGATCAGCATGATCCCCATGACCGCCCCGGCCACCAGCGCCATCTGATTCTGCACCAGCAGCAGGTGCTGGCCCAGCCCGTCCAGCGGCCCGCCGACCAGCTGGGCGCCGATCCAGTTGAAGAAGGCCCGGAACGACGGCCCCACGGTCAGGGCGGCGAAGAAGCCGTAGACCACCGTGGGCACGCCCGCGAGAATCTCGAGCAGCGGCTTGATGACCGCGCGGCGCTTCGGTCCGGCGTATTCCGCCAGATAGATGGCCGAGAACAGGCCGATCGGCCCGGCCACGATCATGGCGATGGCCATAATCAGGAAGGTGCCGGTGAACAGCGGCACGGCCCCGAAGGCGCCGGTGGAGCCCACCTGATCGGCGCGAATGGCGATCTGGGGCGACCACTGGGTTCCGAACAGGAACTCGGTGATGGGCACGGCCTGGAAGAAGCGGAAGCTTTCGAACACCAGCGAGGCGACGATGCCGATGGTGGTCAGCACGGCCACGGCCGAACAGGCGAACAGCGCCACGCCGACGACGGCTTCGACCCGGTTTCTGGCCCTCGTCTCGGGCCGGATGCGGCGCCACGCCATGCCCGCGCCGATCAGGGCGGCCAGGAGGACGGCGATCAGCCCGCCCCAGGCCAGGGTCGCATCCACGCGCCGGGCGCGCGCCGCCTCGTCCTGCAAGGCGGCGCCCAGCTCACCGGCCCAGATCTGGCGCGCCATGCCGCCCGCGCCCACGATGCGGGCGTCCTC
>JAEZCL010000224.1 GCA_023433585.1 Pseudomonadota bacterium
TCGCAGGGGAGGATGGGCTAATGGCTGCGTCCGCCGGGCCGGAAATCGAGCGGCTCATCAGCCTGCTGGCCAAGCTGCCCGGCATGGGGCCGCGCTCGGCGCGGCGCGCGGCGCTGGCGCTGCTGAAGCGGCGCGAGCAGCTGCTGGTCCCGCTGGCGGCGTCGCTGGCTGAGACCGCGGAAAAGGTGACGTCCTGTTCCGTCTGCGGCGCGCCCGATACGCGCGACCCCTGCTCCATCTGTTCCGACGGCGCCCGCGACAACGCCCTGATCTGCGTGGTCGAGGAGGCGGGCGCCCTGTGGGCGATGGAGCGATCGGGCGCCTTTCGCGGCAAATACCACGTGCTGGGCGGCCTGTTGTCGGCCCTGGACGGCGTCGGGCCGGAACAGCTGCGCGTCGCCGAACTGATCGGACGCGCCAAGGGCGGCGAGGCGAGGGAGGTCGTGCTGGCCCTGCCCGCCACCGTCGACGGCCAGACCACCGCCCACTATCTGGCCGAACGCCTGTCCGCCGCCGGGGTCGAGGTGACATCCCTGGCGCGCGGCGTGCCGGTGGGCGGCGAGCTGGACTGGCTGGACGACGGCACCATCGTCCAGGCGCTTCGGGCGCGGCGGCCGGCGTGAGTTTCCTGGCCTGACTTTCCCGCCGTTGCGACTCCGGCTAGGAACGGAGCATGAACGCACCCTTCCTCGTCGCCCTCGCCGTCCTGTCGGCGTTCCTACTGATCGCCTTCCTGTGGGCTTTCATGGGGTGGCAAAAGGCGAAAGCGGCGGCTGAAGCCGCCCATCAGCGCATCGAACTGATTGAGGACGCCCGCGCCTCCATGGCCGACTATCTGCGCGCCCAGGCGGCGGAATCAGCACAGTCGGTGGCCAATCAGATGGTCGAGCGCGCCACGGAGACCTTCAAGGCCCAGGACCGCGTGGCCCGGGAACGGGTCGAGGCCCAGCTGAAGCCGGTGGCCGAGACCCTGGCGAAGTTCCGGGAGCATGTGGCGGCGCTGGAGAAGGTGCGATCCGAGGAGACCGGCGGTCTGAAGGAGCAGCTGGCCCTGCTGATGACCGCCCACACCGCGACACGTGACGAGACGAGGAAGCTCACCGAGGCCCTGCGCGGCAACACCGGGCGGCGCGGACGCTGGGGCGAGCAGACCTGCCGCAACGTGCTGGAGGCGGCGGGCATGGCGGGACGGTTCGACTTTCAGGAGCAGAACTCCAGCGACGACGAGGACGGGCGCCGGCAACGGCCTGATTTCCTCGTGCGTCTGCCCGGCGGCGGCATGTTCGTGATCGACGCCAAGGTCCCCCTGGCCCTGGACGGCGACGAGGCGGGCGACGAGGACGCCCAGGCCCGCGCCCGGTCGCTGCGCATCGCCGCCAGCCTCAAGACCCATGTGCGGCAGCTGGCCTCCAAGGCGTATCAGGACCAATTCAAGCCCAGCCCCGATTTCGTCGCCCTGTTCGTGCCGGGGGACGCCTTCCTCGCCTCGGCGCTGGACCATGCGCCGGACATCATGACCCAGGCCATGGACTCGCGGGTGGTCATCGTCACCCCCACCACCCTGTTCGCCCTGTGCAAGGCGGTGGCCTACGGCTGGCGCGCCGAGGAGCAGAGCGCCAACGCCGATCAGGTGGCCCGCCTGGGCAAGGAACTCTACAAACGCCTGGCCACCATGGGCGGTTACGCCGCATCTCTGGGGACCGACCTGGACAAGGCGGTCAAACGCTACAACCAGTTCGTCGGCTCACTGGAGAGCCAGGTGATGGTCCAGGCCCGCCGGTTCGAGGATCTGCAGGTGGATCACGAGGGCAAGGAATTGCCCGAGCTGGCCCCGGTGGAGCAGGCGCCGCGCGCCCTCAGCCGTCCCGAACTGATCGAGACCGCCCCGGACGTCGCCGAGGGCCGGAATTCTTGACCGGGCGGGTCATTGCGCCTACCTCCGGGCCATGGCCGTCCGTCGCATCCTGACCGTGAACAATCCCGCCGATCTGGCGGTGCTCAAGACCGTGTGCAAGCCCGTCGAGGCCGTGACCGACGAGGTCCGCGCCCTGATGGATGACATGCTGGAAACCATGTACGACGCGCCGGGCATCGGCCTGGCCGCCGTGCAGATCGGCGACACGCGCCGGGTCGTGGTCATGGATCTGGGCGACGGGGAAGGCGAAACCCCTGAAAGCGAGGATGAGCGCAAGCCCAACCCCCGCTATTTCGTGAACCCGGAAATCCTGTGGGCGTCGGAGGAGACCACGCCCTACGAGGAAGGCTGCCTGTCGATCCCGGAGTATTTCGACGAGGTCCAGCGCCCGGCGCGGGTCAAGCTGCGCTATCTGAATTATCACAGCGAACCGGTCGAGGAGGACGCCGAGGGCCTCTACGCCGTCTGCATCCAGCACGAGATCGACCACCTGAACGGGGTGCTGTTCATCGACCATCTGTCGCGCCTGCGCCGCGACCGGGCCATGACCAAGGTGAAGAAGGTCATGCGCGAGCGGGTGGCCGCGTGACGCCGCGCGCCCATTCACGCCGCAAGCCGGTTCGCCGCGCCCGCCCGCCCCTGACCACCGCGCAGAAGCTGGGCGTGGGCTCGGCCGCGACCCTGGTCGCCGTGGCGGGCCTGGGCATGATCGCGGGCATCCTTCTGGACCGGCTGCTGAACTTCGACGACGCCCTGGACGCCGGCGGCGAATGGGACGAGGGCGGCGGCGTTTTCACCCGCTGGGACTGACCGGCATAGGTCGAACATGATCCTGTCCCCATGATCCTGTCCAAGCGCCCCGAGGTCGAGCGGTTCCTGGCCTCGCCGGACCCGGCGGTGCGCGCCGTGGTCATCCACGGCAAGGACCGGGGCGGCGTCTCCGAGCGGGCGCAGACCCTGTGTCTGAAGATCACCCCGGACCTGAACGACCCCTTCAACGTCACCCTCCTGACCGACAGCGACATCGACGGAGACACGGCGGTCCTGGACGACGCCCTGGCGGCCCAGTCCATGACCGGCGGGCGGCGGCTGGTGCGGCTGCGCCTGTCCGGCGAGAAGGCCAGCGTCGACAAGGCCGTGGCCGCTTCGCTGAAGGCCCATGCCGAGGGCGCCTTCAATCCCGACGCCATGTTCGTAGTGGAGGCCGGGGCGCTGGGGCGGGACTCCGCGCTGAGGAAGGCGGCCGAAACGGACAAGGCGGCCGCCTGCATCCCCTGCTACGAAGACGAAACCGGCGACGTGGCCCGCATGGTGCGCGAGGCCCTGGCGGCGGACCGGGTGGGCCTGACCGCCGACGCCCTGGCCCAGTTCACCGCCCGTCTGCCGCGCGAACGGGGCCTGATGCGCCAGGAGATCGAGCGGCTGGCCCTCTACATAGGCCCCGGCAGCGACCGCACCCTCGGGCCGGACGAACTGGAAGCGCATCTGGGGGTGGAGCCGGACGCCTCGCTGTTCGAGGCGGCGCTTCAGGCCTTCGGCGGGCGCGCGGCCCAGGCCCAGGCGAACGTGCGCCGCGCCTTCGCCGAGGGCGAAAGCCCCGTGGCCGCCGTGCGCGCGGTCAGCGGGCACCTGAACCGCCTGCGCCGCATCCGCGCCCTGACCGACAACGGCGCCGGCCCCAAGGAGGCGGCCAAGTCCGCCGGCGTGTTCTGGAAGCAGGAAGCCGAGATGCTGCGTCAGGTGCGGTCCTGGCGGCACGAGGACCTGATCCAGGTGCTCGAGAGCGCCCTGGAGGGCGAGAAGGCCTGCAAGACGGCGGGGTCGCCCGACGCCCTGATCGCCGAGCGCCTGCTGCTAGAGGTCTCCGCCCGCGCCCGCCGCCTAGGGCTTTGACGGATTTCCGCCGAGCGGGATGTCGAAGTCGCGCGGCCCGAAGGCTTAACGCCGCCGCGAGTTCTCGCTTCTGTTCGAGAATGGCGCACCCGACACGATTCGAACGTGTGACCTTTGCCTTCGGAGGGCAACGCTCTATCCAGCTGAGCTACGGGTGCGAACGGCTTTCGCCTATTCGGAGGGGAGCAAAAGGTCAATGCGCATCCTGGTCTGACGCAAAATTCTGATGGCGGCCTGTGAGCGGCGTTTTTCGCCGCGCTTTCCAGAACTGCAGCAAATCATTGATAATAATGATAATTTATGACGCCACTGGTCATCTCGCCGTAATCTTGACGAGGTTGCCCCTGATGGGCGTCTGATCCGCCGCCTGGCGCAACCGGCGTGTCAGCCGCCCTCGACCTGGGCCAGGCTCCGCAGCACGCCCGGCTGAAGGATGCGCAGTTCGTTCAGGGCGGCCATGCGGATGACGCCCTGGGTCTTGAGGCGGGTCAGGACGCGGCTGACCGTCTCGATGGTCAGGCCGAGATAGTCGGCGATTTCGGCGCGGGTCATGGGCAGGCGCACCACGTCCGGCTCGGCCGCACGGGCCGGATCGTGCCGGGGCAAGTCCAGCAGGAACGAGGCCAGCCGCTCCAGCGCGGTCTTGCGGCCTAAGAGCAGCATCTGGTTCTGGGCCGCCGCCAGTTCATGCTGGGCGCGGTCGAGCAAGGCCGTCTCCAACGACGGACAGTCACGCACCAGGGCCCGATAATCGGTCTTTCTGAAGCGGCATACGCCCGCCGGTTCGATGGCTTCGGCCGAGAACACATAGCCGTCGCCCGCCGCCAGCCCCAGGAAATCTCCCGCGAACAGGAAGCCGGTGATCTGACGCCGTCCATCCGGCAGCAGCTTGAACACCCGCACCGACCCCGAGGTGATGTTGAATACGTGACGGGCGGGATCGCCTTCATGGATCAGAGACTCGCCGGCCTCCAGCTCCAGCTTCTCCGCCAGGGCGCCCAGTCGCCGCAGATCGTCACCCTGCAAGGCGGCGCAGACGCTGAAGAGGCGCGCGTCGCAGGTCTGGCAATCGTTGCGGACCGCTCGACCCGAGCAGTCCGGCGGCAGGGCCTTCAGGGCCAGCATGGCTCAACTCCGCGTGGAGCGTTGAATCTGCGCCTTTGTCGCGCGGCGCGCAATCCACGCGATTGACGCAGATCAAGGCGGATTGATCCGCGAAGGGGTCTGCTGGCTTCATGGCCGCGCCCCGCATCGCCCCGCTCGAACCTCATGAGGTCGACGCGGCCTATGCCTTGGCGCGGCTCGGCTATCCCGAGCTGAGCCTGGCCGGCTGGCGGCGGCTGGCCCGGCACACGCTGCGGCCCGGACCGGGGCGGTCCGGCGCGTTGACGGCCCGCGACGGCGCGGGGCGGCTGAACGGGATGCTGATCTACGCCGTCGATGCGGCCCTCAGCGGCCCGCCCGCGCTCAGAGTCGAGAAGCTGATCGCCTTCGACATGATGGACGCATGCCCGGTGGCCGAGGCGCTGGTGGCCCGGGCGCTGACGCTGGGCCGGGCGCAAGGGTGCGACGCCATCGCCCTGAGACGGCCGCTCAGCCCGTCCGCCGAGACCACCGCCCTGATCGTCGAATCCGGCGCCGGAGCCCTGCATCAGGTTCTGTGACCAACGTTGATCTCGATCAACGACGGCGCGGGTCGACAGGGCGATCAACAGGCGATGTGAAACCGAGAGGCGGAAAGCCCGTGCCTGTTGAAGCCATTCCCTTCCTGATCGCCACTGCGGCCTTCTTCGCCGCCTTTGTCCTGGGCGTGGGCGGCGCCGCCCTGTGGTCCATGCTGGCGCCGAAATCGGGACCCGACGACGCCTGAGCCGCCGGTCAGGCCGCCGGGCGCTTCAGCAGGATCTCCGCCGCCCGCAGATCCTCGCGCGTGTTCACATTGAGGAACGGGTCACGGCTTGCGACCGGCCACTCCGCCACGACGCGACCGACCTTTTCGCTCAGGCCGGTCAGCGACAGGCGTCCGGCCGCCGCTTCTTCGTGCAACTGGTCGACTGTCTGGACCCGCCAGAGGGCGCAGACCGGGTGCAGGCGCCCGCCGCCGGCGGCCACGGCGACACCGTCGTCCGGCCCCATGGCCGCCTCCAGCCGCTCCAGAAGGTCCGGCGGCAGGAACGGCATGTCGCAGGGGATCGTCAGCACCCGGTCCGCCCCCATGTCCTTCGCCCACGCCAGGGCCGAGGCCAGGCCCGCCAGGGGCCCCTGGATCGCCGGGTCGTCCAGGATGACCGCGCCGTCCGCGAACGCCGCCTGAACCGGTTCGCGCACCGCCACGGCGACCGGCGCCCTCCACCGCGACGCCGCGTCCAGGGCGTGCGCAATCAGCCTGGCCCCGCCCAGGATCCGGTCCGGCTTGGCGCCGCCGATGCGCGACCCCGCGCCGCCCGCCAGTATGACCGTCACCACCGTCACGCGCCGCGCCTGCCCGAGCGTGAGGACGGCCGCGCCACATCCTTGCGGCGCGCGGGCGACGGCGGAACGAACAGGCGCGCCGCGTCCTCGGGGCAGGCGATGGTGGTTTCCAGATCGCGGACCAGGCCGTCGCGTATGGAATAGATCCAGCCGTGCACGGCCAGGGGCTGGCGCCGCCCCCAGGCGTCCAGCACGAACGGGTTGCGCGCCAGCGAACGCACCTGGGCCAGCACATTCTGCTCGCAGATGAAATTCACCTGCATGTCCGCATCATGGATCGCATGAAGTTCGCGGTGATGATCCTCGCACAGACGACGCACCCGCTGGAGCCAGTGATCCAGGACGCCGTGGCGGCCGCCGTCCAGGCACGCGCGCACCCCGCCGCACCCGTAGTGCCCGCAGACGATGATATGGCGCACCTTCAGTGTCTCCAGGGCGAACTGGAGCACGGCCATCAGGTTCAGATCCTGGACCGGGGCCAGGTTGGCGACATTGCGGTGGACGAACAGCTCCCCGGGCTGCAGGCCGACGATCTCATTGGCCGGAACGCGGCTGTCGGAACAGCCGATCCACAGATACTCCGGCGCCTGCTGGGCCGCCAGGCGGCGGAAATATTCAGGGTCCAGCCGCGTCCGTTCCGCCGCCCAGCTGAGGTTGCTTTCCAGCAGGTCGACGATCATGGCGCGGTCTCCGCGTCCAGGACGACGCCGCGCCGCGCCGCCAGGCGGCGACTGAGGGATTTCAGGTCCTCGGCGGTCAGCCTCAGCCGCGCGATGGGCAGGACCACGGCGTTCTCCAGCGCAATGTGGCGGCGCTCGTGGGCGGCGAAATCGGCGAAGGCGCGGCGCGTGTCCGCGTCCAGGCCCGGCGCCCGATCTTCCTTCAGCGCGCGCTCCAGAATCCGGGCCATGCCCTCCGCGTCGGCCATGTCGCTGCGGTGATCGGCCGACAGCAGGCCCAGTGTCCGCCCCAGTTCATCCTCGGGCGAGCAGCGGCGGCGCAGGAGGGGAAACAGGTCGTCCTCCTCGTCGATCACATGCAGGGGCAGGTCATGGCGCAGGAACGCCAGCACCTCCTCGGCTTCCTCGCGCAGCAGCACCGTTGAGGCGCCCACGCGCTCGATCAGGGTGCACAGCTGCCTGTGGCGATAATGCTCCGCGAACAGCCAGTTCAGCGGCTCATGAATCAGCGTCTCGGGCATCGGTTCGATGTAGGGAGCCTGGGTCATGCACGACGACCTCCTTTCCTTCCCGGCGGTCAGAACCTGTATTCGAGCGCGGCCCAGACCTTGGTGCGATCCGCGAACGCCGTCTGGGCCTCGGCCTCTTCCGCAACGCCCAGGGCCGCCCCCAGGAGAGCGGCGGACAGGACGGCGGTCGAAAGCGGGGGGCGACGCATCGTCAGCGTCTCTGGATGAGGGTGAAGGTCCGGGCCGGCGGCGCCAGCTTCTGGCGCAATATGACGCGGACGCAGGCCAGGGCGGGATCGTCGGCCCCCTGGGCGGCCGAGATCAGTCGGGTCCAGGCTTCATCGTCGGCCTCGGCCACATAGGCGGCCAGGGTCTGGCGGACATAGGCGGCCGGAGCCAGCTCGCGTCGCTCCGCCTCGGCGCGGGCCAGGGCCGCCAGTTCGGGATCCGCCTGGTCGAGCCAGCGTTCGGCCCGCTCGGCCACCGCGGCCCCGTCCCCCAGCAGATCCCCGAACGACAGGGCCCCGGCGGACACTTCGCCCGCCTCGTCCATGGTCAGGGCCACGCCCGATTCCCGCGCCTGATCGGCCAGGCCGGAGACATAGCGGGCCGCCGCACCGGCCCACGAACGCTGGCGCAGATAGTCGGCGATGTCCGTCTCGACATGCTCGAACGGCAAGCGCCGGCCCGCCGCGCGCCGATCCAGGCGCAGGACGTGCCAACCGAAGCGCGAGCGTGTCGGCTCGGCGGCGGTCATGCCCGGCGACAGCTCATCGAGCGCGGCCTCGATCTCGGGCGCCAGGTCGCCGGGCGACAGCTGGCCCAGCGCGCCGCCCGCCTCGCGCGACGCGCATTGCGACAGGCCCCGAGCGAGTTCGGCGAAATCGCCGGGCTGGGCCGCCAGACGACTGATGACGCCGCGCGCCGCCGCACGCGCCTCGTCCCAGGCCGTCGGGGTGTCCTCGGCGGGCGGGATCAGGATGTGGGACGCCTCGATGAGCGGCGGCGTCATGAAGCGGTCGGCCCGGGCCTCATAGAATCGCCGCCGCTCCTCGGGCGTCGATTCAGCCGGGCTCACCTCCTGTTCGAGCACGGCGCGGATCAGGGCTTCGTCCCGCGTCTCCTCGCGGCCGTCATCGTCGACCTCCGGCAGAGCTTCCACGCCGAGGCGGCGCGCGCGATCGAGCAGCAGGGCGCGGATGGCCAGGGCGCGGGCGGCCTCGGTGCGCGCCTCCGCCAGGCTGGGGGCCGGATGATGGCTGATCTCCTGGGCGATCAGCTTTTCAGGCACCTCGACGCCTTCGACCACCAGGGACGGAGCGGCGCTCATGTCAGCGACCCCCCAGGTGCGGCGGCAGGTTCCGGACGCGCTTCACCGGCATGGCCCGCTTGCTGCGGACCAACTGCCAGCCGCGTCGGTTGAGGTACCACACCGGCGCCGACAGCATGTGCACCAGCCGGGTGAATGGAAACACCAGGAAGATGGTCAGGCCCAGCACGATGTGCGCCTTGAAGATCCAGTGCACGTCGGCGATGTGCGCCGCCACGCCGGGCTGGAAGGTGAAGATCCCCTGGGCCCAGCTCATGAACTTGACCATCTCGTGCCCGTCGCGGTGCTCTAGCGACACCAGGATGCTGAACAGGCCCAGCAGCAGCTGCAGCATCAGCACGATCAGGATGGCCGTGTCGCCGAAGCTGGAGTTGTGGCGGATGCGCGGGTCGAACAGGCGCCGGTGCAGCAGCAGCAGGCCGCCCGCCAGGCAGATGATCCCCGCAAAGCCGCCCAGCACGATGGCGATCATCTGCTTGAAGCCGTGCGACACGCCCAGGGCGTCCCACACGAACACCGGCGTCAAGAGACCGACCAGGTGGCCGCCGAAGATCATCAGCACCCCCAGGTGGAACAGGATCGAGCCCATCACCAGCTGCTTGCGCCGCAGAAGCTGCGACGAGCCGGTGCGCCAGGAATAGGGCTCTCGGTCGAAGCGGATCACCGAGCCGATCGCCAGCACCGCCAGCGCGATATAGGGATAGACGCCGAACAGGATCTGGTTGAGGTCCAACATCATGCTTCTCCTCAGGCGCGGCGCCGAACGGCGGACGGGTCGGGTTCGGGCGCGGCCTTCATGGCGGCGACCAGGGCCTCGGCCTTGGGACAGCCGGCCTCGCCGGGGCCGAAGGTGACGGCGGTCTCCTCCCAGGCCTTGTCGATCGCCTCCAGGTCGTCGGGATTCTCGTCGGGCTCGCTGAGCAGGGCGGCCACCGCCGCGCGGTCGGCCCCGCCAGCCAGGGCGCACAGGGCGCCGAACACGGCGCGGTACGGGCTCTTGCGCTTCTTCAGCCGCTCGCCCATGGCGTCCAGCACATGGGCGGCCTCGGCAAGGAGCGAGGCCGCCTCGGCGTCGGGCCGGGTGGACAGATAGTCGAGGAACACCGGCAGGAAGTCCGGCAGCTCATTGGCCGCCAGCTCCAGGCCGTGACGCTGATAGAGCTCGACCAGATCGGCCATCGCCTGCCCTCGGTCGCGGCTTTCGCCGTGGATGTGCTCGTACAGGTTCAGCGACAGCGACCGGGTGCGGTCGAACAGCTGCACATAGCGTTCCTGCAGGCTGTAGATGTCGTCGCAGGCCAGTTCGCCGGCCAGCTTAGACAACGCCTGGACCAGCGGCTCGGAAACCAGTCCTTCGGCGCGGATCGCCGTCAGATAATCCAGGGCCCCGGCCTTGAGATCATCGGTGGGATAGGTGAGCAGCAGCGCCAGCGCCCGATAGGTGATGGCCATCATTCGATCTCCATGGGGGTGCGGGGACGCACGCGGTCCTTGCGGCCGAACAGGCCGACCTCGGTGGTCCCGCCCGAACAGCCGTTGCCGAAGGTGAAGCCGCACGACCCGCGCAGGTCGTAGGCGTCCTCGACCGTCTCGCGGTGCGTCGTCGGGATGACGAAGCGGTCCTCGAAGTCGGCGATGGCCATGATCTTGTACATCTCGTCGATCTGGGCTGCGGTCAGGCCGACACGCTCGGCCAGGGGGTGGTCGATGCGGCCGTCGATGGTCTTGGTCCGCATGTAGCCGCGCATGGCCAGCATCCGCTCCAGCGCCAGGACCACGGGCGCCTCGACGCCCGCCGTCAGCAGGTTGGCGAGATACTTCACCGGGATGCGCAGCGAGCGCACGTCGGGCATGTCGCCGTCCGTGCCGATGGCGCCGACCGAGGCCGCCGACTGGATCGGCGACAGCGGCGGCACGTACCAGACCATGGGCAGGGTGCGGTATTCCGGGTGCAGCGGGAAGGCGACCTTCCAGTCCATCGCCATCTTCCACACCGGGCTGTGTTTCGCCGCCTCCAGCCAGGCGTCCGGCACGCCGTCGGCGCGCGCCTGGGCGATCACCGCCGGGTCGTTGGGGTCCAGGAAGACGTCGAGCTGGGCCTGGTACAGATCCTTCTCGTCGACGCTGGCGGCCGCCTCGATGCGGTCCGCGTCATAGAGCATCACGCCCAGGTAGCGGATGCGCCCCACGCAGGTCTCGGAACACACCGTCGGCAGACCCGACTCGATGCGCGGATAGCAGAAGGTGCACTTCTCCGACTTCCCGGATTCCCAGTTGTAGTAGATCTTCTTGTAGGGGCAGGCCGAGACGCACATGCGCCAGCCGCGACACTTCTCCTGGTCGATCAGGACGACCCCGTCCTCCTCGCGCTTGTAGATGGCGCCCGAGGGACAGGCGGCGACGCAGGTGGGATTCAGGCAGTGCTCGCACAGCCTGGGCAGATACATCATGAAGGTGTTTTCAAAGGCGCCGTAGATCTCCTTCTCGACGCCCTCGAAATTGTAGTCCTTGGACCGCTTGGAGAACTCGCCGCCCAGGATCTCCTCCCAGTTCGGCCCCCATTCGATCTTCTCCATGCGCTGGCCGCTGACTTTCGAGCGGGGCCGGGCGGTGGGGAAATGCTTCATCTCCGGGGCTTCCTGGAGATGGGCGTAGTCGAAGTCGAACGGCTCGTAGTAGTCGTCGATCTCGGGCAGATCGGGGTTGGCGAAGATCTTGGCCAGGATGCGCCACTTCGGCCCCATGCGCGGCTGGATGCGGCCGTTGGCCCTGCGCTCCCAGCCGCCGTTCCACTTCTTCTGGTTCTCCCATTCCTTGGGATAGCCGACGCCGGGCTTGGTCTCGACGTTGTTGAACCAGGCGTATTCGACGCCTTCGCGGTTCGTCCAGACGTTCTTGCAGGTGACCGAACAGGTGTGACACCCGATGCATTTGTCGAGGTTCAGCACCATGCCGATCTGGGCGCGGACCTTCATCGGGCGGTCTCCTTCTCGTTCAGGGGTTCATCCAGCCAGTCGATGCGGCTCATCTTTCGCACCACCACGAATTCGTCGCGGTTCGACCCGACCGTGCCGTAGTAGTTGAAGCCGTAAGCCAGCTGGGCGTAGCCGCCGATCATGTGCGTCGGCTTGGGCACGATGCGGGTGACCGAGTTGTGGATGCCGCCGCGACGGCCGGTGATCTCGGACCCCGGCGTGTTCACGATCTTCTCCTGGGCGTGGTACATGAAGGTCGTCCCCTCACGCATCCGCTGCGACACCACCGCCCGCGCCGAGATGGCGCCGTTGGCGTTGAACAGCTCGACCCAGTCGTTGTCGACGATCCCCGCCTTCCGGGCGTCCACCTCGGAAATCCAGATGACTGGGCCGCCGCGGTTCAGCGTCAGCATCATCAGATTGTCGGAATAGGTGGAGTGGATGCCCCATTTCTGGTGCGGGGTGATGAAGTTCAGCACGATCTCGGACTCGCCGTTGGGCTTCAGGCCCTTGACCCAGGTCGTCTTCAGGTCGAGCGGCGGGCGATAGACGCACAGCGCCTCGCCGAAGGCTCGCATCCACGGGTGGTCCTGATACAGCTGCTGGCGGCCCGACAGGGTGCGCCACGGAATCAGTTCGTGTACATTGGTATAGTTGGCCGTGTAGCAGACGTGCTCGGATTCCAGCCCGGACCAGATCGGCGAGGAGATGATCTTGCGCGGCTGGGCGACGATGTCGCGGAAGCGGATCTTCTCCTCCTCCTTGGGCAGCGCCAGGTGAGTGTGGTCGCGGCCGGTGAATTTCGACAGCGACGCCCACGCCTTGACCGCCACCTCGCCGTTGGTTTCGGGCGCCATCATCAGCACCGCCTCGCAGGCGTCGATGGCGCTCTCCATCCTGGGCAGGCCCTGGGACACGCCCTCCTCCAGCACCTCGCCGTTCAGGGCGCGCAGCAGGCCGATCTCGTGTTCGGTGTTCCAGGCCAGGCCCTTGCCGCCGTTGCCGACCTTGGTCATCAACGGACCGACCGAGGTGAACTGCTTGTAGAGATTGGGATAGTCCCGCTCGACCACGGTGATCTGGGGCATGGTGCGATTGGGGATCGGCTCGCATTCGCCATGCCACCAGTCCTGCACGTCGAACGGCTGGGCCAGTTCACCGGGGCTGTCGTGCTGGATGGGCGTCAGCACCACGTCCTTCTCGACGCCCAGGACCTCGGGGCAGACCTCGGAGAAGGTCCTGGCCAGGCCCCGGAAGATGTCCCAGTCCGAGCGCGCTTCCCACGCCGGGTCCACCGCCGCGGTCAGGGGGTGGATGAAGGGGTGCATGTCCGAGGTGTTGAGGTCGTTCTTCTCGTACCAGGTGGCGGTCGGCAGGACGATGTCGGAATAGACCGCCGTGGTGGACATGCGGAAGTCCAGCGTCACCAGCAGGTCCAGCTTGCCCTCGGGGGCCTCGTCGCGCCACATGACCTCATGGGGCTTGGCCCTGCCGCTTTCGCCCAGGTCCTTGCCCTGCACGCCGTGGGCGGCGCCCAGGAGGTGCTTGAGGAAATACTCGTGCCCCTTGCCCGACGAGCCGAGCAGGTTGGAGCGCCAGACGAACATGTTGCGCGGCCAATTGGCCGGATCGTCCGGGTCCATGCAGGACATTTCCAGCGACCGGTCCTTCAGGCGCTGGACGGTGAAGTCCCTGGGATCGACCCCGGCCTCGGCGGCCTGACGGGACACCTCCAGCGGATTGGTCTTGAGCGCCGGAGCCGAGGGCAGCCAGCCCAGCCTTTCCGCCTTGGCGTTGAAATCGATCAGCGAGCCGGACCAGTCGCCGTCCGGCGCCGTCGGCGACAGGATTTCGTCCACCGCCACGGTCTCGTAGCGCCACTGGTCGGTGTGAGCGTAGAAATAGGAGGTCGCGTTCTGCTGGCGCGGCGGCCGCAGCCAGTCCAGCGCGAAGGCGACGGGCGCCCAGCCGGACTGGGGCCGCAGCTTCTCCTGGCCGACATAGTGGGCCCAACCTCCGCCCGACTGGCCCACGCAGCCGCACATCACCAGCATGTTGATGACGGCGCGATAGTTCATGTCCATGTGGAACCAGTGGTTCATCGCCGCGCCGATGATGACCATGGACTTGCCGTTGGTCTTTTCGGCGTTGCCGGCGAAGCCGCGCGCCGTGGCGATGATCTGGTCGCGCGGCACCGAGGTGATGGCCTCGGCCCAGGCGGGGGAATAGGGCTGGGGATCGTCGAAATCGACCGGCATGTGCTCGCCGCCCAGCCCCTGATCGACGCCGTAGTTGGCCAGGAACAGGTCATAGACGGTGGCCACCAGCGCCTCGCCGTCCTTCAGCTTCATGCGCTTGACCGGCACGTTGCGCACCAGCACGTCCGGATGGTCGGTCGAGGTGAAGCCGTTCGAGGCGGTGTTGGCGAAATAGGGGAAGCGCACCGCCGCCACCTCGTCATGCACGCCCTTCAGGCCCAGGCGCAGCTTGGTCTCGGCGCCGCCGGCCTCCTTCTCCTCCAGGTTCCAGCGGCCTTCCTCGCCCCAGCGGAAGCCGATCGAGCCGTTGGGCACGACCACCTTGTCGGAGGTCTCGTCGATGGCCACGGTCTTCCACTCGGGATTGTTCTTCTGGCCCAGGGCGCGGCTGAAGTCCGAGGCGCGCAGCATCCGCTCGGCGACCAGCCCGCCGTCCTGCGGGACCAGCCGCACCAGCATCGGCAGGTCCGAATAGCGGCGCAGATAATCCTGGAAGTAGGGGACCTGCCGGTCGACGTGGAACTCCTTGAGGATCACATGGCCGAACGCCATGCCCAGCGCCGCGTCCGTGCCCTGCTTCACCGCCAGCCACAGGTCGCCGAATTTCGAGGCTTCGGAATAGTCCGGACAGATGACCACCGACTTGGCCCCACGATAGCGCGCCTCGGTGTAGAAGTGGGCGTCCGGCGTGCGGGTCTGGGGCACGTTCGAACCCCACAGCAAGAGGAAGCCCGAGTTGTACCAGTCCGCCGATTCCGGCACGTCGGTCTGCTCGCCCCAGGTCTGGGGCGAAGCCGGCGGCAGGTCGCAATACCAGTCGTAGAACGAGCCGCAGACCCCGCCCAGCAGCTGCAGGTAACGGGCGCCCGCCGCATAGGACAGCATCGACATGGCCGGAATGGGCGAGAAGCCGAACACCCGGTCCGGGCCCCAGCGCTTGACCGTATAGGCGTTGGCCGCCGCGATCAGCTCGTTGACCTCGTCCCAGGTCGCGCGCACGAAGCCGCCCGATCCGCGCATCGTCACATAGTCGGCGCGCGCCGCCGGGTTCTCCTGGATCGAGGCCCAGGCCGCGACCGGCGTCAGGGTCGCCCGCGCCGCCCGCCAACGCTTCAGCAGGCGCGCGCGGATCAGCGGATATTTCACCCGGTTGGCCGAATACAGATACCAGCTGTAGCTGGCGCCCCGGGCGCAGCCGCGCGGTTCATGGTTGGGCAATTCGGGCCGCGTGCGCGGATAGTCGGTCTGCTGGGTCTCCCAGGTGACGATCCCGCCCTTGACGTAGATCTTCCATGAGCATGAACCGGTGCAGTTCACCCCGTGGGTGGAGCGCACGATCTTGTCGTGGCGCCAGCGGTTTCGATAGGCCTCCTCCCAGCCGCGGTCGTCGTCGTTCATGACGCCGTGGCGGCCTGAGAACAGTTCGGTCTTGCGCTTGAAGAAAGCCAGCCGGTCCAGGGTGTTGCTCATGGTTCAGGCCGCCTTGTCGGGAGAGAGGTTCAGGATCGAGGTCTTGCGGGCGTAGAACAGCCAGTTCACCACCGCGCAGGTCAGGTAGAAGCCGAGGAAGACATACAGCGCCGTCGCCGGGCCGCCGGTCCCGCCCATCGAGCCGGCGAAGGCCAGCGGGATGAAGAAGCCGCCATAGGCGCCGATGGCCGACGAGAAGCCGACGATGGCCGCCGATTCCCGCTCTGCCGCCTTGAGCCGTTCGTCCGGCGCCGCGTCCGGCATCAGCCGGGGCATGTCGGCGCGCACCAGGGCCGGGATCATCTGGAAGGTCGAGGCGTTGCCCACGCCGGTCCAGAAGAACAGCCACATGAAGGCGGCGAAGAAGAGCGGGAAGGACGGGGCGGCGCCTGTCGCGCCGATGCTGTAGAGCACCCCGATCACCCCCAGGATCAGGGCGGCGAAGACGCCCTGGGTGACCTTGTGCCCGCCCCAGCGGTCCGACACCCAGCCGGTCAGGGCGCGCGAAGCGGCGCCGACCAGCGGCCCCAGGAAGGCGATCTGCAGCACATTGACGTCGGGGAACAGGGTGCGGCCCAGGAGCGGGAAGGCCGCCGAAAAGCCGATGAAGGAACCGAAGGTGCCGATGTAGAGATAGCACATCAGCCAGTTGTGCTTGCGCTTGAACACCACGGCCTGCTCGCTGAACGAGGCGCGAGCCGAGGCCACGTCATTCATGCCGAACCAGGCCGCTGCAGCCGCCGCGACGATGAAGGGCGCCCACAGATAGCCGGCGTTCTGAAGCCAGATCTGCTGTTCGACGCCGTCCGCGCTGACGGTCTGGGGCGCGCCGACGATCGGGGCGAACAGGGCGACGCCGGTGGCCAGCGGGGCCAGGAACTGCAGGGCGCTGACCCCCAGGTTGCCGAGCCCGGCGTTCAGCGCCAGGGCGTTGCCCTTCTCGGCCTTGGGGAAGAAGAACCCGATGTTGGCCATGGACGAGGCGAAGGCCCCGCCGCCCAGGCCGCACGACAGCGCCAGGGCCGCGAACACCCAGTAGGGGGTGGCGGTGTCCTGCACCGCCAGGCCCATGCCGATGGCCGGGATCAGCAGCGACAGGGTGGACAGCACGGTCCACAGCCGCCCGCCCAGGATCGGCACCACGAAGCTGTAGAAGATGCGCAGGGTCGCCCCCGACAGCGCGGGCAGGGCCGTCAGCCAGAACAGCTGGGCGGTCGAGAACTGGAAGCCGACCGAATTGAGCCGCGTGGCGACGGTGGACCACAGCATCCACACGGCGAAGGCCAGCAGCAGGTTGGGGATGGAGATGGTCAGGTTGCGATAGGCGATGCGCCGCCCGGTCTCGGCCCAGAAGGCCGGCTCCTCGGGCCGCCAGTCGTTCAGAACATGGCGCGGCTCCGGCTCGCCCAGCTCCGGGAACGCCGGCAGGTCGGACAGGGCCGGCTCATGGGCCATCTCCATGCGGCGCACGGACAGGTGCATCCACACCAGCGCGATGCCGACCAGCACGAACAGCAGCATGAAACAGCTGGTCCAGATGCCGGTGAAGTCGACCAGCAGGCCGAACACGATCGGCAGGACGAAGCCGCCCAGCCCGCCGATCATCCCCACCAGCCCGCCGACCGCGCCGACGTGGTTGGGATAATAGACCGGGATGTGCTTGAAGACGGCCGCCTTGCCCAGGCTCATGGCGAAGCCCAGCACGAAGATCAGGACGACGAAGCCGACCAGGCCGATCTCGAGATGGAAGCGGATCGGGCCTCGGACGCCTTCGATCACATAGGAGGTCGGCGGATAGGACAGCAGGAAGGCGCACAGGACGCTGACCACGAAGGTCAGGTACATCACCTTGCGCGCGCCGATGCGGTCCGACAGCCAGCCGCCGAAGACGCGGAACAGCGAGCCGGGGATGGAATAGGCGGCCGCCAGCATGCCCGCAGCGGCGATGCTCAGGCCGTAAACCCCCGTCAGATAGTGCGGCAGCCACAGGGCCAGGGCCACGAAGGCGCCGAAGACGAAGAAATAGTAGAGCGAGAAGCGCCAGACCCGGATGTCCTTGAGCGGCGCCAGCTGCAGCCAGGCGGCGGCCGGCTTCTCGCCGGTCCGGCGGCGGTGAACGGTCAGGGGATCGTCGCGCGTGGTCAGGAAGAAGATCAGGGCGATGCCGAGCAGAACCGCCGCCCAGATCTGGGCCACCGCCTGCCAGCCCAGGGCGATCATGACGAAGGGCGCGGCGAATTTGGTCACCGCCGAGCCGACGTTGCCCGATCCGAATATGCCGAGCGCCGTGCCCTGCCGCTCCGCTGGATAGAAACGCGAGACATAGGCCACGCCGACCGCGAACGAACCGCCCGCCATGCCCACGCCCAGCGCGGCGATCAGGAACTGCGGATAGGTCTGGGCGTAGGACAGCAGGAACGTCGCCGCCGCCGCCAGCAGCATGACGATCAGATTGACGACGCGCCCGCCGTACTGGTCGGTCCAGACCCCCAGCGCCACCCGCACCAGCGACCCCGTCAGGATGGGCGTGCCGACCAGAAGGCCGAACTGGGTCTCGTTCAGTCCCAGGTCTGCTTTGATCTGAACGCCGATGATGGCGAAGATCGTCCACACCGCGAAACAGGCGGTGAAGGCGATGGTGCTCATCCAGAGCGCGGGTTCCGCGCCGGGCGCCGCCTTGTCGGAAGTGACGGGCATGCTGAAGTCCACGGCAATCGGCGCGATCTGCGCCAGTAACGAGGACGTCTAACAGCACGACATGCGGTTCGAATTGACTTCAATCAATTGATAATTGATCTCATCTCTGCCGTAAAGAAAGGCTGATTTATAATATTGAACCAAATAATCATCATCACTTGCACTAATGGAAATAATCATTACCGGAATTGACCTACATCAAGGAATGAGGCGGAGAACCATGGCGGCATGGGCCTCATCGCCCTTGCCATCCACCTGGAATCCGGGCGTTCAGGAGTCGAGCCGCCATGACCATGCGCCCTTCCGATCTTGACCGGGTGAAAGCCCTGCCGTTGTTCGCCAAGGCGTCGCCCGAGGTTTTCCGCGACGTGACGGCGGGGGCCTTCCTGCAGCGTTTCCCTGCGGGCACGACCCTGCTGATGGAAGGCGATCAGGTCGACTTCCTCTACGTCCTGCTGGATGGAACCGTCGAGCTTCAGGGCTCGTGGAAGGAGAAGGAGACGACCCTGGCGATCCTGCGGTCGGTGTCCACCTTCATCCTGGCGGCGGTGGTGCTGGACACCGACGCCCTGATGTCCGCGCACACCCTGGAACGATCGGAGATTCTGATGCTGTCGGGCGAGGCGTTTCGCCGCACCATGCGGCAGGACGCCGAATTCGGCTTTGCGGTCGCCCAGGAATTGTCCGGCTGTTACCGCGGCCTGGTGCGCGCGGTGAAGAATCAGAAGCTGCGCAGCGGGTCCGAACGGCTGGCGAACTATCTGGTGAGCCAGCGGGTCTCTCAGGGATCGGGCCGGACCATCGTCCTGCCTCACGAAAAGCGCGTGCTGGCGTCGCTGCTGGGTATGACGCCCGAGAACCTGTCGCGGGCCTTCGCCAACCTGGCGAGCCACGGCGTGGTGGTGAAAGGGCCGGAGGTGACCCTGAATCGGCCCGAGGCGCTCGAGCGTCTCGCCCGGCCTTCGCTGCTGATCGACAATCACATGCCGCCTCAGGCGGACGTCATCGGCGAGGCCGAAAGTGAGCGCTGGGCGTCGGATTCGCGCCGCAGCATCTACAGGGCCGCCTGACCCCGCCCCGCCGGGGTCACCCCCCCAACTGGGCCAGATTGCGCAGGTCGCCAGGCCGACCTTGCGCCAGGCGGTGTCCCTTCGGCTTGACCGTCAGGGCGTCGGTCAGGCGCGCCTGGAGCGCCTCGCGGTCCCCGTCGTCCTGGAGCAGATCGCGCAGATCCACGCCGCCGTCGCCGAACAGGCACAGCCGCAGCTTGCCGCGCGCGGTGACCCTCAGGCGATTGCAGCTGTCGCAGAAGCCCGGCGCATAGGGCGCGATCAGACCGATGGCGCCGGCGTAATCCGGGTGGCGGTATTCGGTCGCCGGGCCGCCGTCCGGGGCGCGCGGCGCCGGGGTCCAGCCTTCACGCTCGAGCCAGGTCCGCAGGCCGTCCCCGCGCACATGGTGGCGGGCGAAATAGTCGGCGTTGTCGACGGTGCGCATCAGTTCGATGAAGCGCACCGCCACCGGCCGTTCGCGCACGAACCGCGCCCAGGGCTCGAACCCCGCCTCGGCCGTCTCCCGCAGCAGCACCGCATTCACCTTGACCGCCGCGAACCCCTCGGCCAGCGCCCCGTCCAGTCCGTCCAGGACCTGATGCAGCCGGTCATGGCCGGTGATGCGCCGGAACCCTTCCGGGTCGAGCGAATCGAGGCTGACATTGACATGGGTCAGGCCCGCCGCGCGCCATGCGCCGACCTTCCCCGCCAGGTTCCAGCCGTTGGTGGTCAGGGCCGTCTTGGCCACGCCCGGCGCGGCGGCCACAGCGGCCACGATATCGGTGAAGTCCTTGCGCACCGTGGGCTCGCCCCCGGTCAGGCGCACCTTGCGCAGGCCCAGTTCGGCGAAGGCGGTCGTGAGCCGCCCGATCTCATCCACCGTCAGGAAGGACAGCGGCCCGGTCTTCTTCCAGCCGTCCGGCAGGCAGTAGGTGCAGCGGAAATTGCACACCTCCGTCACCGACAGGCGCAGATAGTGGAACCGGCGGCCGAAGCCGTCGGCCGCAAAGCCGGCGTCGCGCGCCATGCTGGGCTCCTTTCCAAACACGGAGGCGGCGGGGTTTCCCCCGTCGCCCTCGGCCCCGGCGGGCCCGGCCCGCAGGCCATGGCGCGGATGCGCTTTAGGCCGACGGGCTCGGAGCGAACTCATCGGAAGCTGTAGCCGCCAACGGCCGCGCGTCCCTTGACCCCGCGCCGCCGCCTGCTTGACGAAGGTCAAGGAACGACGCCGCGTTCGTCGCGGCCAGGGCCTCTGGACCGTGATAGCGTGCCCGGCGCCACAAGGGATTCTCATCCATGACCGCATCATCGCGCAGGCTGTCGCGCCGGACGGCCCTCGGGCTGCTGGCGGCCGTCCCGCTGGCGGCCTGTTCGCCGGGCGCGCGCGATACGGCGGCGCTCAGCCTGTTCGCCGCCGCCAGCCTGGGCGAGGTGCTGGACGCCGCGATCGCGCGTTACGCGGATGAAACCGGCCGGGCCGTGCGCGGCGTCTATGCCGGCAGCGCCCAGCTGGCGCGACAGATCGCCCAGAGGGCGCCGGCCGACCTGTTCATCTCGGCCGACGAAGCATGGATGGACTGGCTGGACGAACGCGGCCTGATCGACGCGGCCGCGCGGCGCACGGCGGCGGCCAACAGCCTGGTGCTGATCGCCCCGGCCTCGGCGCCCGAGAGGCCCTTCTCGCTGGAGCGCGGCGCGGACCTGGCGGGGCGGCTGCGGGGCGGACGGCTGGCCATGGCCGAGCCCGAGGTTCCCGCCGGACGCTATGGGCGCGAGGCCCTGGGCGATCTCGACCTGTGGCCCCAGGTCGAGAACCAGTTGGCCCTGGGCGAGAACGTGCGCGCCGCCCTGGCCCTGACGGCGCGGAGCGAAACGCCGCTCGGCGTGGTCTACGCCACCGACGCCCGCGCCGAACCCCGGGTCCGGGTCGTGGCCGTCTTCCCGCCCGAGACCCACACACCCATCGTCTATCCGGCCGCGCCCGTGCGGCGCGAGGGCGCCGACGCCGAGGGCGCGCGCGCCTTCCTCGAATTCCTGAGCGGTCCCGGGGGGCAGGCCCTGTTCCGCGACCACGGCTTCGCGCCGCCGCCCTCATGATCGGACTCAGCGCCGCCGAACTGGAGATCATCGGCCTGTCGCTGAGGGTGGCGGTCACGGCCGTGCTGTTCAGCCTGCCGCCCGGCGTGGCCCTGGCCTATCTGCTGTCGCGCGCGGACTTTCCGGGCAAGGCGCTGCTGTCGGGCCTGACGCACCTGCCGCTGGTGCTGCCGCCGGTGGTGACGGGTTATGCGCTGCTGCTGCTGTTCGGCGCTAACGGCCCCATCGGCGCCGCGCTGACGCCGTTCGGGATCGTGTTCGCCTTCGACTGGACCGGTGCGGCGCTGGCCGCCGGGATCATGGGTTTTCCCCTGCTGGTGCGGGCCGTGCGGCTGTCGTTCGACCTGGTGGACCCACGCCTGGAGCGGGCGGCCGAGAGCCTGGGGGCGCGGCCGGCGGTGCGCTTTCTCACCGTCACCCTGCCGCTGGCCCTGCCCGGGGTGGCGGCGGGGACGGTGCTGGCCTTCGCCAAGGCGCTGGGCGAGTTCGGGGCCACCATCACCTTCGTCTCCAGCATCCCCGGCGAGACGCGGACCCTGCCCCTGGCGATCTACAACCTGACCCAGGTTCCCGGCGGCGAGGCGGCGGCGCTCAGGCTGGTGCTGATCTCGGTCGTGGTCTCCATCGGCGCCCTGCTGGTCTCCGAAGGGATGGCGCGCGGCGCCGCGCGGCGGGCAGGAGGCGCACGATGATGCTCGAGGTGGCGGCCCAGGTGACGCGCGGCGACTTCACCCTCGACGCAGACATCGCCTCGGCGGCGCGGATCACCTGCCTGTTCGGCCGTTCAGGATCGGGCAAGACCACCGTGGCCGAACTGGTGGCGGGCCTGATCCGGCCCGGGCGCGGGCGCGTGGCGCTGGACGGCGAGGTCCTGTTCGACAGCGAGCGGGGCGTGGCGGTCCCGGCCTGGCGGCGGCGCATCGGCTATGTGTTCCAGGACGCGCGCCTGTTCCCGCACATGAGCGTGCGCGACAATCTGCTCTACGGCGCGCGGCGGCTGGGCGAGGCGAACCCGCCGCTGGATCACACGGTCGCGCTGCTGGGGCTTGAGGCGCTGCTGGGTCGCGCGCCGCGCGACCTGTCCGGCGG